>JAFMNE010000013.1 GCA_017859395.1 Ilumatobacteraceae bacterium | reverse complement strand
CAAGATCTGCACCACCCGGCAGATGATTCGATCCCATGTAGTCCACCGTGTGTCGACCGAGCAGTCGAACTTCGCCACGGCAGCCGCCTCCGGCAACCATGCGGCAGAACTGCAGATAGTCCTGAGCCGTACCGAAGAGCCCGCCACCGCCGGACAACATCGTCGGGGCGGTGCTCTGCGAAAGCACATCAGGAGCCGCGACCGCGGTGAGATCAGCCGGATTGGGGATGTACAGCTGCGCGAGGCGTCCCCGACGCTCATCGTCGGTCACCGAAAACGCAGTATCGACCATGCCCAGAGGAGTGGTGATGCGGTCGCGCATCACCTCATCGAGCGGCTTACCTTCAACCACTTCAACGACGCGACCGAGCACGTCGGTCGACACGCCGTAATTCCATTCCGAACCGGGCTGGAACACCAACGGCAACTGTGCCCATCGGGCACAACACTCGGCGAGATCCGCACCGGCGGGCGACCCCCATTCAAAGCCAGCAGCGCGATACATCGCGTCAACCGGATGGGTGTTGTGAAAGCCATAGGTGAGCCCCGACATATGGGTGAGCAGATGCCAGATCCGAATGGGTTCAACCTGCGGTTCGGTCACCGGTCGCAGGTACGAACCCGAGCGGTACACCGCGGTGTCAGCGAATTCGCTGATGTAGTTCGACACCGGATCCTTCAGCCCGATCCGGCCCTCCTCATGGAGCATCATGGCCAGCACCGAGGTCAGCGGCTTGGTCATCGAATACAGGCGAACAATCGTGTCTGGGGTGAACTCGGTGCCCACCTCGCGATTGCGCCATCCACGACAGCGGTTGTACACCACATCGCCGTGACGAGCCACGAGCACCTGCCACCCCGGAAGGCGTCCATCGTCGATGTACCGGGTGAAGTGGGCGTCGATTCGTTCCAACCGCGCGGCGTCGAGGCCGACGTCTGCTGAATCGCGATCGATGGCGCCATCGTGACGAGGAACGGCGTTCATGATGCAACCTCACCGTGTCCGCGACGTGACAGTTCGTCACGGATGGCCACTGCCGCGCGGTCCAAGTCCTCGCGATCCACTGACGGAGCGGCGGCGGCAAAGGAGAGTTCGCCGATGTCATTCGTGGGCACAACGTGGATGTGCACGTGGGGGACCTCATAGCCGGCGATGATCACGCCGACCTTCTGGCAGCCGAACGCTGCTTCTTGGGCCCGACCCACATGCCGAGCAACCCGGAACAGGTGATCGCACAGGTCGTCGTCGAGGTCAACCCAGTGGTCAACCTCTGCACGCGGCACAACGAGTGCGTGTCCGTGGGCCATTGGGTTGATCGACAAGAACACGACACAGTGCTCATCACGCCAGAGGAACGTGCCGGGCAGTTCCCCATCGATGATTCGGGTGAAGATTGTGGGCATCCGCCCAGCGTAGGCTCGCCCCGTGGCTGTCGACGACCCTGCTGCGGCACCGATGGGGACCCGCCAGTCCTTGTTGACCGTGCCCAACCTGGTGACCGCCTTACGCCTGTGCTGCCTACCGGTGTTCGTCTGGCTGCTCTTCGGACCCCAGGATCGTCAGGCGGCCGCGTGGCTGCTGGGGATACTCGGTGCCACCGACTGGGTTGATGGCTACCTTGCGCGCCGGTTGGACCAAACAAGTGAATTCGGCAAGGTGTTCGACCCGACCGTCGATCGGCTGCTTTTTGTCGTCGGCATCGTAAGTTTGATCATCGACGGATCGGTGCCGGTGTGGTTCGCCATCGCCGTGCTCGCCCGGGAAGTGGTCGTCGGCATCACAATGGTCGTGGCCACAGCAGTGTTCAACATGGAGCGCTTCGATGTCACCTGGTGGGGCAAGACCGCGACATTTCTGTTGATGTTCGCCTTCCCCGGCTTCTTGATGGCCGAGAGCAACATTGCAATCGCCGACGCCTTCGGCGTTGCGGCCTGGATCATGGGCCCGCCCGGATTGGTGCTGTCGTGGTACACCGCAGTGGCCTACATCCCACTCGTCCGCGATGGCATCCGGCGCGGCCGTGACACGAGTCAATCTGCACGCAGCCAGGCGTGACCCGCGGGCGAAGAGGGGCTACCGTGGGAAGCGTGAACGTGCCCGATGATCTCCGCTACTCGAACGACCATGAGTGGGTTCGCGTTGTCGACGACGGATGCTGGAGGGTGGGCATCACCGACTATGCCCAGGACTCGCTCGGCGATGTCGTATTCGTTGAGCCACCGGCACAGGGCAGCGCCGTAAACGCCGGCGATCCCTGCGGTGAAATCGAGAGCACCAAGTCGGTGTCGGAGGTGTACACACCGGTCGCCGGCACCGTGACCGCCGTGAACAGCGCCCTCGAGCACGACCCCTCGCTGCTGAACTCTGACCCCTACGGCGAGGGGTGGATCTACGAGATGCAACCAGATGCTGCAGCCAGCCTTGAATCGCTTCTCACCGCCGACGCCTACCGGGCCCTGATCGGTGAGTGACGCCGACACCGTGTCGTACGTGTTCTGCAATCAATGCGGCCACCGCAACCCACCGGGCAGCAATTTTTGCTCCAGCTGTGGATCCGCGCTTGATGTCCTTGACGATCGCACGATCACGCTGATCAGCGTCGACCCGCTTCAAGACGCGGCCGGGCCGAGCGACGATATTGCCGTTCCCGTCGGCGAACTCGCCCGCGGCGTTGGAGTGCTCATCGTGCGTTCCGGCGGGTTGGCGGGCCACCGTTTCGCCATGACGGGGGAGACAACGCGCATCGGACGGCACCCCGACTCCGAACTGGCCCTTGACGACATCACGGTCTCGCGCCGCCACGCCGAAATCGTGCGCCGCGACGACGGATACGAGATTCTCGACTCCGGATCGCTCAACGGCACCTACGTGAACCAGCAGCGCATCGAGGCTGCTGTGTTGCGCCATGGCGATGAAGTTCAGATCGGTAAGTTTCGACTCGTGTTCTTCGAGCGGTCCGATGCCTGAGGCGCAGACATCGCCGTATCTGTCAATTGGGGATGTCCTCGGAATCCTGCTCGAGGAGTTTCCCGACGTCACGATCTCCAAGATTCGCTTTCTGGAGAGCCAGGGGCTGATCTCGCCGGAACGCACCGCCTCTGGTTACCGAAAGTTCTACGAATCAGATGTCGATCTGCTGCGGGTGATCCTCAGCGAGCAACGCGAGAACTACCTGCCGTTGCGGGTCATCAAAGACCGACTCGACTCCGGTGAGATCGACCCGACCGGCGAGCACAGCCGACCACGAGGCATTCCCCGGCCCGATATCGACCCAGACGCATCTGGGCCAATGCCACGTCCAGAAGATGTGCCCATGAGCGCGCTGGACACCCACCCGGCTGCGGGAAATTCCGAGCGACCGCCTGCTCGGCCACCCTTGTCGCCACCGCGGCCGCGACAAGAGGCGGCGCCCGCGCAATTGCTCCCCGGCGTGCACCTTGATCGCAACGAGTTTTGCGCAATGACCGGCCTACGCGAGAACGAACTCGACAGTCTGGAGGAGTTCGGCATCATCCGTCCGATCCGCGGATCGGGTCGGCCGACATATGGCGATCTGCAGGTGCGGGTAGGGGTTGCCGCCCGCGACATGATCGCCGCTGGGTGCGAGGTACGGCATTTGCGGGCCTGGCGCACCTCGGCCGAACGCGAGATCTCCTTGTTCGAACAGTTGGCGGGGCCGCGACTCCGACATCGTGACCCTGGCGTGCGCGCCGAATCGGTTCGTCGAGCGGCTGAACTCGCCGGCCTCGGTGCCGCTCTGCGCAGCGCTCTCGTCGACGAGGGCATCGACGCTCTCGGCCACCACTGACGTCACCGCTCCGCACCGCGCGCGAGCATGAACTAGATTCGCCGACGTGCAGGCGATGGATCTCGTAGGTGTGCGGGTGGAAATCCCCGCGAACACGCCAATGATGCTCCTGCGCGAGCGCAACGGCAAGCACCGCATCCTTCCGATCTACATCGGGAATCCCGAGGCCGCCGCGATTCACGCCGCGATGGAGGGCATTGAACCGCCCCGGCCGATGACCCACGACCTTATGCGGACGGTGATTGATGAGCTTGGCGGCGTGTGGGAGAGCGTGAATATCACCGAGGTACGTGACCACACCTTCTTCGCTGAAATAGTCCTCACCACGAGCGACGGCCAAGCGCTGCACATCTCAGCGCGACCCTCTGATGCGTGCGCACTCGCTATTCGGGCCAATGTCCCAATTTTCGCGGCCGATGACGTACTGGCCGATGCCGGCCGGACCGATGACGACGACACGAGCGAGGAAGGCACCGCCGAGATCATCGACGAGTTCCAATCCTTCCTCGAGAACGTCAACCCCGAGGACTTCGCCCCCTGAGCGGGGGATTGACGACGCAGCAACCCACCCGTAGGCTCTCGGGGTCACAGCGGCGTAGTTTCGCCGTTGTCACCCGATGGGAGCAACCATGGATGTGAACTCGATCGATATCGACGCGGGCTACAGCGGTCGTCAAGCTGCGACGGTCGTCGGTATCTCCTATCGCCAGCTCGACTACTGGGCGCGTACCGACCTGATCCGTCCGTCGCTCACCGATGCGGCAGGTAGTGGGTCGCGTCGCCGGTACAGCTATCGCGATCTGTTGGAACTGCGCATGGTGAAGACTTTGCTCGACGCTGGCATCCGCCTCGAATCGGTGCGAACAGTGTTTGAGTATCTTCGCAACCATGTCGAGGGTGACATCACCTCGGCTCATATCGTGATCAGTGGGCAGTCCGTGGTGCTCGCCGATGGCGAGGAACTCATCGATGCTGTTCGATCGGGCCAGGGCGTGCTCAATGTGTTGTCACTCGCTGGCGTGAAGAACGACGTTGATGCCCAATTGGTGCCACTCCGCGCTGACGACGGCGTCGCTGCGGCTGCGGTCTGACCGGGGCGTCACCGATGACGACCGCGACCGGCGATGACCTTCGCCTGTCGCCACTCGACGCGATGCACCGCGCGGCGGGCGCCAAAATGGCGCCCTTCGGTGGATGGGACATGCCGCTGGAGTACAGCGGAGCGGTTGCTGAGCACCAGGCCTGCCGCGACGACGCGGCGGCATTTGACGTGTCGCATCTGGGAACCGTTGCGCTACCTGCCGGGGACGACACTGTAGAACTCGTGCGGTCGACCCTGACCAACGACATCACCCGCATCGCACCCGGGCGCGCGCAGTACACACACCTCCTCGATGAGCATGGGGGTGTCGTCGACGACATCATCATCTGGTGGCTGCCGTCCGGCGAGATGCATGTTATGCCAAATGCGTCCAACACCTCACGGGTCATCGAGGTCATCGGCGGTATCGACATCACCGAGTCGCGTGCCGTGATTGCGGTACAGGGACCGGCTGCGAAAGATCGCCTTGGGGCGCGATGGCCCGCCATCGCCGAGGTTGGTCGTTTCCGTGTGCACGCCTGTGATCTAGATGGCACCGAATGCCATGTGGCCGGCACCGGCTATACGGGTGGACCCGGTGTGGAAATCGCGGTGCCTGCCGAGGCTGCGCCGGCGATATGGGAATCGATACTTGACTGTGGCGTCACTCCGGCTGGTCTTGCCGCGCGCGACACACTGCGACTCGAGGCGGGCCTCCCGCTGCATGGCAACGAGATCGGGCCAGACATCACGCCGCTGCAAGCCGGCCTCGGGTGGGTCGTGGCCATGGACACGCCCTTCATCGGTCGTGAGGCGATTATTGCTGAGTCGACGGATGGACCGCATCGGGTCCTACGTGGTCTGGACACCGCCCAACGCCGTCCGATTCGGCACGGCTACGAGATTCTGCACAATGGCGTGGTCATCGCCCAGGTGGCATCGGGAAATTACGTGACCAGCCTGGGCCGCGCGGTCGGCATGGCCTTACTTCCTGTCGTGCTCCCAATAGGCGCCACCGTCGACGTGCGGGTGCGTGGCATCGACGTTCCTGCAACCGTGGTGGACTTGCCCTTCACCACGTGAGCAGCACTGGCGCTCACACGACGGCGCCGCATCACCGGCAGTGACACAGGCGGCGAAGATGGGGCTACTTCGTTGCGGCGGTCTTCTTCGCCGCGGTCTTCTTTGCCGCTGACTTCTTCGCAACAGCTTTCTTCGCGGTGGTCTTCTTGGCTGCGCTCTTCTTGGCTGTGCTCGTCTTCGACGCGGTCGTCTTTGCTGTGGTCTTCTTCGCCACGGTCGTCGTGGTCGCGGGGGCGGTCGCCGTGCTGGCAGCCGTCGATGCCCCACTCGATGCCGGACGGCTACCGAACATGCCTGCCGCCCCCTGGGCCATCATCAGTAACGGCCCAAGGCCGTCGGCAAGACCTCCAAGCCGCGAGGCCAACGTACGTAGCTGAGGGCCGAGGTCCTCGGGCGCATCGGCCAACACCTCTTCGAGCACCCCAACCAACTGATTGATCAGCGGGACGGCGCGCCGGAGGGGGGTCTCGATCTCATCGAGCAGGTCGACGACACGACGTCCAACGTCGCGCGCCCGTTGCAATTCAGCACACAGTTCTTCCATATGACGCTTGGCATCGGCACGTCGTGTGGCCGCATCGGAGGCCAATTTGGCGCCAGCGGACACCGGCCCCGCCAGTCGATTAATGAGTTCGGTAAGAAGTTCTCCGGTGCGGTCACGCTCGGCCATGGCCGCAACCTACTGCGCGTTCATTGCTGCGTACACCTCGAGCGGTTCACAGGTGCAGACCAGATTGCGATCGCCCGACGCCGCATCGATGCGCGAGACCGGAGGGAAATACTTGTCGACGCGCGCGGACACGCTGGGGTAGGCACCGAGATCACGGGGATAGGGACGATCCCAATCGCCGATCAGATCCTCCGCTGTATGAGGGGCCATACGCAGCGGCGAGGTGTCCAGCGGCCACTCACCGCGGGCGACTCTGTCGATTTCGGCACGAATCGACAACATCGCATCGCAGAAGCGATCGATCTCGGCCAGGTCTTCGCTTTCGGTTGGTTCCACCATCAAGGTGCCGGCCACCGGGAACGACATTGTGGGAGCATGTAATCCGTGGTCCATGAGGCGCTTGGCCACATCATCCACCGTCACCCCAGTGCTCTTCGTGATCGCGCGCAGATCGAGAATGCATTCGTGCGCGACGCGGCCTGAGCGCCCCGTGTAGAGAATTGGGTAGGCATCACCCAGTCGCGTGGCGACATAATTTGCGGCACAGATGGCCACCTCGGTCGCCCGGCGTAGGCCATCTGGCCCCATGAGGTGGAGGTACACCCATGGAATCGGCAAGATGCCTGCCGATCCGAATGGGGCGGCCGATACCGGCCCAACCGGTGCGTCGTCGTCGAGTGGGTGCCCCGGAAGAAACGGCGCGAGGTGTGCAGCAACTGCCACCGGCCCCACTCCCGGCCCGCCACCGCCATGTGGAATACAGAACGTCTTGTGCAAATTCAGATGACTCACGTCGGCGCCAAATGCTCCCGGACGCGCGACGCCCACGAGGGCGTTCAGGTTCGCGCCGTCAACGTAGACCTGGCCTCCTGCAGCGTGCACGATGTCGCAGAGTTCCCCGATTCCCGCCTCGAATACACCATGTGTCGACGGGTACGTCACCATGGCCGCGGCCACCCGGTCACCGTGGGTGTCGATAGCGGCCGAAAGATCTACGAGATCGACATCGCCGTTGTCGTCACAGGCCACCACGTGCACCCGCATGCCAGCCATTACGGCACTCGCCGCATTAGTGCCATGAGCGCTGGAGGGAATCAGACACACATCGCGCTGCGTATCGCCCTGGCTTCGGTGATAGGCGCGGATTGCCAACAGGCCGGCGAATTCGCCCTGACTGCCGGCATTTGGCTGCAGGCTGACCGCCGCATACCCCGTGATGTCGGCGAGCATGGCCTCGAGGTCCGCGATCATGCGCTGGTAGCCCTGCAGGCGGTCGATGGGGGAGAAGGGGTGCACCTCGGCGAAGGCCGGCCACGTGATGGGCTCCATCTCGGTGGTGGCATTCAACTTCATCGTGCATGAACCCAGCGGGATCATGGTTCGATCAAGAGCCAGGTCGCGATCGGCGCATCGGCGTAGATAGCGCAGCATTGCGTGCTCGCTGCGGTAGGCCGTGAACGCGGCCTGTTGAAGAATTTCGTCATGACGTAATTGGTCATCGGTGGGCGAGAAAGGCGACACATCCGGTGGCACCACTGCGGCCACTCCGATCGCCGCCAGCAACTGGGACACCACCGCGGCATCGGTGGTCTCATCAACTGTCATCGCCACGCTGGTGTCATCGACGCGCCGGATGTCGATATCGGCGGCAGCAGCAGCTGCCACCCACGCATCAGCATCAATCCCATTGACGCATACCGTGTCGATGAACGGGGAGTGGCGCACCGCATATCCGGCCGCGACGAACGACTCGGCCAGAACTACCGCATGGCCATGCATCCGATCGACGACTGCTCGCAGACCCTCAATCCCATGCCACGAGGCATACAGCCCGGCGATATTGGCCAAGAGAACCTGCGCCGTGCAGATATTCGAGGTGGCACGTTCACGACGAATGTGCTGCTCACGTGTTTGCAACGCCAATCGCAGCGCGGGGCGTCCTGCGGCGTCGACGCTGACCCCGACCAGACGGCCCGGCAGCGACCGCGCATATTCCGAACGCACCGCAATAAACGCCGCATGGGGGCCGCCGAAACCCATGGGCACGCCGAATCGCTGCGCCGAACCAATAGCGATGTCGGCCCCCTGCGCACCTGCACTCCGCAGCCGCACCGCGGCGAGTGGATCCACGGCCATGATCACCACGCCACCGTTGGCGTGCACCGCGTCGATCAATGCCGAGTGATCCAACACTCCTCCGGTCGATGACGGACATGAGACCAGCACACCGAAACAACCATCGGCCTCGTCGAGACCACCGACGACGATCTCTACACCGACCGGTTCTGCTCGCGTTCGCAGCACGTTCACAATCTGAGGATGGGTGTCGTGGTGCACGAGGAACCGTTCACCCGGTGCCGACGCAACCCGGCGGGCAACGGTCATGGCCTCTGCTGCCGCCGTGGCTTCGTCCAGCAGCGACGCATTGGCCACCTCGAGGCCGGTCAACTCGCAGATCAACGTCTGGAAGTTCAACAGTGTCTCAAGGCGTCCCTGAGAGATCTCTGGTTGGTATGGGGTGTAGGCGGTATACCAAGCCGGATTCTCGAGCACATTGCGCCGGATGACCCCCGGCAGAATGCACGGGCTATACCCCATGCCGATCATCGACCGACGCGGGCGATTCAACGCCGCGAGTTCGGACAATTGTGCGAGAGCCGCTACCTCGCTCACCGCATGAGGCACGTTGAGTGGCTCCGAGCTCAGGATGGACGCTGGCACGGTCTCAGCGATCAGGTCGTCGAGCGAGGACGCCCCGATAGCGGACAGCATCCGATCGATCTCACGCGATCCAGGCGCAATATGACGATCGGTGAAGGTGTCGGCAGGGTGATCGAAATCAGGCACAGGGCTCTCCAGACGGCGTGGTCGGTTCCCCCGCTGTCATCTGACCTGAGAGTTTCACCGCCGTGGCGGCTTTCCCCGTCGGCGAGCCGAAGCTCTCTCCAGCGTCACCGCCCCCGACCGGTCCTGTGGCCTGAGAGATTCCGGGGAGGTTGCTCCTTCGGCGTCGGCGAACCGACTCTCCCGGACGGGTGTCTCGGTGATATGTCACCGCGAACGCTAGCCCAGGTTCACCCCAACGGAGGGACTCCTGTGGCCAACAAAATGAGGCGATCGACACCGAGCGAGGCCATGCGCTGTCGCTCCGGGTGATCGGGATCGATGAGGGCATCATCCCAATCGGCATAGACGGTGCGCACAAAGCTGCGATCGCCTGCCGCCGCGGTTGCTGCATCGAGCAATTCCCGGCATCGCGGGTGGCTCCATCGAACGTTTACACCATCGGCGCGTTGTCCGGCCAATGTCGCCAACGCTGCGGAGTTCACACCGACGATTACCCGCGGGATGTGTCGGGGGCGGGGGAACGTTGGGAAGCGCTCTGCGGCATCGTCGGCGTGCCACATCGCGTCGGTCAGATCAAGAAGTTCACCAACACGGGCATGACGGTCAGCCATTGCATCAACAATTGGTGCCGCGACCATCTGCTGCTCCCATGCAAATGAACTACGCGGGGATGTGCCCGCCCCAACACCGAACCACATCGGTCGATCAGCGATGGCAGCCACACTCGCCGCCCCAACGACCGCAACACCGATGCTGCGGTTCCACACGTTGACCACGAGCGAACCGATCTCGATGGTCGATGTCGCCGCAGCCAAAGCGCCCATCCATGTAAAGGCCTCGAGTGCGTTATCTCCGTTCATCGAACGCCCGGCGAGATGGTCGACCACCCACACGGCGGAGTACCCGCCGGCCTCGGCGGCCAGCGTCGCATCGAGCAAGCGCGGCCACTCCACGGCGCCGGCGGTGAACTGGACGTCGAGGCGAATGCCGTCAGCAGAGGTCATCGCAGCGAGGATAGAACCCGGAGCCGGGTCATGCACCGGTAGGCGTGGCGTCGTCGGGGCCAAACCCACCGACCGCATCACCAATGGCATCGGCGGCAACGTCGTCGGCGACTGCGGGCGTCGCCTCCACATCGGCGGCCACCTCGGCGGTGTTCTCGCCGTCGGTCGCGATCGCCGCGGCCTCTGTGGTGTTGGCGACGCCAGCCTGGTCCGCGTCGGTGTCATCCGTTGCCGCTGGAGCAGCCTCAGCAGCCACCGAATCAACGGCCTCGGACTCAGTGGCAACCGACTCACCGTCGACCACGAACGGCTCGGTCACATGGCACGCATCCACAGCCTTCACGATCGGATACGGGTCGATTGCCGCGCCACCCTGTGGGTGAATCTCCAGATGGAGGTGCGGGGTGCCGCTGTTGCCAGTGCTCCCGATGTAGCCAACCACCTGTCCGGCCCGCACTTCGGCACCCTCGACGATGCCCTCGGCCACATGTGTGAAGTGGGCGTAGAAAAAGTAGGTGCCGTCCTCGGTGGTCAGGCGAATGCCGTTGCCCGACAGCGAGCCGGGGCGGTCCTCGTACACCTTGGTAATCACGCCGTCGGTCACGGCGTACACCAGATTGCCCTCCGCAGCGATGATGTCGACGCCGAGGTGAAGGCGCCCACCAGAACGTGCGGCATGCCAGGTATCGCTGAACCCACAGCGGCCTTGCACCGGGAACACATCGATCGATGCAGCAGCGACTGGCGAGTCGGCTGGCACCGCTGCAGTTGCGAGACCGAGAATCTCAGCCGTCGCGGCGTCAATCACCCCGGTCACTCGCAGGTCGTTCGCGCGCTGCACATCCATCACTGCTGCAGCGGTTGCCGACCCGAACACACCATCAACACCACCACGCAAGCGCACGCCGGCATCAACGAGAGCCTGCTGAGCCGCGACAACGCGGGAGCCACGCTCGCCGTAGACCGCCCAGCCTTCGCGGCCGTCGACCACAGCCTCGTCAACTGCGGCATCCGCGTTGGCGACCGCAAGGGCATCAGCAGTGGCGTCGTCGACGATGCCATCAACGGCCAAACCACGCTGCTCCTGGAACGACCGCACCGCGTCCGCGGTCGCGGGCCCGAACACACCATCTGCGCCACCGCGCACCCGCACGCCGAGGTCGAGCAGACGCTGCTGCAGCGTCGCAACCGCCTCACCCAGTGCACCCGGACGGAGACCGACCAGCTGGGTGTAGGGATGCGACGCCGCAGCGGCGACCGGGGTGGACTGCGCGGACCGCAGTGCCGACAGAGTGGCTTCGCCGACGCGACCAGAGACGTCGAGACCAGCCGAGGCTTGGAACTGTGACAGCGCATCACGAGTGGCTGCACCGAAGAGGCCATCCGCGCCGCCGTGCACGTCGACACCGGCGGCAATCAAAAGCTCTTGTACCTGCGCCACCGCGTCGCCCCAGTCGCCGTAGGCGAGACCGAGCAGTTCAGCATCACCAGGCATCGCCTCGACCGCCGCATCAGCCTCCGCGACCGCTGCGTCTTCGGTGACGGCACCGTCGGCCGACGGTGCCGATGAGGCACCGCCGAGAAGGCGAGCCGCGGTCGTGGCGTCCACCACGCCACTGGCCTCCAGCCCGGACGAGGTCTGCCATTCGCGCAGCGCCGCCACCGTACCGGGACCGAACATGCCGTCGGCACCACCGCGCGGGGTGATCCCCGCCGCGATGAGGGCCTCCTGGAGAGCTTTCACTGCCTCGCCGCGAGCACCTTCCGCCAGACCGGCGATAGGCGACTCAATCAGACCAAGTGCGATCAAGGTGTCGTCAGCAACAACATCGGACACCGCGAGCCCAGCGGAGGACTGGAACATTTGCAGCGCCTCGAGAGTCTTCGGGCCAAACACGCCGTCGGCTCCACCTACGACGTCAACGCCATTCGCAATCAGTGCACGCTGCAACTCGGCAACCGCGTCACCACGGGCGCCAAGCGACAAGCCCTGGATCGATGCTGCCGAGATAACAACGGGGGAGGGAAGCGGCAGCACACCGCTCACAGCGGTGGCGCCGAGGCCAAGGCCTAGGCCGAGCGCGATGACGCGGCGGCGGGGGAGTCGGGGTGTTGAGATCATGTCGTGTCTCCTGTCTGGGTGCAGGAGTTCCATCGACCGAAAGTGCGTCCGGCTGCAGAGATCGAGGCTCAGCCCGCCGCCAACATCCCCATGGGAGACATCGAGCATCCCCGGAAACCCAATAACCACGGGATCTGAGGGGGAGGGGTTCCAGTACAGCTCCTCCTCGCCCTGCTCTCATCAATTTGACATAACGGATATTATGGGCGTTGTGGGTAAATGGGCGACGCCGGGATCATCCCGAATAGCTCTCGCACCGGCCCTGCCGACATCCACCACGGCCTCGACGTGAGTAACACAACGGTGTCATGACATGGTCGTCAACGCCGTCGCCCTGGAGCCACGCAGCCGCCACGACGTGACTTCATCTGCCACGGCAACACGCTCGGGGTCTCACACACCGGCCATGCGATGAGGACCGGCGCGCGGGGCACGCGAACACGACACTGTTGGCCAGATTTCGCTCGAGCAATCCGATCGTTGGCGCCACCGATAGCGCGGCTGGACCTCTACCCCCGGGCACAGGACTCAGGCGTCGGCGAATTTCGTCATGACGTTTTTCGGGGTGTGGGGGTAGGTGCAGAGAATTCTCGGTCACGAAGCGGCAATGCGGCCTCGAGTAGCCAGTCGACCATGCCGCGCAAATCTTTCGCGGTGTGACGGGCATTCCCATCGGCAAGATCGCGCTGAGTGTCATCGACGGCGCATGCCAAGACGTACAGATCGTCATGGAGTGCGTCGAGCTCGGTTCGTGCAATCACCAATTCGTCCTCGCTGAGTTCGAGTTCGCGCGCACGTTGCCGTGCTACCCAGTCCCACTGCCGACATCGTTGGGAACAGAATTGCTTCGGCCGACCTCTCCCCACCCGCTCAGGGAGCACACGTCGACACCACCGGCATCGATCGATTTTCGTCATGACGAAATAGTAGATGGCCGACTCGATTAGTCGACGGCAATCGTCTCCAACATCAAATCTGGCTCGTCGTTCTCGAGTCGCTGCAATCGATACCGACTTTCGAACAGCGCCACCAGACGACCGTCGCCGCGGCGCAGGATCCGGATGCCCCCCACTTCACGCAACCGTGCCGCGCTGGCATCATCGGTGTAGCGGATCGCCTCATACGGGGCAGGCAATACTTCTGATGGCGCATTGAACTCGATATCCAGGCGGTCAGCGAAGACGTCGAACTGCAACTGGCCCACCGCTGCCAGCACCGGGTTGGCATCTCCGGCCAATGGGTCACGCAACACCTGCACCACGCCCTCGGTATCGAGCTGATCGAGCCCACGGCGAAACTGCTTGTACTTGCCGGTGTCGAGAGGACGCGCTGTCGCAAAGACCTCCGGTGCGAATCGAGGGATCGGCGGAAATTCGACCGCGTCACCCACATACAAGGTGTCACCAATCTGCAAGTCGGTGGCGTTCACCAGGCCCACGACGTCTCCGGGGTGGGCACTATCGACCGTTGATCGTTCGGCACCAAAGACCTGCGATGCGTATTTGGTCGCGAACGGTTTCCCAGTGCGCGAGTTCGTGAGAACCATTCCGCGCTCGAACTCGCCAGAGCAGACCCGAACGAATGCAATCCGATCACGATGGGCGCGGTCCATGTTTGCCTGCACCTTGAACACGAACGCGGAGCACCCCGCATCAAGCG
Organism: Ilumatobacteraceae bacterium; assembly: GCA_017859395.1. Classification (GTDB taxonomy): domain Bacteria; phylum Actinomycetota; class Acidimicrobiia; order Acidimicrobiales; family Ilumatobacteraceae; genus Casp-actino5. The sequence continues at coordinate 37,372 of JAFMNE010000013.1, read as the reverse complement.
GGCGCGGCACACCCGCCGCGTCAGGGCGTGCCAGGGCCGGAGGTGCAAGGTCGGCCAGGGCATCAAGGACGTGACGCACACCAAAGTTCGTCAAGGCAGACCCCACAAACACCGGAGTTGATTCCCCGGCCAAAAAGCTCTCACTGTCGACCTCGGCCCCGACGGCGTCGAGAAGCCCACATTCATCCATGCTGCGCTCCCAGTCAGCGCCTTCTTCTTGAGCGGCACGGTCGGCCGGCACAATTTCTTCCGGAGCGATCTGCGCGCCGCGCACCGTGCGGGTAAACCGAGTGAAGTCGCCCCCCACCCTGTCGATGACGCCCTTAAATTCTCCCGAGCGCCCCACGGGCCATGTCGCCGGTGTCGGCCGAAGCCCGATCAGTGATTCGATCTCATCGAGCAACTCGAGCGGCTCGCGACCCGGACGGTCGTATTTGTTCAAGAAGGTGATCACCGGCAGGGAACGCTGGCGACAGACCTCGAAGAGTTTCAAGGTCTGGGGTTCGATGCCCTTCGCGGTATCGAGAACCATCACCACCGAATCGACCGCAGCGAGTACCCGGTAGGTGTCTTCGGAAAAGTCACGGTGCCCAGGGGTGTCCAGCAAATTGAACTGCAGACCGCGATATTCGAACGACAGTGCCGTCGAGGAGATGGAGATGCCACGCTTGCGCTCCATCTCCATCCAGTCACTCGTCGCGCCGCGCCGCCCCTCGCGAGCCTTCACCGCGCCCGCATCGTTTAGCGCTCCGGCGTAGAGAAGAAACTTCTCGGTCAGCGTGGTTTTGCCGGCATCGGGATGCGAGATGATGGCAAAGGTCCGACGACGCGCAGCATGTTCTGAGGGATCGGACACGCCCCGAAGGCTACCGAGCCCCATAATGGGCGCATGCTGCTCCCCGATCCCCCCGCGTGCGCGTTCGCATCCGATAACGCCGCCGGCGCACATCCCGACATCATCGAGGCGATCCAGCGCGCAAACCACGGCCATGCACTCGCCTACGGCGATGATGTTCACACCCGCGCATGCGAGCAGGCCTTCAACGATTTGTTCGGGCAACCGGTGACCACTCTGCTGGCATTGAACGGCACCGGCGCAAACGTCTTGGCCATGGGTGCCGCACTGCGTACGGCAGAGGCCGTGCTGTGTTCAGAATGGTCGCATATCAATTTGGATGAAACAGGAGCACCCGAACGCATCCTCGGCACGAAATTGCTCACCGCACCGGCACCTGATGGTCGCCTCTCCCCCGATGCCATCGATACCGCCGCAGGCGATATCGGGATCATGCATCATGCACAACCCGGCCTCGTCTCCATTACCCAAGCCACCGAATGGGGAACGCTCTATTCCGATGATGACATCGCAGCCATCTGCGATCGCGCTCATGCGCACGGCATGCGCGTCCACCTCGACGGTGCACGTCTCGCCAATGCCGTCGCCGCTGCGGGGAAAGGACCCGACGGATTGCGTGACATGGTCGTGGCGACCGGTGTCGATGTCGTCAGTTTTGGTGGCACCAAAAATGGTCTGCTCGGCGCCGAAGCGGTGGTTTTCATCAATCGTGACCTCGCCGACCGTGCGATCTACCTCCGCAAACAGGTCAACCAGTTGGCATCAAAGATGCGTTTCGTCGCGGCGCAATTCAGCACCTATTTGGAGGACGACCGTTGGCTCACATGGGCCGCTCACGCCAACGACATGGCGTCACGGTTGCATCACGATGCCCAACAGATCCTCGGCGACCATGCCGGACCTACACCGCAGGTGAATTCGATCTTCCCCACGCTGACGCCAGAGATCGCGACGCCGCTGCGCGATTGGTGTTTCTTCTGGGATTGGGATCGCAGCACCGATCGGTACCGCTGGATGACCGCATGGGATACAACCCCAGACGATGTCAGTCGATTCTGCGAGGGCCTCGCAGTTCTGGCTGGCTGAGCGCTCTTGGCGGGACCCCACCTCAGCGTCTACCATCTGTGACTGCTGCCACATCGGCCGGCACTGAACTCTGTTGGGGGGAACAACATGGATCTGGTGGATTTCATCACGCGGGAGCTGACCGATGATGCATGGATGGATGACGGTGCGTGCAAAGGCCTCACCCACCTCTTCTTCCCCACCGCCGCCGAGCGCCCACAGACTCGTGAACTGCGCGAACAAGCAGCACAACGCGTGTGCGAGGGGTGCATGGTGCGGGTGCAGTGCCGCGATTTCGCCCGCGACAATCACGAATACGGTTTCTGGGGTGGCGAAAGCGAACATGAGCGCCACGCCGCAGGGTTCCGCCTCATCGCACCCATTGGGGTCCGCGCGCGGCAGTCTGGCTGAGCAGATCAGTTCGTCCACCATCGCATCTGACGACGTGCACCTCACGTGAGCCCGCCCGTCGACCCGCCATTGCCTGATCACGCCCAGGTCTGCGTCGTTGGCAGCGCAAATCTTGACCTCGTTGCTGGTGTGGCCCGGCGACCAGGGCCCGGTGAAACACTTCTCGGGCATAGCTATGCAGAACATCCCGGCGGCAAGGGGCTCAACCAGGCCGTCGCCGCAGCTCGTCAGGGTGCATCAACAACATTTATTGGCGCGGTTGGCGCCGACGCTGCCGGTGAACGCCTGACGGCAGTCCTGACCGAGGCGGGATGCGATGTCGACGCCGTGTTGGTTGTTGATACCCCAACCGGTCGCGCATTAATCGTCGTCGACGATGCCGGCGAGAATTCGATCGTCGTCATTCCCGGAGCCAACGACTATTGCCCCACCGCGCACACACCCCAGGGTGTGCTTCTCGTGCAACTCGAGGTGCCGATGGATGTGGTGGCGGCGTCGGTGCGTGCGGCCAAGAACGCCGGATGCACCGTTGTGCTGAATCCGGCACCAGCACGTGATGTCCCCACCGAGGTCCTGGCCGCGGTTGATGTGATCGTGCCCAACGAGCACGAGGTGGAATTACTGGGCGGCGTGGCGCGTCTGTTGGACGCTGGCGTCGGTGTCGTCGTCGTCACACGCGGTGCTGACGGTGCCGAGGTGCATCGACGCGATGCCGCACCGATTCAGATTGCGGCACCAGCGGTGACCGTCGTGGATACAACCGGTGCCGGTGACACATTGAGCGGCACCGTCGCCGCTGCGCTGGCGTCGGGCTACGACATTGACGACGCAGTTCGCCGAGGCGTGATTGCTGGATCTCTCGCCACCACCATTGCCGGTGCCGTGCCGTCGATACCCACAGCGGCAGCAGTGGACGCCCTTACCCCCTGACGCGACGCGCCACCAGGCATTCCCAAGCATCGCGACGATGCCGCTCGAGGATCTCGGCACCAGCGGCCTCCAGTGCACGATCGACTCCGTGATCCGCATCGGCCAACATGCCAGTGGCCACGATCAGACCATTCGGACGAACGCAGTCCACCAGTTCGGCGGCCATCGAGCGAAGAACCTGTGCGGAGATATTGGCCACCACGACGTCGAGCGACGCCGCTGCCAGCACTCCCCCGGTGCCACTCCCGGTGACCACCTGCACCCGATCGCTCACCGCGTTCAGTTGGAGATTGGCGTGCAGGGCCACGACTGCTGAGGGAGAAATCTCCGTGGCAATGACCCGTGCACCACGCAGCGCAGCTACGACGGACAGCACCCCACTGCCCGCGCCGATATCGGCCACCTCATCACCGTCGACAACCGCATCGAACACTGCCGATGCCGCCATCATCGTCGTCGGGTGGTCGCCCAAGCCGAATGACACCCCAGGCTCGATGAGGACCACCGGGCCAACGGCATCATCGGGTGGGGTGCACCAGGCTGGGCAGAGCACAAGGTCGCCGAGCACGACCGGTGCGGCAAATTCACGCCATGTCTCCGCGGGCGTTGCATCGATCGTCACGAGGCGGCTGTGTGCCCTTGGGTCGCATCCGTCCAACAGTTGGCTGAGGTCAACATGATGCAGAACCGTTCGCAACTCAACGGTTCCTGCGTCGACCGGTACCTCTTCCACTGCACCGGCGCCGAGGCCCCACAATCGATCGGCCACGATCTCGGCATCGGCAACTGACACCGTGACGCGGAGCTGTTCGATATGAGCGGAGTGGTCGGGTTCACCCATCGAGGCGGCGCAATTCAGCGGCAAAACGGCGCCCGCGATCCACATAGGACTGCGCTGCCTGAGCAATCATCGTGGCATCGGCCCGATCGGGCTTGATCACCGCCGGCGAGCCGACGGCGAGAGCCCCAGAGGGGATGTCGACGTCATAGAGCACGACCGAATTCGCCGCCACGATTGCGCCGGTATGCACCACCGAACGATGCAGCACCATCGCAGCATTTCCGATCAGGCATCCATCGGAAATGGTGCATCCCTCAAGATGCACGATATGTCCGATCACACAGTCATCGCCGACGATCGTGTGATCCATTGGGGTGGTGTGCAGCACACAGTTGTCCTGAATGCTGGTGCGAGCACCGATCACGATGCGTCCATCGTCGCCGCGCAACACAGCGCCCGGCCAAATCGAAGACTCCGCGCCAATGGTCACGTCGCCAATGATGACGGCATCGGGATGCACATAGGCCGAGGGATCGATGGAGGGGGTCGCGTCGCCGAGTGCGTAGATGGGCATTGGCACACCGTAGCCCTGGCCCAACACACCCGCGCCGGATTCGAGCCATTCCGTGGGTGTTCGCACCCGCCACCCGCTACCGTTTCGACCCATGTCCCGACGGATCGACATCGAGATCACCAGCGCCCGCGATGACGGCGGTTGGACCTGGCGTGCCGCAGGAGCCAAAAACCCCCGCGGCGTGGTCGCTGCTGGCACCCTTCCCGGCGATATTGCTGTTGGTTCGGTGCTGAAAGTTGAAGTTGAGCAGGGCTTGGACAGCATCGAGATCGTGCAGGTGCTGTCCGGCCGTGAACGCCGTGACCGCGATGACCGCCTCGAGATCCTTGGCCACGACGAAGAGTTCGTCCCGGTCATCGAGACTCGTGCCCGGCGCGAACGCGGCGAACGTCGCGACGGCGACCGGCGCCGTCGTCGGCGCGATGACGGTGAGGGCCGTAAGGATGGCGATCGGCGGCGCAACGACGGTGACCGCCGTCGAGATGGGGCGACCGGCGGGCGCGATGACGACGGGCGTCGTGGCCGCCGTGACGGCGATGGTGGCAACGACCGCCGCCAAGGTCGTGGCCGCGGAGGGCCTCGTTTCACCCCGCCACCGGAGATGCCGCAGCGTCCAAAGCCGAAGCGGCTTCGACCCGGACGCCAGCATCGCACGGCGGTATTGGCTGACCTTCCCGCCGAGCAGCAACCAATTGCCGAGCTTGCGCTCAAAGGTATGGCCGCAGTTCGCAGCCGACTCGCAGAGGAAAACACACGTCTGGCTGCAGAGGGCCGGGCCGTCATGCCCGACGACACGGTGATGCGATTGGCTGAGAACCTACTCCCCCGCCTTCGCGTCGCGGAATGGCGTGACCGTGCCGACGCCGCACTCGCCACCGCTGATCAGGTGGATATGCGCGACCTGCGCTCGGTCCTCACCGCTGCAGGTGATCCGAGCATTGCCCGCGACTCATCGACATCAGCCATCGTTGAGCAACTACGAGAGGCGCTAGCACGGCGTCAAGAGCAAGAGCTCCAACTGTGGTTCGCCGATGTTGATGCAGCACTCGCTATCGGCCGCGTGATCCGCGCGCTGCGCCTGTCCTCGCAGCCGCCGAAGGCAGGCGTCGTGTTTCCCGCCGACATCGCTACCCGCTTACTCGATTCAACCAATGCCACGCTGACTCCGATCGAGAGCCCCGACCGCTGGATTGCCGTGCTCGAAGCCGCAGCATTTTCTCCGATCCGGAAGATGGTGACACCGATGGGTGCCCCAACCACCGTCACCGACGAGTTACGCGCAACGGTCGAACGCATCGGACCGGCAATGCCCCAGATTGCCGCCATGTTCGGTGTGGAGGTGCCCGAGGGTGCACCCATGCCGCGCCCGCTGCGCACCGGGCCGCCACGCCGCGATGGCCAGGGAGGTGCCAGCGGTGGCACAGATCGCCGACGCAAGGGACGTCGTGGCGAGTCCACAGCGAAAACGACCAACGAGGCTGCCGCCAGCGACGCCACCGAAACCGCTCCATCGTCCGCGACCGGCGCGAGCGACGACGCATCCGTTGATGTCGCCTCATCAATGGATGCAGGTACCCCGACTCCGGAGGCCCCCGCCGCCGAAGACGTCACAGAAGATGTCGTCGTAGACGTCACAGAAAATGTCACGATTGCTGACGAGGAACCAACGGACGTTACCGGTGATGCGCCAGCGCAGGGTGTTGAAGCCGCAGCTACCGACAACACCGACGGTGCACCCACAGGCGCCGCCGATGACACATCCGCATCAACCGAGGCCACCGTCGAGCCAGAACACGCAACAGCAACCGACGACGACACCACAGCACCCGCCTGAGTGCAGCCGCCTGCCGCGTTGTGGCGACTGTGCACTCCCTAGGCTGTGCCGATGGCTGACATCGTTGAATATCGCACCGATGGCCGCGTCGCGGTCATTACCCTCAATCGGCCCGAGGCCCGCAACGCCGTCAACGGCGACGTCGCTGCCGGCCTTGAAGCAGCCGTCGACCGCATGGAGGCCGACGAACTGGTGTGGGTTGGCATTCTCACCGCCAACACCGACGGCCACGAGCGCCCCGTGTTCTGCGCCGGAGCAGATCTCAAAGCGATCAACTCGGGTGATGCAGGCGCCTTGAACACCGAGCGCGGTGGATTCGCCGGATTCGTCTACCGCGAGCGCACAAAGCCGATCATCGCGGCCGTTGATGGCCTGGCCACCGCGGGCGGATGCGAAATCGTGCTTGCGGCTGACATGGTGGTCGCCACCGAACGATCTGCTTTTGGCCTGGCCGAGGTGAAACGAAATCTGATCGCCGGCGCCGGAGGATTGTTCCGCCTTCCACGCGCAATCGGGCAAGCAGCAGCCATGGAGGCAATTCTGACCGGTGAGCCAATTCCCGCAGAGCGAGCCCACCAGCTCGGGCTCATCAACCGACTGGTACCAGCTGGCGGCGCAATGGACGCTGCTCAGCAGCTCGCAGATCAGATCTGCGCCTGTGCGCCACTGGCCGTATGGGCGTCACGCCGTGTCGTTCTTGCATCCGCATGGGCCGACGATGACACCTTGAAGAAGATGACGAATCAGGCCTTCGGGGAAGTGCTTACATCCGAGGACACCAAAGAAGGCCTCACGGCGTTTATAGAAAAGCGGCCACCGAACTGGTCAGGGCGCTGACCACCGGTCGATCGCTGCCACCGCTCGAGATGGCGCCAAGGGCCAACTGTGCGCGATGCACCACGATCAACGGTGTGCGGTGGTGGAAATGAACGAGTTCCGCTCACGACTGCGAGGGGCGTAGCGGCACCGACACCGTGATCGCCCGGGCGACAATGCCAGCCCGTTCAAACAAATTTTTCAGATCGCGATCGCCAGGAAGGGCAGTGCCCTCCAACAGGCGTGACCCTTCCTCAACCGCTGAAGAGAGCGCCGCCTCGAGCAACCAGTCCCCAAAGCCAACCTCACGGGCACCGGGAGTGACGAACACCGATTCGACCACCGCCACCTCCCCTGGGATCAACACCAGATAGCCAACACCGACCGCATCAATCTCGGCGACGAACACTTGCGCACCATCGTCGAACCAGCGCCCGCGCCGCGCGGGCACAACCTCGCACCACCGCGCACCACCGCGCGTCTCGAGCACCGCGGCACGCGCCTCGTTTTCAAGTTCGTTGAGAACGGGATGGTCCTCCGGGACTGCCCGGCGGACGACTTGTTCCATCAAGCCGACAGGATCGGGCAGTCGTCGTCGCCCACTGGGCAAGCAGGCGCGTTGGACCTCACCAGCAAGAAACAGCTTGGACACATCTGCTCATCGGCACGCTTGGGCTTCACACCCTCAACAACTTCACCACGTTCCTCAACGACCGGGGTCTCTTCTTCGTCATCGTCGTCGACAGTGACCGTGACCATACGGTCTTTCAAGATGGTGTCAAGATCGGCCTCGACATCATCGGGATTGACCATGTCCTCGTCGTCATCGTCTCCGTCATTGGCCGCACGGCGGCGCGATTCGGTGGACGATTCGTCATCGTCATCGTCATCGTCATCGTCGTCGTCGTCGGCATCATCGTCGTCACCGCCGAACTCGACGTCGTCGTCGCCGTCAAATTCGTCGCCGCCGCCGAAATCGCCGTCGTCGATGTCCTCGTCCTCGGCGTCGGCCTCGGCACTCACGTCGAGACCTTCGAGATCCTCATTGTCGATGTCGTCAGCCATGAAATACGCGTCCTCGGTCGGGTGTAGTGCGGTTGCGCCGGATGGTAGACCACACAGCACCGCCGCGCACCCTCGATCGTGCGACGTCTGTCACATGGCCAATTGTCAAGTGGCACGACGCGCAGCGATTCGGCGCTCCGCATCAAGGCGCTCAAGCTCTGGTGCCTCATGGGTCACGTGGGTCATCGCATCCGCAATAGCACGATGACCAGCGACTTCGGCGATACATCGGTGCATCTCAAGTGCTACGCGCCGATACGACGGATGGCCTTGCGGGCTCGATCGTAATTCGATCAGATGCATGGCTTCACGAGCATTGAACTGCATCGAATATCGCAGCCTGTACGCCATTGCCACGGCGTACTGCGCTTGTTGGTCAAAATCAGGCCGCAATACATCGAAGAGTTCGGCTGAACGCTCCATCGATTCATCAAACAACGGACCCGCACCCGCCTCATCCACCAGCTCCGGCCGGACAAAGCCGTGATTCGGCGTCAGCTGCTGCCAGTCGATCGTCAACATGCGGTGCCGCTGCAAGTCGCGGAATGCGCCGTAGTCGCTGAGGATGTCAAAGCGGTAATCGCTGCGCTCAAATGCCCGGCCCGGACGGTGACGCCGGTTTGTGCGATCACCCACTGCAGCGCGCAACAGCGCCGCCCGCTGTTCGGCACCCAGCCCCGCCACCAGCGCGGACAGTTGGCGCTCGCCGAGGTGGGAGTGTGGGTAGCAGATCGCCGCCAGCAGTTTGTCCTCGGCCTCGGGATCAAAATCAACCAGCTCGACCTCCGCGACCGAGTCCACCGGCGTGCGTCCAAATAATGAATCGACAAGTTCTTCAGTGTCGCCACGCACATTGCTGAGGTACTCGGACCAAACGCCGCCACGTTCGGGAACGTCCACCCGCCGCAAGAAGCTCGGGATGACTTTGCGCAACTCGACGAGCATCTGATCGGCGTATTCGCGGGCCTCGGGAAGCGGATGGGCTCGCATGCGCAACAGCAGAGCTTCATAGGCCTGACCACTGCCGTAGATACCGACGTTCGACGTGGCAGCCGCAGGCAGCATTCCTCGGACGGCATCGAGTGCCTTGGCCCGCGTGGCCTGCCGATAGACGAAATCGGAGTCCCCAGGCTGCTGCACCACGGTGCGCCGGACGTGGTCGGTCACTATCTGCGCGGCCTGCGAATAGTTGTCGAACATGCGGTCCATCTCACCGATGTACCGGGTGCCGTGACGGCTCGCCAGAAGCGCTGGGTCGCGATGGAAGCGATACCGCCCACCGAAGCGTGCGTCATAGGAGATGTACCGGGTGCTCTGCTCGAGGTAGCTCATGAGCCGCCCCCATTCCAGCACCTTGGTGAGCAAATTCGATGCCTGCTCGCAGGCCAAATGCACACCACCGAGCTGCGCGACCGAATCGTCGCCGTACTCGACAAATACTTTTTCGTAGAGCGACTCGGCGCGATCGAGCCCGACGGTGGCGTCAACAGTTGCATCGCCGTCAACATCGAGTTCGCCCACGAACTCATCGAGGAACAACCGGCGAAGGCTCTTTGGCGATCGTGAATAGCGGGCGAACAACGCGCCCTTCACCACCTCGGGCAAGTTGACGAGGGCAAACACCGGGCGGTCGAGATTCGTGAAGTATCGCCGCAGGACATCGGCCTCATCGGGGGTGAACTCCTCGGCGACGTAGGTCACGACATCACATCGTACGATCGCTCGGCCGAGCCGACGTGGATGCTCTCAGAGCCGCACGTGCACTGCCTCGGGCACAACCCGCAACTGCAGTGAAGCCATACGGCACGAGACGCGATGGCCATCCACCCACACTCGCTCACCCCGCTGGAGATCGTGCACATAGTCGCGCACCCGCCGAACGCGAAGGGCAGGATGCGGCAGGTGAGCACCAAGGCGTGACCGTCGTGCGGCCCCGATGCGCTGGCGTAGCGACATCGACGAGGCCACACTAAACAGATCTGCTGCCCCGTCGCCGGGATGTGCACGCGGAGCGAGTTCATACCGACCGACGAAACCGGCGTTGGTCAGCACATGCCAGGCCCCGACCAATCGGCCGAGCCGATGCGGAGCACGACCGATCAAGACATATGACGCCGCGACTGCAATCGTGGTGCCCTCTGCACACACCTCGATGAGATCGACCGCCACTGTCGCGTTGCCGGGCACACCCATCGGCGCCCCGAGGGCACGGTGCACATCACCGCCACGCAGCACGACGGTACTTCCCATTGCAGCCGCCAACTCCCTGTCGCTCGTCACGGTCGCGTCAGACACCGAGCCGTCGCGCCGCGCCCACTCATGGCCCGGAGTGATCATTGCTGTGCTCCCCCATCTTCCGGTGCCGGTTGCACCACGGCGGAATCAGCGACAACGCCGCGGACTCCCGCAGCCACCGCAGCCGCCGCAGCCGTGGCCACCGCCTCGTCGGGTGCGACCTGCGAGAGCTGCTCGCACAGGTCGACTACTTGGCGAATCGTGCGCACGAAATCGCCGCCGGTCAGGTCGGTACCGTCGACGAGATCGGCGAATGATTCACCATCGACCCAGCCAAAGGCAATGTCGCTGAATCCCCCGTCGGGATCGCGCGGACGAGGGGCTCCATACCGGTCGGACAGTTTGACGAGTTCAGCGTGTAGACGCTCCAGCGAACGCGCTCGGCGGGCAACCTCAGCAGTTGGATGGCGCGCTGGCGGTGGCGGCTCGGGGCTGCGGTCCTCGTACACCACACATGATGCGAGGGCTGCCACTTCAGGAGCTGACAGACCGTTGAAGAGACCTCGGCCAACTGCCTCGGCAACCAAGAGGTCGCTCTCATGAAACAAGCCAGCGATCACATCACCATCGTCCGTCAGGCACCACTCCGAGGCATCGACGTACCCAAGTTCGGCCAGCACTCCAACAACCGCATCAAAGTCACGTCCGAGCGACCCGCGCCGCTCCCCCACACGGCGCTCGATCTCGGCGATGTCCCGCGCAACACGATCGGCGTCGTCGGCAGCACGCAGGCGACGCCGCAAATCCGGGTCGGCTTCCACTGGATGCCCCTGTGGATGACTGGCAGCGCTGCGACGGCTGCGTGCTCCCGGTGGCCGAAGATCGACCCGTTTGAGCCGCCGCGCAACCTCTTGGCGGTACTCGCGCCGATGCGGCGTATAGGCCCCGGGAAGCTGCACGCGGCCCGCCACCACCGGTGGCGCATCGAAGTCACGCGTCGACAACGACGCAACCCGACCAGGCGCGGTCACAACATCAAGGCGGATCCCCGCCGATCGAGCTGCTGTGGCCACAACAACGACCGGGCCTCGGTATCCGCCCACCCGAGCATGAATGACATCGCCCGGTCGTAACGCTGCGACACCCGCGGCGATCGGATCACTGGGCGCCACACGACCACCGGTGCGGTAATCGTCGATATCCCCATATGGGCTCGTCGCTGTTGCACGCAGCTCGTCATAACGGTCGCGGCGACGCTGGAGGCGACCTTCGAGCCGCACCACCTCAGCATCGCCTTGGAACTGGGCGAACGACATTGTGAGCAGGCGTCGTGCTGTTGCATGGTCGTGACGGCGCACCAGATTTGCCACCATGTTGTACGTCGGACGGAACACCGAGCGCAGAGCAAACGAGCGACTGGCGGCAAGATCAGCAATCGCCGAGAACCGCACCCATGGGCTCCACAGAACGACCGCGGCCCCCATCTCGTCGATCCCCCGTCGGCCGGCCCGCCCGGTCAATTGCGTGAATTCACCCGCAGACAACGAGACGTGATGATCCCCGTTGTATTTCGTGGTGCGTTCGATCACCACACTGCGCGCCGGCATATTCACGCCCACAGCAAGGGTCTCGGTGGCGAATACGACTTTGACCAAACCCTCTGCGAAACAGCGCTCCACCGCCTCTTTGAATGGCGGCACCATTCCCGCATGGTGTGCGGCAATGCCAGCCGCGAGCCTCATTTCGAACCCGGCGGCATCGAGAACCTCGAGATCAGCGGGGTCAAGGCCCGCAAGACGCTCGGACACGATCTCCGATATCCGCAATCGCTCATCGTCATCGCAGAGCACCAACCCAGCATCCACACAGTTCGTCGCCGCCTGCTCGCACTGCGCTCGCGAGAACACGAACACGATGGCAGGCAACATGTCGCGGCGTCGCAACTGCTCAATCACCTCGACGCGATCCGGGGTTGCCAATCGCCGCGCATTCGGTGCACGGCGGCGGCGGTCATGACCACGGTGGCGTGGACCTGCCGACTCATCAAGTCGCGATAGCGACCGGTTCTGGCCCCCGTCGAGGAACATCGGCTCGAAGACCACCCGATCATTGGTCAGGTCCTCCACCATGAAATGGTCCTCGAGCGGAACTGGTCGCCGGGTCTCCACAACCGAGTCCGTGGGTCCGCGAACCGTCGAGATCCATTCGGCCAACTCGCCGCTATTCGACACCGTTGCCGACAGCGCGACCAAGGCAATGTGGTCGGGTAGGTGGATGATGATTTCCTCCCAGACCGGTCCCCGGTAGGCGTCTTGGAGGAAATGGACTTCGTCGAGCACGACCACCGCCAGCTCGTCAATATCTGGCGATGCCGCGTAGATCATGTTGCGCAGCACCTCGGTCGTCATGACCACAACATCGGCGCCGGGACGGTGGCTCGTATCACCCGTCAGCAGCCCGACCGCATCCTCGCCGTGGCGCTCAACGAGGTCTCGGTACTTCTGGTTGGACAGCGCTTTGAGCGGCGTGGTGTAGAAGGCACGTCGGCCAGCGGCAATGGCCCGTTCGATGGCGTACTCGGCGGGCAACGTCTTTCCACTGCCCGTCGGTGCGGCGACGACCACATGCCGGCCCTCATCGATCGCGTCCATCGCCTCGATTTGGAAGCGATCGGCATCGACTCCGCGTGCGGCGAGAAATGACCGCCGCACGTGATCACTCATCACGGCGACGCACGAGCAGCCGGCCGATACCCGCGGCTGCGAAATAGAGCGCCACCATCGGCACCGACAGAGTGGCCAGCGAGATGGGATCACCGCTTGGCGTGATGGCGGCGGCGATAAAGACCGTCCCCACGACGGCGTAACGCCACCCTCTCACAAGGCTTCGCGGCGTCAGAATGCCCACCAGTTGCAAAAACACCAACAGAACTGGCACGGTAAAGCCGACGCCAAATGCGACGATCATGAGTGTGACGAGGCGGACATAGGCACTGACCCGGAACGCCTGGTCGACTCCTTCGCCAGACCATCCGATGAGGAACTCAAGGGCACGATCGAGCGTGCTGTAGGCGAGCAAACCACCGGCGACGAACAGGATCACGGTCGCAAGCACAAACCCGATAGCGAAACCGCGCTCACGACGATGCAGTGCCGGCACGATGAACCGCCACAGTTGCCACAAAAGAATCGGCAACGCGAGGACCACTCCCCCATAGGTCGCCACCCTCAACCGCGTGGTCAGGCCCTCCACCGGGTCGAGGGTGAACAGGTTCACGTCATCGGCGATCGTGTCATAGGACATACCGCAGTAGTCCGCTGGTGATCGTCGGCACAGGGCGACATATGGCGCCGTCAACCACGTGAGGACGCGGTCGTACACCACGACCACCACGATCACTCCAGCGAGGACAGCGACAGCAGATTTGATGATCCGACTGCGCAACTCCGCCAAGTGGCCAGTGATTGACATTGTTGCCGATGCATCGCGACGACTCATTGATCGCCACCCGGGCCCGCATCATCACCATCTGGTGCCATATCGCCATCAGCGGCAGCGCCGTGGTCGTCTACACCTGGCTGATGTCCGGGAGCATCACCCGAGACCGGCGTTGACGGGTCTGAGGGGTCGGCCATACCGTCGCGGACCGATTCTGCAGTGCCGCGGGCGGCATCATGTAGGTCCCGAGCCGGGTCGACAACAGCGGAACGCAGGTCATCCATTGGCTCCGCGACCGCAGAGCGAAACTCCTCGGTCACTTCATTTCCCATTCGGCGCAACTGCCCGAGAGCACGCCCAAGTCGCCGCATCGCATCGGGAAGTCGCTCAGGTCCCAGCACAACGAGAGCCAGCACGGCGATGATGATCAGCTCGCCGCCCTGCAGGTTGAACACGACGTAAGTCTACGACCGTGCGATGATGCGACCTCGTGCAGCAGCAACTCCCCTCCCTGATCGACCCACCGATTCTGTTCGCGCACCGTGGCGCTCGCGCGCACGCTCCAGAAAACACGATGGATGCCTTTGAGTTGGCGCTGCGACTTGGGGCTACCGGTCTGGAAAGCGACGTATGGTGCACCGCCGACGGCGTGGCGGTCTTGGACCACGATGGCCGCATCGGTCGCCGCTTCGCTCGATCCCGTTCCATCACTCGAGTGCGACGCGGTGACCTCCCGGCGCATATTCCTGACTGGGGTGAGTTGTTCGAGCTCGCCCGTCGGCACTCGGTACCTGTGTCACTCGATATCAAGGGCGATGATCCCGACGCGATTGCCGACGCGGTTCTTGATGCGGTGGAACCCTCATGGCGGCCGCACGTGTGGTTGTGCCATCCCGATATCGATGTGACCCTGCGACTCCGCGAACGTCACCGCGATGCACGACTTGTGGATTCGACTCGATTGCACCGCATCGCCGAGGGCCCAGAGCGACGGGCCGCCCGCCTCGCCGATGCCGGTGTGGACGCCATCAATATGCGCATCGACGATTGGAACGGTGGATTGACCACGCTGTTTCACCGGTTCGGCGTGCACACGCTGGGGTGGGACCTCCAACATGAACACCAATTACGTCCGGGACTGCGCATGGGCCTCGATGGCATCTTCAGCGATCATGTTGACCGCATGGTCGACGTGGCCCGGGACGAATTCGGGCCCGGCGTCTAGAGCCAGCGCCAATCCGCCCGCGGCCAGAACACCACGAACGCCCGCCCGACGATGTCGTCATCGTCGATTGGACCCAACGCACGAGAGTCTTGGGATCCGGGGCGGTTGTCACCCATGACGAACACCGACCCCTCGGGAATCATCAACGGGCCGAAGTCCCCACCACAGTTTCCTGGGGTGACCACTGTCGGGTCGAGATAGGGCTCGATCAATAAGCGTCCATCGATACGTACCTCGCACGACCTGATCTCGATCTCTTCACCAGGCAGGGCGATGACGCGCTTGATGAGATCCCGTTCGTTCGTTCCCCGGATCTCGTGGAGAACCACGACATCGCCTCGACCGGGATCTCCGAAGCGGTACGACAATTTGTTGACGAATACCCGATCGCCGGAGGTCAACGTGGTCGCCATCGACGATCCCTCAACAACAAAATGTGCCAACACAAATGTCCGCACGCCAAGGGCGACCGTCAGCGCAACAACAACAACGATGGCCCAGTCAAAGAAGGCGCGCGCACCACGTCCCAATGCTGCACGCCCACGCGGTGGCTCGGCATCCGTGGTCGTCTCTGCGCTCACGCGCTGCGCCTCATCTGGGACGAGAATGTCGGTCGGGGCTGGGTGCTCAGTTCCGGACAGGTCAGAATCGGCGTCGGACTCGGGCACGCGCACACCGTAGCGGCATCACCCGCGACGTGGTCGTCGCATTCATCACAGCTGTTCGATCAGGCGGTCTACCCGAGGGTCCTGCGCGGCAAATGGATCCTTGCAAATCACGGTCCGTTGGGCTTGATCGTTGAGCTTCAGATGCACCCAGTCCACCGTGTAATCACGGCGCCGTTCCTTCGCGCGGGCGATGAATTGACTGCGCAGATGGGCCCGGGTGGTAGTCGGCGCGGTGGTGGTGGCCAACTCGATGGCGTCGTCGTCGGTCACCCGTTGCGCCCGCCCCTTGGCTTCAAGTCGGTGGAATGGGCTGCGCGAACGAGTGATGTCGTGATACTGAAGGTCGAGCCCAGCCACGCGCGGATCTCCTAGCTCCAGCCCGTGACGCGCCCGAAAGGCCTCGATCAGCCGGTACTTGATCACCCAGTCCACCTCGGTGTCGAGGCGCATCGGGTCATCGGCCAACGTCGTCACACAGTGCTCCCACATGGCCAGGGCCTGTCGCTCCTCTTCGGTAAAACCGCCCCGATCGGCGTAGCCGAGAGCCCGCTCCAGCAGTTCGGACTGAATATCGAGCGCGCTCAATTCGCGGCCCGATGCCAGCCGCACCGGCCGGCGGCATGTCAGATCCTGACTGATGTCACGAATGGCGCGGATCGGATTCTCCAACGTGAGGTCGCGTAGGACCACCGCGCGATCTTCGACCATGCGCAGCACGCAGGCCGCCGCACCGACCTTGACGAAGGTGGTGTATTCGCACATGTTGGAGTCCCCGACGATGACGTGCAACCGCCGATAGCGCTCAGCATCGGCATGAGGTTCGTCACGGGTATTGATGATCGGCCGTGACCTCGTGGTCGCCGACGAGACTCCCTCCCAGATGTGGTCGGCACGTTGCGCCATCGAGTACGCAGGACCCCGAGCCGTGTGCACCACCTTCCCCGCACCGGCATAAATCTGCCGCGTGACGAAGAACGGGATAAGGACCGAGTCGTAGAACTTCATGTCGTCGGTGCGCGACGTCAGATAGTTCTCGTGACATCCATAGGAATTGCCCGCAGAGTCGGTGTTGTTCTTGAACAGGTACACCGTCCCACGGATGCCCTCCTCGGCCAATCGTTCCTGAGCGGACTCAACGAGGTCTTCGACGATTCGTTCGCCGGCGCGATCATGGGCCACGAGGTCCACCAGCGAGTCGCATTCGGGGGTGGCATATTCTGGGTGCGAACCAACGTCGAGATAGAGACGCGCTCCGTTGACTAAAAAGACGTTGGAGCTCCTCCCCCACGACACCACACGACGAAAGAGGTACCGCGCGACCTCATCGGGGCTGAGCCGCCGCTGCCCTCGGAAGGTGCAGGTGACGCCGTATTCGTTTTCGAGCCCGTAGATGCGCCGCTGCACCGCCGTCACCCTACGACCCCATCCGGCGCAACCTCTGACGCAGCCGGTCGCATCTGCACCGGCGCGCCCGGTGGACGATCAGCGAGGTCGCTCAGATCGTCGCGTCCAAGCACTCCAATCACTGGGTAGCCACCAGTGGTCGGATGATCGGGACCCATCACGATCGGCTGACCGTCGGGAGGGATCTGAATTGCGCCGGGTATGAGCGGCTGTGACGGCATCTGGTCCCACGTCACCGATCCAATGTCGGCCCCACCAAGGCGGATACCAACCCGCGACGACGCCACCACGGTGAGCGTCGCCGACGCCAGTTGCGCACTTGCCGACGAGAACCGTGCGCTCTGCGGACCGGGATGGACATGCAGAGGGTCCGACATCCGTTGCGGAGGCGCAACAATGTCGGCTGCGGCCGCAGTACTGGCATCACCGATGCCATAGACACCACCGGCGACGACAGGCAGCGGACACAACCCAGCGAGGGTGTCCTCCGACAGCGACCCCAGCATGGCGTCGCCATGTATCCCTCCCGCGACCGCGACGTAGGTCCATAGACCATCGGGGCGCGTGCCGATCTCGACGATGTCATTGACTCGCATCGCCCGTGGCGCCACCCAGCCTGTTGCAGCGATGACACACGGCGCATTGGCGCGCAGAACAAGCCCACCCACCGTTTCGATCACCGGCGCCGACGCCGAGTTCCCGACGGCCCGGTTTGCCGCCTGCGCATGCTCCTCGTACACCCAGCCCGAGCGTCCAACCCCGAGGGCCGCAAGCCCCACTCGACCCCGGTCCTGCACGGTGGTGGCGATTCCCAGCTCGATCACCTCAAGTGTCGGCACGCGCTCCGCGCCGGAACCTCGCGGCCCCTCATCGAGCCGCATGAACAAACCTCACCGTGTCACCGGGCACCACGATCGCGGGTGGGTCACGGGCGACATCAAACATTGCATATTCCGTGCGACCGATGAGATGCCACCCGCCGGGACTCGACCGCGGATAGACCGCGGAGTACTCCGCTGCAATCGCCACCGAGCCGGCAGGAACCGTAGTGCGCGGTGTGTCGCGGCGTGGAAGATGGAGCGCTGACGGAAGCCCGACCAGATAGGCGAACCCCGGGGCGAAACCGCAGAATGCCGCCCGGAACTCCGCCGAGATATGCGCAGCCACGACCGCATCGGTGCTCATGCCACACCGCCGAGCAACATCGGCGAGGTCGTCGCCGTCATAGACAACGGGAATGGTCACGGTTCGCCCCGAGTGAGCGCCCTCATCCTGGGTGATCTCACGCGCTAGATGCACCAACATCTCGCGATCACCAGCGGTCAAGACATCCTGATAACCACAACGCACCAGAACGGTCGCGGCTGCGGGGACAACATCCATATCGCGACCCGCCAGTGCCTCGCGCCACCGATCGGCAACCACGTCGGTTCGTCGACCGGCGGTATCGATCATGAATGCATCAGGCCCAAAGGGAACGACGACCGGCGTAGCGATGTCCATTGCTCAGGTGAATGGGTGGATCCCAATACCGGCAGCCACCAGCGCGGACCGGACCGCTCGCGCCATCGCGACCGCCCCCGGCGTGTCGCCATGCACACACAGAGACCGGACTGACAACGCCACCGAGGATCCATCGATGGCCTCCACGGTGTGGTCGGTCACCATCTGGACCGCGCGTTCGGCGATACGCGCCACATCGCTCAGAACCGCACCCTCGTGGCCGCGAGGCACCAAGGTTCCGTCGGGCAGGTAGGCCCGATCGACAAAGCCTTCGGGCACTGCTTCCAGACCCGCAGCATCGGCTGCCGCGAGCAGCGCCGATTGGGGTGGGCCGAGAATTGCACATGACGGGTCGTATTCGGCGCTCGCGGCCACAACAGCCCCGGCGACCGCCGCATCGCTGACCGCCGCGTGGTAGAGCGCACCATGAGGTTTGACATATGCGATCTCGGTGCCAGCTACCTGCGCGAAGGCATCGAGTGCACCCAATTGATACAGCACGAGATCCTGTAGTTCGCTGGAGTCGATCACCATATGCCGGCGCCCGAACCCCTGGAGATCTGGAAAAGACACCTGAGCCCCGATACGCACCCGAGCGTCCGCAGCCCATCCACATACCCGTCGCAGCGTGGGCGGGTCACCACCGTGGAAGCCGCACGCGATGTTGGCACTGGTGACAACCGAGAGCATCGCCTGGTCATCGCCGAGCGACCACGCCCCGAAGGCCTCTCCCAGGTCGCTGTTCAGGTCGACCGAGGCCATCTCGTCAGGCCTCGTGTTCGGAGGATTCCGCCGATGCGACGACATCGCTGGGCATCTCGATACGTCGGAAACACCGCCGACCGTTTCCACGTTCGAGCACGGCAACCTCGAGTTCATCAGCGGGAATCACCCGCTCACCGCCAAGGACCTGGGCGCCAAGACGGACAGCATCGTCAAGGATGAGGCCTTCGGTGAAGCCTTCGCGCAGACGCGCGGTGACGGCATCGGAGTCACCCCCGAGGGCGCAACCATCACGATGGTCAATCACCGTGCCGTCGTACATGATGTGAAATATCTGGTCGTTCTCACCGGCGAGCGATACCTCGGCCACCAAAATCTCGACCTCCATCGGCTTCATCCCGTGGGTGAACGAGTTTCCGAGCAACTGCGCATAGTCGTTTGCGAGTGATCGCGCATCAACATCGTCGCGGGAGTACTGGTAGCCGGTGAGTTCGGCCGCCCGAATACCGGCAACCCGCAGTTGATCGAATTCGTTGTACTTGCCAACACCGGCAAAAGCGATGCGGTCGTAGATCTCGCTGATTTTACGGAGCGACTGAGAGGCGTTCTCCGCCACCATGACCACTCCATCGATGTAGCGCATCGCCACCAGTCCGCGGCCACGCGCGATGCCCTTGCGCGCAAAATCCGCACGGTCCTTCATCGCCTGTTCGGGCGCAACGTAATACGGCATGCTCACGAGTGGGCCTCCCGGGCCTCGTCCATGATCGCGGCGTACACGGCCGCGAGTTCCTCATCGTCAACGCGTGCCCAACCATCGGCATCGATCACCGCGACCACTGGATAGATTCCACGGAGCACGTCGGGACCACCGGTTGCTGAATCGGCGTCGGCAGCCTCCCACAGCGCACGCGCGGCCAGGGCGATCGCTGCCGCACGGTCCAAACCGCCGCGATAGCCCAGTTTCAAGGTGGTGCCGGCATGCAATGACCCTGAGCCGGTGGCGACGTGATCACGCTCTTCGTACCGGCCTCCCAGCATGTCGTAATCCCACAACCGACCGACATCGCGTCGCGTGTCGTATCCGGCAAAGATCGGCACGACACCCATGCCCTGCATCGCCGCAGGAAGGTTCTGACGCACCATTGCCGCCAACTGGTTTGCCTTGCCCTCGAGCGACAACGCGGTGCCCTGCACTTTTTCGTAGTACTCGAGTTGCACCTGGAACAGTCGAATCATCTCCACGGCGGGTCCCGCCGCCCCGGCGATGGCAACTGCGGAGTGACGGTCGGCCTGCACCACCTTTTCCATGGTGCGGTGAGAGATCAGATGCCCCGATGTGGCACGGCGGTCACCGGCGATGACGACACCGTCGGCATGGCGCAGTGCCACACAGGTTGTGGCATGCGGAGCGTCAGGTACCGCACCAGCGCCCGCCGGCTGGGTCAGGCCAACCCGCCGCAGCAACAACCCGAAGTCGGTGCCGGGATCTTGTCCCAGTTCGAAACGTGGCATCGCCACCGGTCACTCACCGCCTTTTTGGACGTAGGAGCGCACAAACTCCTCGGCGTTGGTCTCGAGAACCTCATCGATCTCGTCGAGCAAATCGTCAAGTTCGTCGCGAAGTTCCTCCGCACGGGTCGACTCTGAGGGCTCGACCTCGGTTGTCGCGTCCTGTGAAGAGGACCGACGTTGTTCATGCATCGACTCTGACATGGCTGCCAACCTCCTGTTGTGGAGCGACCGATCAGCCGGCGATCCGACGCAGCAGTTCACCGGCTGAGGAGCTGCTGTCGATCACGTTACCCACCATCGACTCGGTGCCGCGCAACGGTTCGTTCATCGGCACGCGACGCAGGGGGCCACTGCCCACATCGAACACCATCGAATCCCAGTTCGCAGCCACGACGGCGTCGCCAAATTTCGAGAGACAACGACCACGGAAATACGCGCGCGTGCTCCCTGGCGGGTCTGTCATCGCCGCGCGAACCTCGTCATCGGTGGTGATCCGACGGAGTCCCGCACGTGCGGCGAGGCATCGCTGCGGCCGAAGGTCGTGATACTGCATGTCGATAGCTCGCAGGCGTGCCGATCCCGGGCGCAAATCATGACGAGCGGCGTAGGCCTCGATCAGTCGGCGCTTGGCCACCCAGTCGACGACATCGGCAACCCGCTCGGGGTCGGTATCGAGACCGGTGAGAACCTGTTCCCACTCTCTTAACGCCAACGCGCCAACTTCCTCACCAGCCACCGCATCGAAACCGTGACGTTGCGCCCATGTGGTGGCTGCCGCCAGTAGCTCCCACTGCACGTCGATGGCGCGCATCCGTCGCCCATCGGCCATCTCGACGGTTGCGCGTAGCGACGGGTCGTGACTGATGCGACGAATATCAGCGACCGGATCGGCGAGTTCGATGTTCGCAGGCATCGCGCCGTCTTCGATCATCGCCAGAACGATGGCCGTGGTGGCAACTTTCAAAAATGTCGCCATCTCGCTCATGTTGGCGTCGCCAACGATGACGTGCAGCCGTCGATACCGCTCTGGGTCACAGTGCGGCTCGTCACGGGTATTGACGATCGGTCGTTTCACGGTCGTTTCCAGCCCGACGGGTTCTTCGAAGAAATCTGCTCGCTGAGTGATTTGGTAGCCGACCTCCTCGGTCGTCCGACCAGGGCGTTCCGACCCCACTTTTCCAGCGCCGGTGAAGATCTGACGGGTCACGAAGTGCGGGGTGATTCCCCGCACGACCAGTCCGAAGGGAACCGCACGATCGACGAGGTAGTTCTCGTGGCACCCGTACGAATTGCCCTTGCCATCGGAATTGTTGCGATGAATCACGACCTCTGCGCCGTCGGGTAAGACCCGATTTGCCAACTCCATCGAGCGCCGCACGATTGCATCGCCGGCAGCGTCCCAAACGACGGCCTCGCGCGCATCGGCCACTTCGGGAATCGACATCTCAGGATGTGCGTGGTCGACGTAGTACCGCGCCCCATTGGTCAGCATCGCATTGACGAGTAACGAGTCGACGTCAGGATCAGGCTCCCACGACAATTCCCGGCCGCGAGCATCAGCACCTGGGCGTTCCGATTCGACATCGAACCCAACCGAGGACAGATCTGCAAGGTACGAGTTGATCAGCAACGAGGACGCCGTCACCGGATTCGAGTCGACACCGCGCACCACGATGCCGTACTCGGTCTCGAGACCACAGACTTTGACGATGGCCATCGTGTGACTACAGGTACTGCCCGGTCTGCATCCGCTCGATGGCACGCCCGCCGCCGTCGTCGTCACCGCCACGAACGAGGGTGCGGATGAACACGATGCGCTCACCCTTGCGACCCGAAATCTTCGCCCAGTCGTCAGGGTTGGTGGTATTCGGCAGGTCCTCGTGCTCGGCAAACTCCTGACGAATCGCTCCGATGAGATCGGCGGTGGCGACACCACGGGCCCCACCCGCAATCACGCGCTTGATAGCCGACTTCTTGGCGCGGCGCACGATGTTCTCGATCATGGCACCGGAGGCGAAATCCTTGAAGTAGAGAATCTCCTTATCGCCGGTCTGGTAGGTGACTTCCAAGAAACGGTTGTCATCGTCGTCGCGATACATCTCGACGACCGTCGCATCGATCATCGAGGCTGCATCTTCTCCCTCGGCAATGGGAATTTCATCGTTCAGGTAGCGCGCGAACACCTGTCGGGCTGCGGCGGCATCGGGGCGATCGATGCGGATCTTCACATCGAGCCGACCGGGTCGCAGAATTGCCGGGTCGATCAGATCTTCACGGTTTGTCGCACCGATCACAATGACGTTTCGTAGGCCTTCCACGCCATCGATCTCGGCGAGGAGTTGCGGAACAATTGTCGATTCCATATCGGATGACACACCGGTGCCGCGGGTACGGAACATCGAGTCCATCTCATCGAAGAAGATGATGACGGGCCACCCTTCCTCGCTCTTTTCGCGAGCACGTTGAAACACCATGCGGATCTGGCGCTCGGTTTCGCCCACGTACTTGTTGAGCAACTCCGGGCCCTTGATGTTGATGAAGTAACTCCGCCCCTTGTCCTCTCCGATGGCACCAGCCACCTTGCGGGCAAGCGAGTTAGCAACGGCTTTCGCGATCAGTGTCTTGCCGCATCCAGGCGGGCCATACAGCAAAATGCCCTTCGGTGCCGGCAGGCGATGCTCGGCAAACAGGTCTTGGTGGAGATACGGCAGCTCAACCGCATCGGCAATCTGGGTGATCTGATCATCGAGCCCACCGATGTCGGCGTAGGACACATCGGGCACTTCCTCGAGCAGAAGGTCATCAACATCGGGTTGGGGCAGCACTTCGAGAACGAGGCCGGTGCGCTGATCGACGCGTAGCCGATCGCCTGAGCGCAGCCGTGTGCCCCGCAGGCCGTGCGAGAGTTCGAACACTCGCGCCTCGTCCGTGGCCCCGCCGGCCACAACCCGCACCCCATCAGCCAATACCTCGATCAGGGTGTGCACATCGCCGATCGGCCCGGGGGCCCGGGCCGCAATGATGGTCTGGGAGTCGTTGAGGACAACCTCGTCGCCAACACCAAGACCGGCGTCGCCGACATCGGGTGCGACCACGACACGCAACTTGCGGCCCGACGACATGATGTCAACCGTGTCGTCGTCGTTCAGCCCGACGACCACCCCATATCCGTTCGGGGGCTTCGAGAGCGCCTCCACCTCGTCACGCAGGGTGGCGACATGTTCACGGGTCTCGCGCAGGGCCGCGCTCAAGCGTTCATTGCGTGCCGTTGCAGCGGCCAACTCTGCCCGGGAGGCCATGATGCGCTCTTCGAGTCGACGGACCCGGTCCGTAGCGGTTTCGGCGCTCACACTGGGGCGACCCACACCGTTGCCGGTACCCGCGTGTGCGGCCGTGTCCTGCTTCTCGCCGGATGCGTCGCTGTTGGAATCCGCCACGTCACACCTCCTGCGCGCGACCCTACACGGCAGGTTCCGCGCAGGCATCTCGTAGCACGTCCAGCCGGCATCGGTCGCTGGACAACAGGTCACCGAACGTGGCACGACGCCTACCCAACGGCTAGCGTGTGTTCGTCAACATCCCCGGACACCGACAAGGAGTCGATGACATGAAGGTCTGGATCGATCAGGATCTCTGCACTGGAGACGGACTGTGCGAGGAAATCGCACCCGACGTGTTCACCCTGCTCGACGATGGTCTGGCCTACGTCAAAGAGGGTGACAAGATCTTCGCAGAGGCCAAGGGCAACCCACAGGGTGCCGACGGCATGGCGGAGTTCCCCGACAGCCAGCTCGACTCGGTTGTTGAGTCCGCCGAGGAATGCCCCGGCGAGTGCATCTACATCGAACCCTGACGCACGGTCGCTGACATCCCTCAAACGCTCCACATGGGGCAGCCGTTGTATCGCGCTGCCCTCACGGAGCGAGACGGTCGTGCTGTCGGCCGTGTCCAGCAGCCTGTGCGACGCGAACCGCATCGCACAGTCACGATGTCGAAGAACCGCGACCCTTTCCGAGGAAGCGCCCCACGGTGAGAAATCCTGTGTGCGCCACCATGCGATGATCGGGTCGTACCGCTTGGCCATCCACGTGCCAGCCGCGGTGCAGCACTTCAAGTGTGCGCGACTCCACCCATCGACCCTTCAGCGCTTCGCGCGTCTGGGCGGCCTGAGTGATCGACGGGGTGTAGGCCACCAGAATGCCGCCAGGCATCAGCACCTCCTCGGCGTGCGGCGCAACCCTCCACGGCTCGGGAAGGTCGAGCACGACTCGACCGACAGGACCGATGTCATCTGGTAGGCCCTCATAGGCATCACCGAGGCGCACGTCATAGGCCTCGAGTGCCTCCTCACCGAGAAAAGCGGCGACATTCGCGCGCGCCCGGTTCGCGAAGTCCTCTCGAACCTCCACCCCGGTGATGAGCGCGCCGGCGCGCAGCATGGTCATCGAGAGGGCACCAGAACCAACGCCCGACTCGAGCACGCGCATCCCAGGGCCAATATCGGCCAGCATGCAGATCGGCGCGAGGTCTTTCGGGTAAATCACCTGCGCACCGCGTGGCATCTCCAACACGAAGTCCTCCAACGTAGGCCGCAACACCGTGTACTCCGCGCCACGAGTACTGCGGACCACAATGCCTTCGGCTGATCCAATGATGTCGGCATGGGGCACAAAACCCGCATGGGAGTGGAATTCCCCATCCTCGGCCAGGGTCACCAAATAGCGCCGCCGTTTATGGTCGAGTAACAGCACGCGCTCTCCGACATCAAATGGACCCTCACGACCCGCCATGACCATCACCCTCCATCAGGGCAGATGCGCCCCATTGCTCAACGTAGCGGCGTCGCGCCCCGCGACCCAGAACAAGTTCGACCGGCACTGGTTCAACCGCACCCGCTCGATCCGCGAGGCGGCAGAAGGCGCATACTCCATCGGCGGCGCCGCTCGGTGAGCCGCACACGCGACATGGCGCCGGGGCATCGGTGTCCTCGTCACGCGCGATCAGCGGCGCCATCCGCTCGAGGAATCCGAGGTAAAACGCCGCGGTGCTGCCAGGCGACGTCGCTTCCACTACGGCGAGCGCCTCTTTATACATGTGGTGCTTGTTGCCAATCGCCATCGGGCACTCCTCCACCACATAATCGATGCCGCGAATCACACACCACGCTGCCATCTCTCGTTCGGTGAGACGCACAAGCGGTTTCGCTTTCCGAGGAAACCCGTGCCGCGCAGGAAGCACTGGGGCCTGGCGGCGCAGATACTCCACATCCCAGCGAAGGGCATTGCCGAAGAGCACCGCTGCCTCGTCATCGAGGTTGTGGCCGGTAACGACCACGTCAAAGCCACCGTCGCGCGCCGCGGTGTCGAAGATATGCCGCTTGGACAGGCCACAGGACGAACACGGCACCCGGTCGGTGACCCGCGCCGCGGTAGGAACATCGAAACCATGGTCGGCACGAAGATCAACGGTGATCAGTTCCAGATCCCGGTCACGAGCGAAGGCGTCAACAATCAAGTGGCTCTCGTCGCTGTATCGGCCGATGCCCAGTCCGATGTAGAGCCCGACGGCGTCGTAGCCCTCGGTGACGAGAAGATCCCAGAGCGCCAGCGAGTCCTTGCCCCCACTCACTGCAACCAGGATGCGGTCCTCGGTGGTGAACATCTCGAAGTCGTCCACCGCGCGGCGGAATTGGCGCCGACACAACTGTTCGAGGTGCTCCGCGCAGAAATTGGCATTGTGACGGGGTAGGTCGATGACCGCGGGCGCCCGACAAGAACGGCACTTCGACATGATCAGCCGCCCGAGACCACGGGACGGACCTCGATCACGTCATCGTCGTCGAGCATGGTGTCCGACGGCACCAGCGTGCCGTTACGGATGATCAGATGGCCTGCGGGCGCCAAACCGAGATCCTCAAGCACCCGATGTGCCACGCGACCCCCTCGTACCGTCACCTCGCGACGAGGCTGGCGGAGTCGGACAATCAACGCCACCGCCTCCGAACCGATCGAACCGAGAGGCCCTCTCCCACCCGTAGTCGCTCGGTGGCGATCACTTCTGGTTCACGACGCACGGCCTTTCGAGCGCCTCGCGCCAGTAGCACAGCAACACCTACCACACGCCATGGACCACTTCCACCGAGAAAGCCGCGACGGAGAGCTGTGCGCCACAATCGGTCGGGTCGGAGCGCACCGATACGGGTCATAGACGCCTGAGTTCGACCAGCGTCGAGCGCTTACGACCTCCACGGCGTCCCAACAGGTATGCGACCACGACCAGGCTCACCGCAACGACGACGCCGACGGTGACCAGCATCGAGCGACGGTCCTCGACCTGTCCACGCAATCCATCCTGGAACGACTGCAGTGTTGCTCGGAGATCGTCTTTGGACACATCATCATGTGCGGTGTCGTTCATCAGCGGTCCTCCCCTGTCGACGGACGATCGAGATACGAGCGATTGATGCGGCTCACGGTCACGGCCACGAGGGCACCACCGACAACCAACACGATGAGATACGGGATCCACGACCAACCAGAGTCGGGCCCAGACACCGACGACCATTCGGTTTGGACGAGGCGCAGCACCCCAAGCAGCACCAGGATTGCCCCGAGCCCACTCATCACCGCACCGGCTGCACCGAATGCGAGCCACCGGCCCGCACCTCGCAACGGCCCCAATGTTTGAGACTTGGCATAGGAGATCACACCGTCGACGACATCGTTGACGGATGCACCTCCGGCATTGGTCCGCCGGGCCGCATCATCGCTGGAGCTCTGATCCATGGTTGCCATTCCTATCACGACTCCCGGAATTTGAGAACTGCGTCCACATCGCCGAGGGCCCGCACTAGCGCGTCGAGGCGCTCACCCACGTCGTCGATACTGAGCATCGCCGCGCGATCGTGATCTCCGACTGGGGCGAGGGCCGCTAACTGGAACACCGCCAATCCGGGATCGCTGGCCAACTCGTCGGGAATCTCCGGCACCGGTTCACCAAGGGCAGCACACCGCTCGAGAATCGAACGGACCATGTCGGTGGCGTCGGCCATGCGCTCAGGCCCCAGGGCGGCGGCTCCGTGATCCTGCACCTCATCGACCTCGGCCCATGCATGGGGGTTGTCGGGCAGCCACGCCCGGATTCGGCATCGCGAGAGCCCCACCGTCACGATGTCGTACCGACCATCAGGGTGAACCCGAGCATCGACGATCCGCACCTTCGTCGCGACATCGGCGCGTTCCTCGCCCCCACCGACCTCACGACCACGCACGATCGGAACGATGGCGAACTCCATGGCATCGTCGCCATCGAGCAGCGTCTGCATCATCTGCCGATATCGATCCTCAAAGATGTGCAGCGGGACGACACTGCCGGGCAATGCCACCACCGACAGCGGAAACATTGCCATCACCGTGCTCATGAGGGTTCTCCGTCGCGCGGCATTGCGAGCGACAGCGGTGGTAATTCCGGAGCCGTCGTCACGAGTTCAACGGCCGCAGCGTGCACCGTTGCGAGGTCATCAGGAGATGGCACGATTCCTGCCGCCAGCACGCGGTACTCGGCGCCATCATCTCCGATTCCACGAGAGTCGATGACGCCAACGACATTGCTGATCTGCGCCGGCACTCCACCAACAGCCGCGCTCAATCGTTCATGGGCAACGAGCAACGTGTCGCATCCGACCCCGCTCCCAGATGCGATGCCGCTGCCGTCGATCAGTCCTGCCGGCTCCACGCCCCAGCCGGCCGTCATCTCGCGAACCGCAGCCGCGCCCGCCGCTCGAGAACCTTCCCCGCTGCGGCCCACACCGAGATGGCGCAACAACGTTTCGGCGACGTCAGCCGACGGCAGAACCGATTCGGCGGTCCACGCGGCAGTTGCGGTGGCAAGAGGCACCGAGCCCACCTGCGCAATGCGCGTGGCGTCCGGCGGTGGTGCAGCAGCACGCGCAGCGGTGGTCGCTGCGCCGCGCACGACAACATCACGCACCGCCAACATGTCGATCAGGGTACGTGCCGCCGCCTGCACCGGGTCGAACGCAACGTTGCGTGGATCAACCCATATTCGGCCGCTATCGATCGTGAGCCCCGCAATACGACCAGCCTCTGAGAGCGGAACGGTGTCGGGCCATTCAGCAGGCCGGCGCTCACCGTCGAAGTACCGACCATCGCCGATGATGTCGCCGGTGATCTCTGCGATGCCCGCCACCGCGAGCGCCGCAGCGAGCGCATCGGCACGGGTGGGCCGCACAACGCCATCGGCGCCCATCAACGCCGTGACCCGTTCAGAACCGAGCAGGGGGTCGCCGCCGCCGATGAGCCACACATCACCGTCGATAACACCATCGATGGGTGCCGGGGCGACAATCTCGGTCGTGAACCGATGCGCCGTGCCCAATTCCTCGACGGCGGCAGCCAACACCACCAGCGACTGTGCCCGACCGATCTCGGGTGCAGGATCACCAAGGCGCAGAAGCGGTAGATTCGCCACGCGTATCGCCACACACATGCCACTGGGCACCGTCGCCGCAAGCTCGGCTTCACGAGCAGCGAGATCGTCGGCGAGGCGATCCGCTATCACCGCCTCCGCCCCACGCCGCCACGTCACCACCGGATCGACGCCGCTGCTCACCGTTGCTGCATCGGCAACGGTCGCAATGATCACCCGCGGCTCTGAGCGGGCCCGATCTCTGGCCACGTTCCATCCAGCGGACAGCACCAACGCGCCAGCGACAGCGACTGCTCCAGCGACCTCAATCCGACGGCGCGATGCTGTACTCATCGCGGCCCGAAGTCGGCCACCGTGTACCCATCGGGACCCGTGTCCAAAATGTCCAGAAGTTCACCCCACAGCGGGCGGTACCGCGACTGGTCATCGATCTGGTACTGGTTGAGGATGAGGGCAAAACGCATGGACTCTGCGGTGTTGCCCATCAGTAATTCCCCCACGAGAGCCTTCACCGCTGGGGGGTCCTGGTCATAGGGCGGGTTTCCCAGCGTGCCCGTTTTTGCGCGGAGTCGACCGTCCCACTCGGTATCGGCGTAGACGTCGATGAGCGATCCGCTGCGCCCCGCGACCGCGAGAGCATCGACGACGGCATCGGGTGCCGTGGCCAGCACCGTCAACAATGCATCGCAGGTAATTCTGTTTCCCGGAGCAAGGCCGCTGCCATCGAATAATTCAATGCCTGACGTATCGAGGCCCAGGCCAGCAAGAACGTCGAGCACGACCGTCGTGCCCGCGGTGGTCGTTCCTGCGCCCGCGGCAGCCAGCCCGATCTCGCGCAGAAGCATCTCCGCGGTGTTGTTATCGCTGGTGTGCAACATCTCGGTGATCACGTCACGCAGTGCCGCAGAGTTGATGTCCGCGATCGTCGACGCAGGTGCGGCGGCGGCCACCGCACCACCGTCGATCACGATCCCGGCGCGTTGCAGAGCCCGTTCGAATTCGATCACGGCTGCGGCCACGGGATCGTCGTAGCGAAAGGCACCACCCTCGACTCGGGCGTCATTGACGAGCAGCGCGCCGATCGGACCAGCTTCGATACCGGCGACGCCCTCGGCCCACGCCGTGTTGTACCGCTCCTCAGGCCAGCGCGACCCATCCCCCACAACGACGCCCGTCACCCGTTGCACTCCTGAGGCCGCAACCTGCGCAGCAAGCGCGTCCAACGAGGTGTGGTTGAACACCGGGTAGCGATCGAGCGCACTGGAGGGGTACCAATCGCTCGACAGCAGCGGATCACCCCCACCGACGAGGGTGATATTGCCGTTGACCACACCATCCACGGGTGCCGGCGCCTGCACAGCGGTCGTGAAGCGGTGATCGGCACCGAGCACTTCAACCGCGACCGCAGCGGTCAGCACTTTCAACGAACTCGCTGGAATCACAATGCCGTCACGACCAGATTCCGCGATGACGTCGCCGACGGCAACGCGAACACACGAACGAGCATCGAGACGTGCAGCAAACCCGTCGAGGGCCGTATCCAGCTGCCCGAATCCCTGCCGTTGCACGAGTTCCACAGCCGACCGACGTAGCGACATCACCGGCGTCTCTCCAGCGACAGGGACCACCACCAGTTCGGACACGCGATCGACTGGCGCAGTGGACCCAACCGAGTCCGCACCGGCACGAACGATGAACAGCGCGACGGCGACGCCCGCACACATCCCCGCGAGAACCAGCACCGGGTGGTGCCGCGAGCGCGGACGTGCGCGGTCAGCGGCGCCCGTCACTGCTCACCGTCCAAGGAATTGGGCATACCGAACCAGATGGCCAAGCGCCCGCACCGCGCGATCGCCCGTCGCGTAGCACATACGTCCGGTGGCGCGCACCGCGGCAGGGCCAGCATTTTCCGGGTCTGCAACAGCAAGTTCGGTCGCCACGAGAATCGGCTTTCCGGTCTCGTCGCTCAACTCCGCCGCCGCCTCGGCAAACCGCGCATCCTGGCGTTCGTGATACTCGACGATCCGGCCGATGCCGTGATCGGGATGGAACTCGCCCTCGCGCATCAGTCGAGCCTGATTCGACTGAATACCGAGCCCGAGGTAGATCACGGCGTCAATGTCCCGATGACGCGCGATTAAGCCCATGACGGTGGGGATGGTGTCGCGGGTCTCCCCGCCAGCGCAATCCACCGGGTTATTGCGACTCCACCGCGATGGCAGTTCGGCATCAATAGCCACGAGGAGGTCGTCAGGTAGATCGGCCAGAACCAGGTCGCGTTCGCGTGTAATGGCGTCGGCGGTGACCACACCCCAACCGCCGGCGGTGGTCAGCACTGCTACTCGCGGACCCTGTGGAAGTGGCTGCGTTGCAAAGGTTGCCGCCACGTCAAACGCCTCCTCGACCGAGTGAACGCGCGAGACGCCTATGGCTCGGCACACGCCGTCGAAGACACGATCATCGGCCGCGAGCGCACCGGTGTGACTCGCCGCAGCCCGGGCACCGCCCGCGGTCGCTCCGCCTTTGAGCACCACGAGCGGCATTTTCGGTGTCACCTGCGACAACTGCGACATCAGCGCCCGCCCATCGGTGATACCTTCGAGGTAGGCCAAGCCCACCGACGTCGCCTCATCATCGGCGTAGTAGCCGAGGTAGTCGCCGACCCCGACCGCTGCGGCATTGCCCGCCGACACTGCGCGGCTCACGCCCACACCAGTCGCTCGTGCAAGGTTGAGAAAGCTCGACACGAAGTTGCCGGATTGGCTGGCAACCCCGATCGTGCCTGCTGGCGGATATGGCGCGACGATCTGGGCGCACAGCGACGATGGCGTCGACACCACGCCCTGCCCATTGGGACCGGCCAGCAAAATGCCGAGTTCATCAGCCAACGCCACCAATTCAGCTTCAGCCGCCCGACCCTGTTCACCGGCTTCGCCGTACCCGGCCGATGTCAAAAACGCTGCGCGGACCCCGCGCGCTGCCAGTCCCCGGAGCAGGTCCGGGTTGGTGGCTGCGGGGGTACACACGAATGCAAGGTCGGCTGCGCCGTCGGGAATGTCGGCGACATCGGCCACGGTATTGATACCCAGCACTTCTTCGCACTTCAGATTTGTGGCATGAACCGCACCGCGGTACCCCGACGCCAAGATGTTGTGAAGACTCACAAATCCGAACTTGCCGGGATGCGTCGATGCCCCGGTGATGACCACACCCTTGGGGTCGAACAAGGCGGCAAAACGCTCTGGATCGATACGGGGGCGTTCCGCGGCCGGTGCCACCGACGCGTCTGCCATCTCCACAAGTGCGTCCACCGCGACCGGTTCACCCAATGTGGTGATGATGACCGGGTTGAGGTCGACACTCGCGATATCGGTGCGGTCATGAGCCAGCGATCCAACCGCTACTAACAGGTCGGCCAGCGCATCACGGTCGAGAGCCGCATCGCCGCGGAATTCGCCGAGGAGATCCTGGAGAGAGAGGTCGTTGATCAGCTCGTGAGCAGCGGCCACGTCGAGCGGCGCTGGGCGGAATCCGACGTCGGCGATCGCCTCAGCGAGGACGCCTCCGATTCCGAGCATCACAACCGGCCCAAACTGGGGGTCGTGCACCATACCCACGATGAGTTCACGCAGCCCAGCGACATATTCGGCAATGAGCAGATTGACGTCACCGTCATCGGGGCGCACCGCAGCAAGGATTTCCTCGGCGGCGCGACGCACGGCCTCGTCACCGCTGACATCAACCCGCACTAGACCGCGCTCCGACTTATGGGCGATCCGATCCCCATTTAGTTTGACCACGACGCGTCCACCCACCTGCTGAGCCGCCGCGACGGCCTCTTCGGGTGTCGTGGCTTGTCGCAGTCGGGCAAATCTCACACCGGCCTGTGCAAGGAGATCTCGCGACTGGGCTTCAGACAGCGTGCGGCCACCGGAGGGTTCGTGGTGTGACATGGGACCCACGCTAGCCAGCACGTCGCGTGCACAACCGGTCACCGTTTCATGGTCCGCTGGCCCCGCCCTCTGAGACCAGCGCAGCCCGGAAGAACGAGAGCACGTGTTGACGCCGTTGGTCGAGCGCTGCCGCCTCCATCGGGTCACGATCGAGGAGCCCATCGAGGAAGGCCGAATCAGAAAAATAGGTGAGCAGAGCGCCGTATCCGGTAATCATCAGTTGCCGCGGATCATGGTGGGTGAACTCACCGGACTCCATCGCTGCGGCGAAGTAACCGGCAGCTCGATCGAAGAGCGGACGCAACACCCCAGATAGATCGATGGCGAGATGCGACCCTCCGTCGATAGCAGCACGTCGCACTAAGCGGACATAGTCCGGATTCGCCGCAAAAAAATCGAAGCCTGCGCCAAGGAGCGCTTCCACCCGGTCCCAACCGGTCAGCGGCTGGGTTGCCGCAGATTCAACACCGGCGAACCAGTCCGAGAGCAGTCGCTCGAACACCTCCTGGTAGAGGATCTCCTTGGACGCAAAATGATGGAGCAGGCTCGGACGACGAATCCCGACGCCAGCCGCAATGTCATTCAGGGAGCAACCGTCGTACCCGTCAGCCGCGAAACACTGCACTGCCTCAGCCAAGATCTGCTCACGCATGGGCCGCACACCACCAGGGGTGTCGTCGGAGCCGCCCACGCCGTGTGCGTGAGCTTCAGGGGGAAGCACCGACGACATCGTCGCATCGTAGCGCAGGACTACCTACTGGTCGGTAGGGAACCTGCTACTGTCGGAACTGTGTTTGATGCGGTTGATTCGTTCCTCGGGCATCTCATTTTCGGCACGGTGATCGGTGTTGCCATCACCACCATTGCCAATCTCGCCACCACGGTGTTCCTCCATCGCGGATTGTCGCACCGCGCCATCACATTCTCGTCGCCGGCGCGTTGGGCCTTCACCGTTGTCCTGTGGCTGACAACCGGCATTCGAGTGCGCCAGTGGGTGGCCGTCCACCGCAAGCATCACGCCCATACCGACACAGTTGACGACCCCCACTCGCCTGCTGTCCACGGGTGGTGGCAGGTGCAGTTACGGAACTATGCGATGTACCGCCGAGCGGCCCGAGACACCACAAACGTTGCGCGTTACGCCCGTGACCTTCCCCCGACCCGCGCCGATCGCATCCTCTTCGACCATGCCCTGCTCGGACTCGGATGCGGTATCGCCATCTTGGTCATGTTGGTCGGCCCGTGGACCGCGGCGGTCGCCGCAGTGGTGCACATCAATTACTACATCGCCGCCTCATCGGCGGTGAATGCGATCGGCCATCACTTCGGCCGTCGCCCATACGCGAACTCAGCCACCAACCTCCAGTGGCTGGCCCTGCTGACGGCTGGCGAAGGGCTGCACAACAACCACCATGCGGCGCCCACATCGGCCAAGCTCGCTCACCGCTGGTACGAGATCGACCTGGGGTGGCTGCTCATCAAACCGATGACCTGGATGCGACTCGCCCGCGTGCGCCTCGACGGCATACGCGTCGCCGCCGACACCTGAGCCCACTCCATCGCACGACCCCCAGCGCACCCAACACCGGACACGACGATGCCCGGGGCGAACCCCGGGCATCGCGTGAGTATCAGTTCAGTCGCGGGCCGGCAGTGGGCACCGCACCATGATCAGGCGGGGGGATACATCCCCATCTGCTGGCCCTTCTCGGTGGCCCAGAAAATCTCGGCAATCTCATCGATGTAGGCAACGAGTTGCTCGCCCACAGCAGGGTCCATCGACTTCTTCGCCTCACCAGCTTGGTGGATGGCCTTCCAGAACAGATCGTGCAGCTGCGGGTACTGCTCGAAATGGGGCGGCGCGAAGAAGTCGGCCCACAGCACCATGAGGTGGTGCTTGGCCTCCTCGGCACGCTGTTCCTTGATGAGGATGCAGCGGTCGCGGAACACCGCATCATCAGAGTCGTGGTACTTCTGTGCGGTCTTGACGACCGACATGGCCTCGATACGAGCCTGAGCGGGGTCGTAGACACCGCAATACAGGTCGCAGTGCGCGTGAACGGGTGTGGCGGATGCGAACAGTCGTCCGATCATCGTGTTCTCCTCGGGTGTGTCGGGGGCAGCGCCGCAGCGCTGTCGTTGTCGTTGGGCACACTACCCTTCCGTCGGTGGCCATGCATCTGCTGCGTCGCCTCCGTCGTGTGTGTGCCCACCTCGCATCGATGGTGTCCAGCGACCGCTTCCCCATCCGACGTTTCATCGTCGTCGAGGACTCGATGCGACCCGGTCTTGAGCCGGGCCAAGGGGTGATCGGTGTCCGCTGGCCGCGGGCACGGCCCCATCAGCGGCGAATCGTCGCGCATCCCGACAACGACATGCTCCTCGTGAAACGTCTTGGCTACCGATGCGACGACGGCCGGTGGTGGGTGACCGCCGACAATCCGCTCGGGCGCGACTCGGCAGACTTCGGGCCGGTTTCCCTGCAGCCCTCGTGGCTGGTCATCATCGCTGTCCCCCGCCGTTGGATGTGACCAAAGCCGTTGCGAGCTGTGCACCGCTACGGTGACGGTGTGCAGATCATCTCCGCCCTCTTCGCCGAGAACATCGACCTTCGCCAGGTTGACGGACCATCGACTCGTATCGATCTCACCGGCATCATGTTCTCGTTCGCCTCGCCTACCCCACCCCCCGTCAGCGTCGAACCGCACCTGATTGCCCTCATCCACTGCCCACCCGACGGTGACGGGTCTGGCGTGTTCGAAGTGACCGTCACCCGCGACCCCGACCCGGCCACGGTCACCGACGCGGAACCCATCGCTCGTAACGTGGCACCGTTCACCGTGGAACCTGGACGCTTCACCTACCGCCTGGTCAGGGCAGAGATCGTCTTCGATGAACCCGGCACCGTGTACGCGCATTGCCGCATTGGGCATGGCGCGGTCACCACCGTTCCGCTCACCCTGCTGGACACGGCCACCTCCTGAGCCGTGTAGCGCACGGGTGCTGATCTCACACGGTCACCACAACTACGCTCGCCCGAGTGAGCAGCGACGCCCCTGACCGACTCGATCCAACTATCGACGAACGCGCGGTGGCCGTCATCCGCGGTATCGCCATGGACGGGCCGGCTGCGGCCAACAGCGGCCACCAGGGCACAGCGATGGCTCTCGCTCCGCTTGGCCACGTGCTGTACAGCCGTGTGATGCGCCACGATCCCAGCGACCCGACATGGCGTGACCGCGACCGTTTCATCCTCTCGGCCGGACACGCCTCGATCCTGCAATACGCCCTGCTACATCTGAACGGCTACGCCGTCAGCGCCGATGACCTGCGTGCCTTTCGCCAATGGGGGTCGGCCACACCTGGCCACCCCGAAGCGGGCCATACACCGGGGGTGGAAGTCACGACTGGACCGCTCGGCCAAGGCATCGCCAACGCGGTCGGCATGGCAATGGCCGAGGCCAACCTCCGGGCGCGCTACGGCTCCGACCTCGTGAACCATCACACTTGGGTCATCGCCGGTGATGGCTGCTTGATGGAGGGCATCAGCCACGAGGCCGCCTCCTTGGCCGGCCACCTTGGCCTCGACCACTTGGTGTGCGTATTCGATGACAACCGCATCACCATCGATGGACCAACGGACCTCACCGTCGGCGATGACGCCGCAGCACGTTTCCGCTCGTATGGATGGCACGTCATCGACGCGGGTGAAATCGGCGAGGACCTCGATGCGCTCGAAGCCGTCCTGAACCAGGCTCGCGCCCACCGCGGCGCGCCCACTCTCGTCGTATTGCGCACCCATATCGGCTTCCCCTCCCCCGACCACACCGACTCCGCAGCTGCCCATGGCTTGGCATTTGGAGCCGAGGACGTCGCCCGCACAAAAGAGGTCCTCGGGCTCGATGGCACACCTTTTGAACTCCCGGCC
>JAFMNE010000090.1 GCA_017859395.1 Ilumatobacteraceae bacterium | reverse complement strand
TCGTGTGCGGTTTGCTCGGCCAAGAATTCTGGGTGCAGACCGCGCGCACCATCGGCTTCATTCTTGTGGCAGTGATCGTCTGCGTGGTCATTGGCATACCACTCGGAATCCTGTCAGGACGTTTCGATGGTGTGTGGAAGGTGATGCGTCCCACTCTTGACGCCATGCAGGTCATTCACGCCTTTGTGTACCTGCTGCCGTTCGTGTACTTCTGGGGCGTCGGCCGGGTATCGGCGACCATGGCCACCATGGTGTTCGCCCTGCCGCCGCTAATTCGACTCACAAACCTCGGCATCCGGGGTGTTCCCGAAGACGTGGTGGAAGCAAGCCGGGCATACGGCGCGACCGAGCTGCGGGTGCTGCGCGATGTGCAGTTGCCGCTTGCGCGCCCAGCGATCATGACCGGCATTAACCAGACATTGCTGCTGGCGTTCTCCATGTTGGGCATCGCCGCCATTTTGGGTGCTGGTGGGTTGGGTGCCCTGCTGTTCCGAGCACTCGGCCAGCAGGATGTGAATCTCGCCGCGGCCGCCGGCCTTGGCTTCTTCTTGCTCGCGGTGATTCTCGACCGGATCTCCCAGACCGAAGCGGGCTCAAAGAACCTGTTCAGCCGCATGAGCGCCGCATGGAAAGCACGCTCGCGGCCCGAGGAACTGCTGAGTGATCCAGACTTCAACCCGGCGGCCGCGCCAACGCCGGACACATCGACCACCGATGGGGCGATCGCGCCGATGAATTCGCGAGAGCGCTCGTTGATCATGACCAGCGCCACCGGTGCAGTGATCGTGCTGGTATCGCTGTTGTTCACATGGGCCTCAGGCGGGGCGCCGTTCAGTTCGTATGCACGTCGTGATGACGCTGATCTGGTCGGTGACTACGGGGCGTTCGCTGCAGAGGGCGGATCGTGGTTCAGCATCATTGCTGCGATCTTCGCCGGAGTGGTCATCTTGTCAGCCCTTGTGACCCTCGTTGGACGTTCAGCGAGCCGTTGGTTGTCGGCCGATGGTGCGGCGCTGGCAGCCATTGCGATGCTGATCACTGTCGTGTCATACATGATCGGACGACCCAGCGCACTTGCACCGAAATACAGCCCTGGTGCAGGCGCATGGTTGGCGGTCGCCGGTGCGGTGGTTGCCACAGTGGGGGGCCTTGGCTGGGTCGCGACTGGGCCGTACGGCCCTCGGCGGCCACTGCGCCGACGGGTGGTCAGCGGCCCGATCGTGCTGGGCGTTACCGCGGTATCGATGGCGTTGGTGTCGATGTTCTCGATGTGGCACCTCGACGAGCGCGGCGGCGTGGTGATGACCCCTGAGATTCAAGCCGAGATCGATGAGATCAAGGCGTTGGCAGCAGCAGGCGAGATGGAGAGCGCGGTAGCGGCGACAGAAATCCAGGTGGTACGCGCCAAGGCGCAGCAGAACGAACGGGTGGTGCTCGACGGCAAGAATGGCGACGGTATCGGCCTCGGCCTCTGGGGTCTGTTGTTCACGGTCGCGGGTGCTGTTGGTGCTGCGGTGGCTGCCGGTGTCGCCGGGTTTGAGACGCGGCGTCGCTGGATTGGTGGCGTTGTTGCAATGGGATTAGGCCTCGGCGTGACCGCGCTGGCGGTGGCCTACGTGGCCACGTTGGCTCGCGTTGCCGATCCGAATTACTACAGCGGCGTCGGTGCCATGTTCGCGATGTTCGCCGGGCTGTTAAGTGCAGCTGCGGGCAACAACATGATTCGCAACTTTGAACGTTTGAAGGTGTACGGCGGCTTCCCCGATTCGGTCGAGGAAGCACCGAAGTCTCCCGACGGCGACCGCGGTGCGGACGCCGGAATGGAGAAAGTAGGAGTCGCTTCGTGAGCAGCGTGAACTGTCACGGCGTGACCAACACAGAGACCCGAAGGAGGGGTTCAATATGACCAAGAGAAGCAGAACGCTTGTCGCATCATTCGCGGCGTTCAGCCTCGTGCTCGCAGCCTGTGGGGGTGACGACGACGCCGCTGAAGAGCCGGCGGCGGAGGCTCCTGCTGAGGCTCCGGCCGAGGAACCCGCTGAAGAGCCTGCTGAGGCTCCGGCCGAGGAGCCGGCTGAAGAGCCCGCTGAGGAACCGGCAGAGGAACCAGCCGCCATGCCCGGTGAGGGCGTGTCGATCACCATGGCCAAGGCCGACTGGTCCACCGAGGACCCGAACGCTTACGTCATCCGCGCCGTGCTG
Source organism: Ilumatobacteraceae bacterium (assembly GCA_017859395.1). Lineage (GTDB taxonomy): Bacteria > Actinomycetota > Acidimicrobiia > Acidimicrobiales > Ilumatobacteraceae > Casp-actino5. Next base: position 962 of record JAFMNE010000090.1, on the reverse strand, counting down.
CAAGAGCTGGGCTACGACGTGTCCGATCCGAAAGATGTCGAGCTTGGTCCCGCCAACGCGTACATCGCGATGGCCCAGGGCGATGCCGATTTCTGGATCAACAGCTGGTACCCGGGCCACCGCTCGTGGCTCGAGAACGACCTGCCCGACGGCTCGAAGGTGGGCGACCACGTGAGCCCCATTGGCGAGATGATGATGGCCGGTGGCCTGCAGGGTTACCTCATCACCAAGTCGTTCGCCGAGGAATACGGCATCACGTCGCTCGATGACTTCAACTCGAATCCGGATGCGATCGCGGCCTATGACGCTGTCGACCCGGTGCCGGGCAATGGCATCGCCGACATCTATGGATGTCAGGAGAGCTACACCTGCGACGACATCATCCAGAGCCAGATCGCTTTCTCGGGCTGGGAGAACATTCAGCAGACCATCGCCGGTTACGACGCGATGTTCGCGGAGGCCTCAACCAAGGCCGATGCTGGTGAGCCGGCGATCATCTACACCTGGACACCGAGCGCGTACATCACTCAGATGCGTCCCGGTGACAACGTGTTGTGGCTGAGCGTTGAGGACGTCATCGATGATTCGAACCCGCTTGGGGTCGATGGTGGCGCCGAGCACAACCAGTTGCCGGGTACCGCATCGATCGGCGCTGACCAGTGCCCCGGTTCGGTGGACGGCGTCTGCACCCTTGGGTGGGTGGCTGCCGACATCACCGCAACCGCGAACAACGACTTCCTCGCCGCGAACCCGGTGGTTGTCGCGGTGCTCGAGGCCTTCCAGATGAACGTCATCGATGTGTCGTTGATGAACGTCGAGATGGCCGACGGCGCCGATGTTGAGGAACTCGCTGCTCAGTGGATCGAGGACAACCGCGCGCTGGTGGACGAGTGGATCGCCACCGGTATGGCTGCTGCCTGATTCACAACTGAATTGGGGCGATGCCCCACATCACACGGTTC
>JAFMNE010000012.1 GCA_017859395.1 Ilumatobacteraceae bacterium | reverse complement strand
GGAGTGCCGACTTGGCCACACCCATCCAGTTGTAGGCCGGCCAGGCCTGGCGATTGTCGAAGTCGAGACCAACGATTGATCCACCATCAGCCATCAACGGCGCAAATGCGACCGCAAGCGTTCGGAGTGAATAGGCCGAAATATGCACCGCTGTCGCGACGTCATCCCACGGCGCATCTAGGAAATCCTCGCCGAGACAACTTGCAGGAGCGAATCCGATGGCATGCAACACACCGTCCACCCGCCCAAGGTGGTCCGCGGCGGCGGAACGAGCGCTCTCGACGTGATCGTCAACGGTCACGTCAAACTCGACGACCGGTACCTCTGCCGGGAGTTTTCGCGCGGTTCGGCGGGTAAGTGACAGGCCCCGTCCTGCTCCGGTAAGCATCACATCAGCACCTTCGGCTATTGCCAACTGTGCAACGGAAAAGGCCAGTGACGCATCGGTCAGCACGCCGGTCACGACGAGTTTTTTGCCTTCAAGGATTCCCATATGGAGCAACCTACTCAAGCGTTGCCGCGCCGATGGCACATTCAGCGAACAGCACGCGGAAACATCAACTAAAGCGCGCATGACCTTGGTTGGCCTCGTGCTGCGGCTCACCACATCGCGCTGAACCTCAGCACTGTGGCAGGATCGATCCATGCGCATCGGCATCATCGGTGGTAGTGGTCCGGCCGGGTCGGCCCTCGCGGCACGCCTCGCAAGCATCGGCTATGAGACGGTCATCGGCTCGAGATCGAAATACCGCGCCTTAGAGGCACGTGACGTGTTCATTGAGCGCTACCCCGAACTGCATGAACTGCTTCGCTACGGCGACAACACCGAGGCGGCACTCTGTGATCTGGTCGTTGTTGCCACCCCGTGGGACTCTGCGGCCACGATGGTGAAGGACTTGTCGACGCATCTCCGCGGCAAGGTGTTGGTCAGCATGGCCAATGCACTCATCAAGGTCGGACCAGAGTTTCAACCCCTCTTGCCACCACGAGGTTCGGTCGCAGCCCATGTTCAAGCAGCAGCACCTGAGTGTCGGGTGGTAGCAGCGTTCCATCACCTTCCCGCCAACGAACTCGGACGCGTGGGCGAACCCCTTGAATCCGATGTACTGATCTGCGGCGATGATTCGAGCGCGGTAGCCGAGGTGATTGACATTGTCGACCGCATCCCCGGGTGCCGCTCCCTCGACGCAGGACAGCTGTCGAATGCGATGGCTATCGAGGCGTTCACCGCTGTTCTCCTGCAATTGAATGTTCGCTACCGCACCCGCGTTGCCCCGAAGATGACCGGTATCGCGCTACCGACGCGAGCAACTACCGAGACCGACGATGCCTGAATCGACCGCGTTGCGCCTGCACGACACTGCCCGCGGCGCCGTCGTTCCCTTCGAGGCCGGAGAACAGGTGTCGATGTACGTCTGTGGCATCACCCCCTATGACGCGACCCATCTCGGTCATGCGGCGACGTTCCTCGCCTACGACGTCGTGCAGAGACGACTCATCGACCGGGGTCATACCGTGCGTTGTGTCCGCAACGTCACCGATGTTGACGATCCGCTCTTTGCCAAGGCACGCGAACTTGGCGTGCATTATCTGGACCTGGCCGCAGGGGAGGAGGCACGTTTCGAGGCCGACATGGCAGCTCTGAACGCGTTGCCCATGGCGTCATCGCCTCGCGCGTCGTCGGCCATTAGCGACATTCGCCGGTTCGTTGACGATGCGGTACGAACCGGTCACGCCTACGCAGCCGGTGGATCTGTGTATTTCGAGGTGTCGACCTGTGCCGATTTCGGCGCAGTCAGCGGATACGACCGCGCAAAAATGCTGGAACTCGCGGCGCAGCGCGGAGGAGCTGTCGACGACCCGAACAAGCGGGATCCCCTTGATTTTGTGTTGTGGCAACCATCTCTGTCGGACGAGCCGGCATGGGACAGCCCGTGGGGGCCCGGCAAGCCGGGTTGGCACATTGAATGCTCGGCTCTCGCGCAGCGCGAACTCGGCGGGACTATCGACCTACACGGCGGAGGAGCAGATCTCATCTTTCCCCATCATGAGTGTGAGCGAGCGCAATCCGAAGCGGTTGGAACTTCTCCGTTTGTGCGACATTGGATGCACACCGCTCTGGTGTCCTGCGACGGCGAAAAGATGTCGAAGAGCCTCGGGAATCTTGTCTTCATCGACCAGTTGCGTGCCGAGTGGGACCCGATGGTTATCCGGCTCGTCATTTTGGAGCATCATTATCGTGAGGAATGGGGCTGGGATGCCGACCGATTGGACGCGAATGCAGAACGGTTGCTCGTCTGGCGCCGGAGTACCACGAACCGGCACGGAAACGATCTCATGTCGCAGGTTCGGCAGTGCCTCGACAACGATCTAGACACCGTCGGGGCCGTGAGGGCCATCGACGCTGCTGCGAGCGAGGTCGACGTCACACCGGCGGCGCATCTCCTTGGGGTTCGGCTCGACTAGCCCGTCCCACGCGCGAGTTAGATCTGCCAGCCTGATGAACAGCGGTGCTGGTGCGAAGCGCGACTCGTACACTCATGGGTTCATGAATGCGGCTCCAATCACGGTCACCCTGCCCGATGGCTCCACGCGCGAGGTCCCCCAGGGAACAACCGCCGGCGAACTGGCCAGCCAGATTGGGCGCCGCCTAGGACGCGACGCAATTGCGGCAGTCATCAACGGCGAGCCACGCGATCTGGATGTGCCCATTGAGGCCGATGCCGAGGTGAGTATCGTCACCCCGGCGTCCGATGACGGTCGCCATGTGTTGCGTCACTCAACGGCCCATGTCCTAGCGCAAGCGGTCACACGACTCTTTCCCGGTGCGAAGTTTTCCATCGGTCCCGCTATTGAGAACGGCTTCTACTACGACTTCGACCTTCCAGGCGGAGCGACGTTCACCGATGACGACTTGGCGCGTATTTCGAAGGAGATGGATTCCATCGTCGCGGCTGATCAGCCATTCGAGCGCGTTGAAATGGGCGCCGATGCGGCGCTCGAGACATTCGCAGACCAACCGTACAAATGCGAGATTATCGAACGAGTACGAGCCGCAGACGCCGACGGACTCGATGCCGGTGAGGTATCCAATCCCGACATCATCAGCGCGTACCGCAACAGTGAGCAGTTCATCGACATGTGTGTGGGTCCCCATGTTCCTTCAACGGGACGGCTGGGCCACTTCGCACTCCAGCGAACCTCCGGGGCGTATTGGCGTGGCGATGAGTCTCGACGCATGTTGCAGCGCATCTACGGCACCGCGTGGGAATCGGCCGAGGCGTTGCAGCAGCACCTGCACCAACTCGAAGAGGCGGCAAAGCGCGACCATCGACGCCTGGCAACAGAACTGGACCTGTTGAGTTTCCCGTCCGAGATCGGTGGCGGACTCGCAGTGTGGCATCCACGTGGCGCTGTTGTGCGTTCGATTATGGAGGACTACAGCCGGCGTCGCCACATAGACGGCGGGTATCAATTTGTCTACACCCCGCATCTCGCCAATGGGCGGCTCTTCGAGACCTCTGGCCACCTCGACTACTACCGCGACGGCATGTACCCGCCCATGGAAATGGACAACGGCACCTACTACATGAAGCCGATGAACTGCCCGATGCACTGTTTGGTGTATCGATCGCGGCAGCGCAGCTATCGCGAGCTCCCGCTGCGGCTATTCGAACTCGGCAACGTGTACCGGTACGAACGCGCCGGCACGCTGCACGGGTTGATGCGCATCCGCGGTTTTACTCAGGACGACAGCCACATCTTCTGCACCCCAGAGCAATTGGCTGACGAGGTTGCGTCACTACTGGATTTTGTGTTGTCGGTCCTGCGCGCCTTCGGCTTTGACGAATTCACGTTCAATCTCTCCACCAAAGACCCTGCCAAGTACGTCGGATCAGATGAAATCTGGGACGAAGCCACCAGCGCGCTTCGCTCGGCATTGGACCGCCATGGTGTCCAGTACGGCATCAAGGATGGTGATGCTGCGTTCTACGGCCCCAAGATCGACATCGACGTCCGCGATGCAATTGGTCGGTCCTGGCAGCTGTCGACAATCCAGGCGGATTTCAACAATCCAGAGCGCTTTGGTCTCGAGTACGTGGGAGCGGACAACGCTCGCCACCGCCCGATCATGCTCCACCGCGCATTGTTCGGATCGATCGAACGCTTTTTCGGTGTTCTGCTCGAGCACTACGCAGGGGCGCTACCGACATGGCTCGCTCCGGTTCAGGTGCGCGTTCTCCCTGTTGCGAGCGTCCATGAGGAGCACGCGCGGGTGGTGGCTGATCGCTTGCGTTCCGCCAGTGTGCGCGTCGACGCGGTCGACGCAACCGATGCCCTGGGTAAACGAATCCGTGCAGCCAAGCTGGAGAAGCTTCCCTACGTGCTGGTGATCGGCGATGACGATGTCGCAGCGAACACCGTCGGTGTGAATCCGCGTGGTGGAGATGTCGAACGTGACGTTCCCCTCGACTCGTTCGTGGAGGCGATTACGAGTGAAATCGCCAGTTCCACCCAGGCGGCGTTGACGGCGTGACCTCCATCGAGGTCCTCTGGAATGGCTGGCGTGCGAACTACGTCGGCGCTGAACGAGTTGCGGGCACCAGCGTATTTACCCAGATATTCACCTCCGGTCTGCCCGATACCGACACGCATATCGTCCATCGGTCGAACACTTGCTGCGCCATCATGAACGCCTACCCATATGCAGCTGGCCACCTATTAGTGGTGCCGTACCGCGAAGTACCGTCACTGGTTGAACTCACTGACGAAGAACACACCGAACTGTGGGTCACCGTGCGTGATGGCGTGCGAGCTGTCGAGAAGGAATATGCCCCTGCGGGCGTCAACGTCGGCATCAACATGGGGGCGGCCGCAGGAGGATCGATCGGGGAGCATCTCCACGTCCATGTGGTGCCTCGCTGGGTCGGCGATTCGAACTTCATGACGGCCGTGGCTGGCACTCGGACGATCCCAGAGGCGCTGGATCAATCCGCTGGTCGTCTGCGCAGGTCATGGCCACGCCCGTCATAACGGCGTACCCTGTGCGCTATGGGTGAGCCCGATGCGCAGTCCGACCTCGTCGACACGTACACCGACGAGCTCCCCGACGATCTTGACGCGGCGGGCTACGTCGGCCAATACAAATTCCCAGATAATTCACGGCGTCGTATCCCTGCCGCGATCTATCTGGTGTTGGGTGGCGCCAGCCTGATCGCAGGGCTCGCCATTGACGGCATCCGACTCAACGAGGGAGTGGCCGTTGCCGGTGGCCTGCTCGGCGCGTTCGGCCTCTACGGAATGGCAAGCGGTTGGCGGATGGCCATTACCGAGCGTGACGCGCTCGTGGCGGCCCAAGGGGCGGTGGGCTTTCCCGCAGGTCACGCCTCGGCGCAGCAGGTCTGGCGAGGGATTCGCTCCCGTCCAACATGGCGGGTGTTGGTGTATTCGATTGAGGAACCGCCTCGTCGCCGCGGTCTCGTCCTCGTCGATGCAATCAACGGATCTGTTGTTGAATATTTGGTTGAAGACAACCCGGCGGACGACCTCGGCTATCACGAGTCGGAGGCCTCCTGATGCTTGATGGCGCTTTTCGTGGTCCCGTTGATCGGGCAGTTCGACCTATCGGTGCGCTTCTTCGGCGCACCCGGATAACCCCCGACCAACTCACCCTCGGTGGTCTCGTGGTGGCGGCGCTCGCTGCGCTCGCCATCGGCGCCGGCATGATGATCACCGGGTTAATCCTTGTTATCGCTGCAGCGTTGCCCGATCTGTTCGACGGGGCGCTGGCGAAGGCGTCGGGAACATCGAGCCAACGTGGTGCCTTTTTCGACTCGACGATGGATCGCATCACCGATGCGCTGTTGTTCGGCGGGATCGCGTGGTACCTCGTGGGACAAGATTCGCCGCGACTGTCGTTGCTACCGTTTGCGGTCTCCGCGGTGGCGTCGTTGATCTCATACCAACGAGCAAAGGCTGAATCGCTCGGTATCGAGGCCAAAGGTGGCCTCATGGAACGCGCCGAGCGCATTGTCGCGCTGTGCCTCGGGCTCCTGCTCGAGGGTGTAGGCCTCGATGGTGCCTTGGTTGTGATCCTGTGGGTGATGCTCGCATTGATCATCATCACCGCCATCCAGCGTTTTGTGAAGGTGTGGACTGCCGCCGAGGTCTCCGATGCCACGCAACGTCGAATTGAAGATCGACGTGAGCGTCGCGTCGAGCGCCGCTCTGGTCGAGGTGTGGGGACGCACGAGCGGGTGACGGTGTCACGACGCCGCGGCGGCACCCGGTGACATCACTGAACTACCGCGTCCAACGAACTGCGGTCACGCTCTCGGCGAAAGTTTCTCCGCGTGTTGCGCTCGCCGTGTGTCAATGTGCCGGGCTGGCGTCGCGCATCACCTCGCGGTCTATCCGACGGCGGGTTCGAGCCAATCTCGCGGTCGTTGCGCCGGTAGGCCGCCGCTGGGAGCGACAACGTTGCGACCGCGCAGTCACCGAATATCTGCGGTACTGGTTCGAAGCCTTTCGCCTGCCTGGAATCAGCGCCACCGAAGTCCGTGATGGGATTGACGTCCACGGCTGGGACTACGTCGCCGCATCAATCGAGCGTGGCAAGGGCACGATTCTCGCATTGCCGCATCTCGGCGGATGGGAATGGGCTGGTCGATGGCTCGCACTACGCGGCGTCGAGGTGGCAGCAGTGGCCGAGCGACTCGGCGATGATCAGGTATTTGAACTCCACCGATCCGTACGGCAGTCCGTCGGAATCACCGTGATTCCGCTCGGGCCTGATGCCGGTAAAGATGCCCTCGGCGTCCTGCGTCGCAATGGCGTGCTGTGCCTGCTGTCCGATCGCGACCTGAGCGGCGACGGGGTGAGGGTCGAGTTCTTTGGTCACAGCACAACGATCCCCGGGGGTGCGGCAACATTGGCTCTGCGAACTGGGGCAACTCTGTTGCCAACGGCGGTGTACACCACCTGGCCTGGGCTCGGACATATCGGTCTCGTACGCCCGCCGGTAGACACCCAACGTCGGGAGAACATGCGCACCGATGTCGCTCGTGTCACGCAATGTCTTGCTGACGAGCTCGATGCGCTCATTGCTGCCGCACCGGAGCAGTGGCACATGTTTCAGCCGCGTTGGAATCATGCGCCGAACGGAGCGGAGTGACATGCGGATTGGGATGATCTGTCCGTATTCGCTGTCGGTTCCAGGTGGAGTGCAACATCAGGTCTTATCCCTGGCAGAGTCGCTCGTGGCTCGTGGTCACGACGTACGTGTTCTGGCTCCATGCGACGGGCCGCCACCGGTTGCACATGTCACCCCCCTCGGGAAGTCGTTACCCACGTCCGCGAATGGATCGGTCGCACCCCTCGCCCCCGATGTGTCATCGGCGTTGCGCACGATTCGTGCGCTACGCGATGAACGGTTCGATCTGGTCCACCTTCATGAACCTTTGGCCCCAGGACCGACACTCACCGCCCTCACCCTCCACGCCCAGCCAACGGTTGGGACCTTTCATGCAGCTGGTCGGTCAACCAGCTACCGCTATCTCGGTCCGGCGCTTCGTCGTCTGCTGAACCGGCTCGACGTGTCGGTTGCGGTTTCCACTGACGCGGCGGAGCTCGTCCGAGAGCACCTGCACTTCGATGTTGACCACGTGTTGTTCAACGGGGTCCGAGTCGCCGATCACAGCTCTGGTGGAGCACCCGGCAACCGACAGGGGCTGGTCTTCATCGGTCGACACGAAGAGCGAAAGGGGTTGCACGTGCTGGTCGATGCGATGCGCCTGCTGGAACAACGTGCGCATCGCCCCGTATTGCGTATCGTCGGTGACGGGCCAGCAACTCGGGACTTGCAGGCGGCCACTGCGTCTATGGACTGGATCCAGTGGTGCGGTCGTCTCAGTGACGGGGAACGAGATGCAGCCATCGAGGGGTCACAGGTTTTGGTCGCACCATCACTCGGAGGGGAGTCGTTTGGCATTGTCCTTGCAGAGGCGATGGCGCATGGCGCTGCAGTTGTGGCCAGCGATCTACCCGGCTATCGCAACGTCGCCACGCACGAATGCGACGCCATTCTCGTTCCACCGGCTGATGCGGCGGCCCTAGCCGATGCCCTAGAGCAGTTGATTACCGATGATGCGCTCCGACAGCGTGTGGCTACGGCTGGACGACGTCGTGCCGCGGAGCTTTCCATGGATCGACTCTCCGAAGCCTATGAAGAGTTGTATGCCCGTGCAGATACACGCCACCGGAATTGACCGATGGCGCAATCACGGACGGCATAGGATCGCCACGATGTCATCGCCCCCACGCGCCCCGCGCCTCGTCGATGAACCCCGTGCCGGGTTCAATCGGAGCGTCGTTGGCGCAGCTGTTGTTGTCGTTGTCGCCGCAATCGTTGCCGCTGTTCTCGGCGGCGTTGTTCCCGCCGTTGCGATTGTTGTGCTCGGTGCGATTGGAGCGCTGGTCGCTATGCGGCCCCGCCCCGACCAACTCGTCAACCGGCTGACGCAGCACGCCGATCAGGGAGCATCACCACGTGTTGTGAACCTAGCGTCGTCGGTTGCGACGATGACGGGGTCAGGTGAGGCCGAACTGCACACGATTGACGCAGAATCGATCAACATCGCCTCGGTCCCACGCAACGGTCGTAGTCCAGTCGTCGTCATCACCCGCGGGGCCAGCGAGCAACTCGGCGTGGTCGAGATGGAGGGACTAGTTGCCGCGGCGCTTGTCCGCGCAACATCCCCAACTTTGTCGGCCCATTGTCGCGATCTGTCGCGGCTCTGGTCGATCGGTATGGCCTACGAACCGGACTCCTTGTTTTTGGATGACGCCGCGGCAGCCCGCGTCACCAGATTTCCCCCGGCTCTTGCGGACGCCTATGCGATGGCGGCGTCGACGGGAACAGTTGTCCCAGGTGAGTGGTCAACGATGGCAACCGTCTGGCTGTTCGATCCGTCATCATCCGGTGGCGCCGTTCACCCCGATATCCACGACCGCATCACTATGTTGAGGGAATCATGACGTCCATCACTCGTACCGCTGCTGCGTGTGCCGCAGTTGGTCTGCTCACATTGACCGCTTGTGGCGGGGGAGAAGCGGATGACATTCTCGATGTCGTATCCGACGTGGTCGATGACCTCACGTCCACGACCGTTCCAGCCGCCGACGATGAGGGCGCCGAGGCAACGACCACGACCCCGGCGACAGCAGCGCCCGGCGATGTCACCATCGAGGACATCGAACTCAGCGAGCCCGAGTTCCGTATGCCGTTAACCGGACACCCGCTCGAGGACGCGGACCTGATTCCCGACCGACCTGCTCTCGTGGTCAAGGTTCCCAACAACTCCCAGGCGCTCCCACAAACCGGTTTGAACGAGGCCGACATCGTCTACGAAGAGATCATCAACGATGCCATCACCCGCTTCGCGGTGGTATTTCACTCTCAGGGGAGCGACCCCGTGGGTCCGATCCGATCAGGCCGGGCCCAAGACATTGACCTTCTGACAAACCTGAACAGCCCCTTGTTCGCCTGGTCAGGTGGCAACGCTGGCGTCACGCGCCTGGTGAACAATTCTTCCCTCGTGAGCCTGAGCTACGTCGGCGGGTACGCGAATGCCTATTACCGACGCGATGGCCGTGGCGGGGCGCCACACAACCTGTTCTCGAGTACTGAGACCTTGTGGGCGGAGGCCCCGGAGGATGCGTCCGCACCACCGCAGCTATTCGAGTATCTGCGCGAGGGCGAGACAATCGAGGCCGATACCGCATCGGTTGTCGAAATCACAATGGATTCAATCGACGTGCGCTGGGAATTCGATGCGGACAGTGGTCGCTACCTCAGGTGGCAGAAGGGCGAGGAACATCCGACAGAACTGACGGGCCAGGTGTCAGCCGACAACGTCGTAGTTCTCTTTGTTGAGTACCGCTCCGGTGTGGTCGATGCACGCAGTCCCGAGGCACAGACCGTTGGGTCAGGTGATGCCCTCGTGTTCACCGATGGCACCGTGCGACCTGCGGTATGGATGCGTGAGTCCAACACTGATCCCATCGGGCTGTTCACGGATAACAGCGCGACCACGCCAGTGCGCCTATCCCCCGGTCGGACGTGGGTTGAGCTTCCGCGCAACGATCCGGCCGACGTGATGTACGTCTCCTGAACGGGCACAGAGTGTCCCGCATCTCCGACCGGCAGTAGATTCACCCTATGGCCGAAAATCAAAGTGCTGTGACCGGACGGTTCCCTGTGAAGCGTGGACTCGCAGAGATGTTGTCCGGAGGCGTCATCATGGACGTTGTGACGCCGGAGCAGGCGAAGGTCGCCGAGGACGCTGGTGCCGTCGCCGTCATGGCGCTGGAGCGAGTGCCTGCCGATATTCGTCGGGATGGCGGCGTCGCCCGAATGAGCGATCCAGAGATGATCGACGGCATCATTGCCGCGGTCTCGATCCCGGTGATGGCCAAGGCCCGCATCGGGCACTTCGTCGAGGCGCAGATTCTCCAGTCCTTGGGCGTGGACTTCATTGACGAGTCGGAAGTTCTCACACCAGCCGACGAGGCTCACCACATCGACAAGTTTGCTTTCGACGCGCCGTTCGTATGCGGCGCGACCAACCTTGGGGAGGCTTTGCGACGCATTTCCGAAGGTGCCGCGATGATCCGCTCTAAAGGTGAGGCCGGTACCGGAAACATCGTTGAAGCCGTTCGTCATCTGCGGTCGATTCTGGGTGATATCCGTCGTGTTGGCCAGGCGGATTCGGCCGAACTGTTCGACTGGGCGAAGCGTCTCCAAGCACCGCTGCCGCTGGTGCAAGAACTGGCTGAGTCGGGATCGCTGCCGGTGCCATTGTTTTGTGCGGGCGGTATCGCGACGCCCGCAGATGCGGCGATGGCCATGCAACTTGGGGCCGAGGCGGTGTTTGTTGGTTCCGGCATCTTCAAGAGCGACGACCCGGCTCCTCGCGCCCGCGCCATCGTCGAAGCCACGACCCATTTCCGTGATCCGGCCATCTTGGCCAAAGTGAGCCGCGGTTTGGGAGCTCCGATGACCGGCATTGGCATGGACGATGTGAACGAGCGCTACGCTGAGCGCGGTTGGTGAGCGTCCCGCGGCTTGGGGTGCTCGCACTGCAAGGAGCGGCACCGGCGCACATGCGGGCCCTATCGTCGATTGGCTGCCCTTCGGCGCCAGTGCGAGTGCCTGATGATCTTGACGGCCTAGACGGTCTGATCATCCCCGGAGGCGAGAGCACGACGATGTCGATGCTGCTCGAGTCATCTGGTGTGCTCGAACCGTTGCAGCAGGCTGTGGATAATGGGCTAGGTGTGTTCGGAACCTGTGCGGGAATGATCCTCGCGTCCACCACGATTGAAGATGGTCGCGATGATCAGCACGCGCTCGGCATTATGGACCTCACGGTTCAGCGCAATGGGTACGGCCGACAACGTGACAGTTTCGAAGTGGATATTGACGTGGATGGGCACACGTTCCACGCGGTGTTCATCAGGGCTCCACGCATCGTGTCGATGGGCGCGGATGTCGCTGTCGTGGCGCACTACGGCTCTGATCCGGTTCTCGTACGTGAGGGACGTCATCTCATGGCATCCTTCCACCCGGAATTGACCGGCGATACGAGAATCCACGAGATTTTTGTCGCTGGTTTGCAGGATTCACGCATGCAGGGAGGTTGATGATGTCCGGGCATTCCAAATGGGCAACCATCAAACATAAAAAGGGCGCGGCGGATAAGGCGCGCGGCAAGTTGTTCGCGAAGTTGGCGCGTCAAATTGAGGTCGCGGCCCGTTCCAGTGGCGGCGACCCCGACATGAACCCCAGCCTGCGCACGGCGGTCGCCAAAGCGAAGGCGTCGCAGATGACGAACGATGCCATTGACCGGGCCATCAAACGCGGGACGGGTGAGCAGGGCGCGGACTCGTACGAATCGATTCTCTATGAGGGGTATGCACCCGGGGGAGTAGCTGTCCTCATTGATGTGCTGACCGACAACCGCAACCGAACCGGTGCAGAGATCCGGAATGTCTTCACCAAACACGGTGGGTCTATGGCCGAACCCGGTGCGGTGAGTTGGCAATTTGCGCGCAAAGGCATGGTTGTCATCGCCGGTGACCTACCTGAGGATGACGTGATGATGCTCGCGCTTGATACTGGCGCAGATGATGTGGCGCGAGATGGCGATCACTGGCGTGTCGAATGCGAACCATCTCAGGTCGCCGCAGTGGCCGATGCGTTGTCGGCAGCTGGGCAGACCGTGTTGTCCGCCGATGCGCCACTTATTGCTGAAAATGCCATTCAGGTGGACGACCTCGACACCGCCCGCAAGATTCTGCGCGTGATGTCCGCAATTGAGGATAACGACGACGTCCAAGATGTATTCGCGAATTTTGATATGACCGAAGAGATGATGGAGGATGCAGCCGAATGAGTTTTCGTGGCGTAGGTGTTGGTGACGAGGCGCCACCGTTCACGCTTCCCGGAACCGGTGGACGTGAGTACAGCCTTGAGGACTATCGCGGTCGTCCAGTGGTGATCGTTTTCTATCCCGGCGACGACACGCCGGTGTGCACCAAACAACTCATTTCCTACAACGACGGACTCGAGAATTTCAGCGCATTGGACGCCCAGATCCTTGGGATATCGACTCAAGGCGTCGACTCTCATGAAGCGTTCGTTGCTCGACATGACCTCGCTTTTCCCTTGCTGGCCGACACCGATAAGTCGGTCGCGGGCGCATATGGCACCCTCGGACCGCTCGGGTTCCTCCGGCGCAGTGTTTTCATCTGCGATGCCAATTTGACCATCCGCTACGCCCACCGTGCAATGGCGGGGTTGACGTATCGGCCGGTGAGCGAACTAGTTCATGCGCTGCAGGAGATCTCGGAATAGGTCAACGAACAACCGGGATGGCGGAACTAGGATCGAACCTGTGTTCGTACCTTCCGTCGCCCAGGGACATCGCCGCCGGCGGGTGGTGGGCATCGACCCTGGTCTGACGCGTTGCGGATACGCAGTCATCGAAGGAAGCCATAACGCTGCCGTCTCACTATCGCTCGGCGTCATCCGGACCTCAGCCACGGACGATCTCGCCGATCGGCTACTTGCGTTGCGTGACGACATAGCTGAACTGCTCGACGAATTCACTCCCGATGTCGTGGCTATCGAGCGCGTGTTTTTCCAGGCAAATGTCCGCACGGCGATGAGCGTCGGCCAGGCCAGCGGAATTGCCCTCGTCGAAGCCAGAGCACGGGGGTGCGAGGTTGTGCAGTACACACCGAATCAGATCAAGGAAACTGTTGCCGGTTACGGCGCTGCTGACAAGGCTCAAATTCAGAAGATGGTCAAACTTCGTCTCGGCCTCGCAACGACACCCCGTCCAGCAGATGCCGCCGACGCTGCAGCGATAGCACTGTGCCATCTGGCGGTCGAACCGTTACACATGGTGCTCAGATGATCGCCACGCTCACCGGAGTGATCGCGGAGGTTGATCCCAGTGGTGTCGTTATCGTCGAGACCGCGGGGGTGGGCTACGAGGTGACGATGACGGCGTCTGCTGCCGCGTCGGTCACTATCGGCGAAACAGCGCGTCTGCGCATTCACCACCACATCCGCGAGGATGCACAGACGCTCTTTGGATTCATCGATCCGGCGGAACGCGCAGCATTTCGAATTCTGATCGCGACTCACGGGGTCGGGCCGGCCCTCGGCCTGGCCATCCTCGGGGTGCACCGTCCCGCAGACCTGGTCGACCATGTTGCTCAGAACAACACCGCTGCCTTGACGGCGGTTCCAGGTGTCGGGCCGAAGACCGCCGAGCGACTGATTGTTGAACTTCGTAACCGACTGTCGCTGCCAGATATCGGCACGGTGAACACGGCAACTGGCGTGACCGCCGATGTACGAGCCGCCCTCGAACAGCTCGGCTACTCCTCGGCCGAGGTGAACAACGCGCTGGCCGTACTTCCGTCCGATCTTGATGCCTCGGGCGCATTGCGCGCGGCGCTCGGCTATCTGGCTGGCTCCGATGCGTGAAGAATTTCTCGACGGCGAATTGACCGATGACGCCGAAGCCGACATCGAGTCTGGCCTCCGTCCACGATCTCTCGATGAGTTCATCGGGCAACCACGGTTGCGTGAACACCTTGACATTGTTCTCGAAGCGGCGCGACGCCGTGGACAAAGTGTCGATCACCTGTTGTTTGCAGGTCCTCCTGGGCTTGGTAAAACCACACTCGCCGGGATCATCGCTCACGATATGGGTGTCAGCTTGCATGTGACATCGGGACCGGCGCTGGAGCGAGCAGGCGATCTGGCGGCCATCTTGACCAAACTCGGTGACGGCGATGTTCTCTTCATTGACGAAATCCACCGTCTACCTCGCGCAGTCGAAGAGATCCTCTATCCCGCCATGGAGGATTTCCAGCTTGACATCGTGGTCGGAAAGGGGCCGGCAGCGACCAGTATTCGCCTGACCATGGCGCCGTTCACCCTCGTTGGGGCGACGACAAGGACCGGCATGATTACGGGCCCCTTGCGCGACCGCTTCGGTTTCGTGGCTCGCCTTGAGTACTACACGCCCGATGAACTGACCGCCATCGTGCTGCGCGCGGCGTCCATCTTGAACGTGTCGATCGACGACGACGGGGCGATCGAAATTGCTCGGCGTTCTCGCGGCACGCCACGAATCGCCAACCGCCTCCTGCGGCGCGTGCGAGACTTTGCAGAGGTTCGAGCCGACGGCCGAATCACCTCTGGGGTTGCTGCTGATGGCCTTGAGGTATTCGGGGTTGACCATCTCGGACTTGATCGCTCTGACCGTGCGGTACTCGACGCGCTCTGCAGCCGCTTCAATGGCGGCCCAGTCGGTCTGTCGACCCTTGCGATTGCCGTCTCTGAACAACCCGAGACGGTCGAGGACGTCCATGAACCATTCCTCATCCAGCAAGGGCTCATTTCTCGAACACCACGAGGAAGAATCGCTCTTGATGCGGCATATCGGCATCTCAATCATGAGCCACCGGATCGACCGGCCAACCTCTTCGACGGCCAGTGAAAATCAGCGAATTTGATTACGACCTTCCGAGCCAATTGATCGCTCAGGAACCCTGCGAACCGCGAGACGCCGCGCGCCTGCTCATCGACAGGGGTGCGACCACACCAGATGACGGCACGATGACCGACCTTGCCCATCTTGTCGGACCGGGCGATCTTGTTGTGGTTAATGAAACACGAGTGCTTCCGGCGCGCATTCATCTGCGCAAACGCACCGGCGGGGAGGTCGAAATTCTCTTGCTCGACCAGCGCGACGAGAATCGTTGGCAGGTTCTCGCTCGTCCGGGTCGTCGGCTTCGCGCAGGCACGGAACTGCTGTCGGGCGACGCGGTGATCGGGTTCGTCACCGGACGGGATCCTGACGACGGCACAACATTTGAGGTCGAATTCTGCGTGCCGCTCGATGTCGCCACTCGCGATGGCGAGGTGCCGCTACCGCCCTACATCACCACACCGCTCAGAGACCGAGACCGCTACCAGACCATGTTCGCCCAAGAGGCGGCATCGGCCGCGGCACCGACAGCGGGCTTACATTTCACGCCTCGTTTGGTCGATGCCATCTGCGCGGCAGGCGCCGAGATCGCCTCGGTCGAACTCGTGGTCGGTCTCGATACGTTTCGTCCGGTCACAGTTGAGGACCTGGACGACCACGCCATGCACTCAGAGCGCTACCGGGTTCCCTCGGACACGCTTGACCGGTGTCGCGAGGCAAACCGGGTAATCGCTGTCGGCACAACCTCAGCTCGAGCCCTCGAAAGCGCAGCACTGACTGGTTCACTCAATGGACGTACAGACTTGTTCATTCGCAGTGGGCATGAATGGCGCGTCGTCGATCTCCTGCTGACCAATTTTCATCTTCCTCGTAGCACCCTCTTGGTGATGATCCATGCGCTTGTCGGCGATCGCTGGCGGCACCTGTACGAGCATGCGGTCGAGCAGAACTACCGCATGCTCTCGTTTGGGGATGCGATGTTGTTGAATCGCCACGCGGGTTAGACGGGATAGGTTCCGCACGATGTTCCCGGTGAGGTTCGACATTGCGGCATTCCACGGTGCGGCACGAGCAGGTGTCGCGACGACCGCGCGCGGTTCGTACACCACGCCGTTGTTTATGCCGGTTGGGACGCGGGGCGCGATACGCCATATGAGCGCCATGGACCATGATCATCTCGGCGCCCAGATCGTGCTGGCGAACACGTACCACTTGATGCTGCGCCCCGGAGCGGATCTGGTGGCTGATATGGGTGGCCTGCGCGGATTTACCGGTTGGGATGGGCTGACATTGACCGATTCCGGCGGCTTCCAGGTCTTCTCACTTGACCCACGAGTCGACGACGACGGTGTGACGTTCCGCAGCGTGTACGACGGAAGCCTTCACCGCTTCGAGCCCGAGACGGCTGTTGCTGTGCAACAAGCATTGGGTGCCGACATTCAGATGGTCCTCGACCAGTGTCCACCACTGCCCTCTGCACCTGAGGTCGTGCGGCAGGCCCTCGAGAGGTCCGCTGCGTGGGCGCAGCGTGCACGACATGTTCACGCCGCGCCACAACAGTCATTGTTCGGGATCGTTCAAGGCGGCGTGTCGCCGGCTATGCGTCGTGAGAGCGCCCAACGCACCGTGGCACTCGATTTCGATGGGTACGGAATCGGCGGATTGTCAGTGGGGGAGACACGAGAGGAGATGCTGCCGGCCATCGCTGCTGCAATCGCCGAACTTCCAACAGACCGCCCGCGTTACCTCATGGGCGTTGGCGATCCGGCGTCAATTGTTGAAGCGATCGCACTTGGTGTCGACCAGTTCGATTGTGTGATGCAAACACGCTTGGGACGCCACGGAACAGCACTGACCTCAAGCGGACGAGTCAACCTGCGGCGCGCGGAGTTCGCACGCTCCGACGCCCCCATCGACGAGAATTGCGACTGCGTCATCTGCGCGCGACACTCACGAGCCTTCCTTCGCCATTTGCTCAGCGTGGGCGAACAGACCGCATCACGGTTGATAAGCGTCCACAATGTGCGCTGGACGATCCAACTCTGCGATCAAATCCGTTCCGCGATTGTGACCGGCGATTTCGACGCGCTTCGGCACGACATTCTTCGCGTCTGGGCATGACGAACGTGCAACGGCCGACATGGGTAGCATCGTCGCCGTGATTTCCTCCACAGCTCTACTCGCGCAAGATGACGCCTCTGGTGGGGCCGCACTTGTGCAGTTCGCCATCTTGTTGATGATTCCGGTGGCCTTGTACTTCTTGATGATTCGGCCACAGCGTCGCCGAATGCGCGAAACAGCAGCGCTGCAGTCCTCGCTTGGAGTTGGTGACGAGGTCGTCACGTCATCGGGCCTATATGGCTTCATCACCGGCGTTGAAGACGATCTCTTCTGGATCGAGATCGATGAGGACGTGCAGGTGCGCGTGGCGCGCTCGGCCGTACAGGGACGGGTCTCATCGGCTACGACCGACGACGACACGGATACATCGGCCTGATATGGCTCGCCTCTGGGCGACCCTTGGGTCGTTCGTCATCGTCGTCGGAGTGCTCGTCGGTATCAATGTTGCCACCGACAATTCGCCCGTTCTCGGTCTCGACCTTCAAGGCGGGGTCTCCGTCATCCTTCAGGCCACCGACCCGGCGAGTGCAGATGACCTGCTGGTGATTCGCGATCTGATCCGCGATGAACTCGAGTCGCTGGGTATTGCGGAGCCCGACGTGCGCCTTGAAGGCGAGAACATCGTCGTCGACCTTCCCGGAGTCAAAGATCAAACGCAGGCCCTCCGGGCCGTCGACGTCGCTGGCATCGTCGAATTACGTCCGGTTCTCCAATGCGTGCCGGGTGCCGTTGGCCCCGATGGCCTCGACGGCCTGTCGGACGGTCAGGCAGCGCTCGCTACGAACGACGGCACGCAGACCTGCATCGTTGGTCCGTCGGCTGGTTCTGGCGAGGTCTTCGCTCGTGGAAGTGCCGCACCGCAACTCACGCCAGACACGGGTTCGTGGTACGTCACGGTGGATTTGCGAGATGATGGCCGCCAGGTCTGGAACTCCATTGCTGCCGCCTGTTACGCGGCTGGGTCCGACTGTCCATCGCGACAACTTGCGATTGTGTTGGACGACGTCGTGCAATCGGCTCCGGTCGTGAACCAGCCATCGTTCACCACCGGAGTCGAGATCACGGGATCGTTCACCGAGGACGAGGTTCGTGATTTGGCACGCGTACTCAACCGCGGTGCCTTCCCGGTCGGTGTTGAGGCGCAGCGCGTCGAGACAGTGTCGGCGAGTGCGGGCGACGACTCTCTTCGCGCGGCCCTGTGGGCCGGTGGCATTGGCGTTATCGCAGTACTCACATTTCTCATTGCGTACTACCGAATGATCGCGGCGGTCGTCGTGGCCGGGCTTGTTATTTGGGGCGGCCTCGTCTATTCGTTGGCGGCGTTCGTGTCGCAGGCGACCAACTACGCATTGTCTCTAGCCGGTGTCACCGGCATCATCGTGGCCATCGGTGTGACGGTCGACAGTTACGTTGTTCTCTTTGAACGCCTGAAGGACGAAGTGCGCTCAGGGCGGACACCTCGCAACGCTGCTCCGCGGAGCTTTGCCGCCACGTGGCGCACCATCGTGGCAGCCGATCTGGTATCGGTCATGGCTGCCGCAATCCTGTTCTGGTTGTCTGTGGGATCGGTGAAGGGCTTTGCGTTGTACCTGGGTCTCACGACGCTTTGCGATCTTGTTGTGTGCTGGTTCTTCACCCGTCCGGCGTCCATTTTGATGGCGTCTCGTCGCGCTCATGCCAGTGGGCGCATCCTCGGGCTGGGGGGGTCACAATGAGCAGCGCCGATACCCCAATGGACATCGCTTCATCCGGAGCCGGTCGCCTGTACCGCGGCCAAACGGCGATCGTGTTTACTCAGCGACGGCGGGTCGGCCTCGTGCTATCAGCGGTGTTGATACTTGCCACTGTCGTCGGTCTATTCGGACGTGGACTTGAGCTCGGCATCGATTTCGAGGGGGGACAGTCATGGGATGTGCCTGCAGCAACTGTCTCGATCAGCGACATCCAAGACGTACTGGACGACCTTGGTGTCCCCACCGCGGGTTCGCGCCTTCAGGAGCGGTCCAGCGACGGCGACAGCACCATCAAGGTGCAGTTGGTCGACACCGGCGACGTCGACCCCGTAGATATCAGGGCAGCGCTCGCGACGACGGCCGGCGTCGCTGTTGATGAGGTTGGGTCCGACCTCGTTAGTGCATCGTGGGGGAGCGACATCACCGGAAAGGCAGTTCGTGCATTAATCATCTTCCTCGCATTGGTAGCTGTGTTTATCTCTATTCGCTTTGAATGGCGTATGGCAGTGGCGGCATTGGTGGCCATGTCACACGACGTTGTGGTGAGTGTTGGCGTGTACGCGATCCTTGGCCTGACCGTCACACCGGCCACGGTGATCGCGTTTTTGACCATCCTTGGATACAGCCTGTACGACACCATCGTTGTATTCGATCGCATCCGCGAGAACGAGACACGGTTCGCAGCTCACAGGGTGCCGTACACCGACATAGTGAACGTGTCCATGAACCAAGTGATGATGCGTTCGATCAACACCAGCATCTCGTCACTTATGCCGATCCTGTCGCTGCTGATCGTTGGCGCGGGCGTGCTGGGAGCAACGGCTCTCAGCGAGTTCGCCCTAGCCTTGCTCGTTGGTGTCGTCCTCGGCACCTACTCGTCGGTGTTCGTCGCTGCTCCGCTTCTCGGTGTGATCAAGGAACGATCCGGAGATTGGGTCGAACGAACCTGGGAAACCGCGTCGGGTGACGCGTTGCGATCGATGGTTCTTGGTGGGCAACCAGTGGGACGTCGCCGGCGTGACGCCAGCCCGTCAGAACCTGATGATGCCGGTCCCACAGATGAGGAGTCGTCACGCCGCCCTGCTGATGCTTCAAGCCTGATGGGGCACGCTCCTCGTCCACGCCGGCGGCGCCGCTAGCCTCTATACATGGCTGTTCCCGAAGGTCGCATCGGTCGCCTCATTCGCGACATCGCTGACTATCCGGAGCCCGGGGTTGTCTTCCGTGATATCACGCCCCTTCTGGGCGATGCGGCAGCGTTCGGTCGCGCGGTCGATGACCTCGTCACAGCGCTCGATGACCTCGTCGTTGACCGCGTCGTTGGCATCGAAGCGCGCGGCTTCATTCTCGCGGCGCCAGTCGCCTACCGCTTACGAGCAGGGTTCGTGCCGGTCCGCAAGCCGGGCAAGTTGCCATGGGCCGTTGCTCGCGAGGAATACCAACTCGAATATGGCACGGATCGGCTCGAGATTCATCGTGATGCCGTGCGGCCTGATGAGCGCATCCTCATCGTCGATGATGTGCTCGCGACTGGTGGTACCGCTGCCGCCACATGCTCCCTCGTGGAAGAACTCGGCGCTCAGGTTGTCGGTTGCGCATTTCTGATCGGCCTGACGTCGCTTGGTGGTCGGGACCGCCTCGCTGGTCGCCGTGTTGAGTGTCTCGTGGAGTACTGAGAGTGCCAACTGTCGACCGGGTTCTTCCGTGGCGTCGCCACAACGACAATGCCGCCAGCGTTGCACTGGCTCCCGTGCTGGAACCGTACCGGCGCTTTCATCCTCGGGCGACGACCGACATGATCGTTCGGGCCTACGAGGCGGCTGCCGAGGCCCACGGCGCGCAGCGCCGGTCGAGTGGCGAGTCGTATATCAACCACCCACTCGCTGTGGCGCGCATCGTCGCTGAGACTGGTCTCGATGAGATCTCCATCGCTGCCGCGCTGCTACACGATGCGGTCGAGGACACCGATCTCACTCTCGACGACGTCGACGCAGTGTTTGGGTCGGATGTGGCCCGCATCGTCGACGGTGTGACCAAGCTGGATCGGATCCAGTTTGACTCCCGGGAAGCCCAGCAAGCAGCCACGATGCGCAAGATGCTCGTTGCGATGGCTCGCGATCTTCGAGTACTCATCATCAAACTCGCCGATCGCCTGCACAATATGCGAACGATCGCGGCGATGCCCGTCGAAAAGCAGCGACGAATCGCGCAGGAGACTCTCGACATTTACGCGCCGTTGGCCCATCGACTGGGTATCCAAGAGATTCGTCAGCAATTAGAAGATCTTGCCTTCGCATCGCTGCAACCGAAGCGCTTCGCCGAACTGGATCACCTGGTCGCCACTCGAACCCCTGAACGTGACCGGTACGTGGCGCAGGCGGTGGCCGAGGTTCGTTCTCGTTTGCGCGATCTTGGTGTCGACGCGGAGGTCACCGGACGTGGCAAACACCTGTGGAGCATCTACGAAAAGATGGTGTTGCGGGGCCGCGAATTCGACGACATCTTCGACATCGTTGCCGTGCGAATCGTCGTGCACTCCATCAAGGATTGTTACGCCGCGCTGGGCACGATCCATGGGCACTGGCGCCCAGTTGTCGGACGTTTCAAGGACTACATCGCCATGCCGAAGTTCAACCTCTATCAGAGTTTGCACACCACGGTTGTCGGCTCCGATGGACGACCAATCGAGGTGCAGATTCGGACTTCTGAGATGCACCACCGCGCCGAGTGGGGAGTGGCTGCCCACTGGGCCTACAAGTCGAACGACAGCACACCCGATGTTGACTGGCTGAATCGCTTAGTCGATTGGCAGGCCGAGGTCAGCGACCCGAATCAATTCATGGAGACTCTCAAGACCGACCTCCATCAAGACGAGGTTTTCGTCTTTACGCCCAAAGGACGTGTGGTCACGCTCCCTGCGAACTCAACCCCCGTTGACTTCGCATACGGAGTGCATACCGAGGTAGGCCACGCATGTATCGGCGCCAAGGTCAATGGTCGTCTTGTTGCGCTCGATAGCACCCTGGACAGCGGCGACACCTGTGAAATTTTTACGTCCAAAGTCGATGCCGCCGGTCCCTCCCAGGATTGGCTCGGATTTGTTGTGTCGACCCGGGCGCGCAACAAGATTCGCCAGTGGTTCTCACGTGAGCGTCGGCACGACATGATCGATGTGGGGCGCGACGAACTACTCGATGAACTCCGACGCGAAGGGGTGACCGACGCACACGCCCTTGAATCTCCAGAGGTGGCCGACGCCGCTCAAGAAACAGGTCACACAGACGTTGAGGCACTCCTTGCTGCCATCGGAGAAGGACACCAGTCGGCTCGCGGTGTTGCCCAACGCGTCGCTCGAGCGCTAGGCGCCGAGGCGCCGGTACACGATCCCATTCATCACCGGCTGCGGCGATCTCATGTCGACGGCGTGCATGTTGATGGGCTCGACGACCTGCTAGTCAATCTGGCAAGTTGCTGCACACCATTACCTGGTGACGAGATCGTCGGCTATGTCACGCGCGGTCGGGGAGTCAGTGTGCACCGCACCGATTGCGCGAACGCGGTCGCACTCGCCGCCGCTGAGTCGGGACGCTTCATCGATGTCGACTGGGACGCGGAGACACCCACCGACACGGTGACTGCTGCGGTGGAGGTGGTCGCTCTCGACCGTTCCAACCTCTTGCTCGACGTCGCCAATGCGCTCGCAGACGGACGGGTCAATATTGTCGCCTCGCGGACGCTGACCGGCGATGACCGGGTAGCAAAGATGCGATTCGAGTTCGAATTGTCGAACACCGCTCAACTCACTTCGGTCATCAACCGAATTCGACGTATCAACTCGGTCTATGACGCGTACCGAGTGCTCCCGGGCGCTGGCGACACCGACCGGTAACCTCGCCCCGTGGCTCAATTCGCAACTAGTCCCGGGATGCGCGACGTCCTGCCCCCGGAGTCAATGCGCATGCGCGCAGCCACCGGGGTGTTTGCCGACGTCGTCACCCGAGCTGGATATGGCGAAGTGGCCCCACCGCTGCTTGAGGATATTGGCGTATTCGCCCGTCTTGGCGACGGTACTGATGTGGTGACCAAGGAGATGTACGACTTTGTCGACAAGGGTGGTCGTCATATTGCTCTCCGGCCCGAGCAGACCGCCAGCGTGTGCCGATTGTTCGTGGAGCATCGCCCACCAACACCGTTCAAGGCGTGGTACGCCGGTGCCAACTTTCGATACGAAAAGCCCCAACGGGGCCGCTACCGACAGTTCGACCAGTTCGGGGTGGAGGTACTGGGCAGCTCTGATCCTGACCTCGATGTGGAGGTGATCGCTCTCGCGCATGACTTCTATCGGTCACTCGGGTTGACTGGCGTGGAGATCGTGATCAACTCACTCGGGCTGCCGACAGATCGCGCGGCATACACCGCTGCCTTGGGCGAATTCTGTCGCTCCCGCGCCGCGGACCTCAGCGAGGCCGGGCGCGACACCCTCGCAAAGAACCCTCTGCGCCTGCTCGACTCCAAGCGTTCAGAGGATCGTGCCGCTCTCGCGGACGCTCCGCCTATCGACGAATTCTGGTCGGTGGAAGCAGCACAACATCACGAGCATGTCCTCCAGGGCCTGACCAGCCTTGGTATCGAATTCACGGAAGATCGGCGCCTTGTTCGTGGACTCGATTACTACCGGCTCACCACGTTCGAGTTCCGCAGTTCTGCCCTCGACGGCGCTCAGAACGCTGTTGGCGGTGGTGGCAGGTACGACGGACTCGTTGAGAATCTCGGGGGTCCATCAACCCCGGGAGTCGGATTCGCGCTCGGCGTCGAGCGAACTTTGCTGGCATGCGACGCCGAGAACGTGTTCTCCGCGCCGAGTAACGCAGCTGACGTGTTCATTGTTGATACCGCTGGGTGCGGCGATGCTCTCGCCATGACGACGGAGCTCCGACGGAGCGGCCTGCGGTGCGAACGGGCATACGACGCCCGGTCGATGAAAGCACAGATGAAAGCAGCTGACCGATCAGGTGCGCGTGTCGCCATCATCGTGGGGGAGCACGAGGCACAGACCGGTACGGTGACGATCCGCGATATGAGCGGGGCCACCGACCAGCAATCCATCTCACGAAACGAGGCCGTGGAATACATCCACCGCCTCCTCAACCCCTGATCGAAGACCATGACCAACTTCAGCACCAGTATGAGAACCCACCTCTGTGGACATGTCGGCAGTGACGACATCGGCGCCACGGTGACGGTCTGCGGGTGGGTTGCCCGTCGTCGTGAACATGGCGAGCACCTTGCCTTTGTCGATCTGCGCGACAACAGCGGCGTTGTCCAATGCGTGGTGGATGGTGACGTCGACGTCCGCAGTGAATATGTGCTGCAAATCACCGGAACCGTCCGTCAGCGTCCAGAGGGCACAACGAACGAGAATCTCGCAACCGGAGCGGTTGAGATTGGTGACTGCTCGGTCACGGTCTTACGGCGTGCGGACCCACCGCCGTTCCCGGTCGATGCACGTGCGGACGAGGTCGACGAGACCATTCGGCTGCGTCATCGCTACATCGATCTGCGACGGGAGCGGATGCAACGCAATCTGCGCCTTCGCGCGGCCGTGAATGCGGCGCTGCGGTCATCGATGGTGTCACAGGGCTTTGTCGAGGTCGAAACGCCCATGCTGGTGCCCTCCACACCCGAAGGTGCCCGCGAATTCCTCGTACCAGCGCGACGGGAGCCGGGCAGTTTCTACGCTCTTCCACAATCCCCGCAGTTGTTCAAGCAACTGTTGATGGTGGGCGGTGTTGATCGGTATTTCCAGATCGCACGATGCCTACGTGATGAGGACCTACGCGCAGACCGTCAATACGAGTTCATGCAACTCGACCTGGAGATGAGTTTCGTTAACCAAGACGATGTACTCGAGGCCGTGGGCTCTGCGGTGCTCGATGCCGCAGAGGCTGCGAATGGCGAACGCCCACCCGAGATCGAGCGCATCACATGGCGTGAGGCGATGGATCGTTATGGAAGCGACAAGCCGGATCTCCGATTCGGAATGGAGTTGGTGGAGCTGACCGATCTGTTTGCGGCTACCGGTTTCGGCGCATTCGCTGGAGCCGAGGCAATCAAGGGCATCTCCGTTGCCGGTGCGGCGGCGGACATCGGGCGTAACCAACTTGATCGGCTCACGGACCGTGCCAAGCAACTGGGCGCCAAAGGCTTGGTCTGGATGAAGTTCACCGATGACGGCATCGAGTCGCCCGTGGCCAAATTCCTTTCCGAGGACGAACTCTCGGGTATCCGGGGACGCCTCGATGCCCGTTCCGGCGATCTCTGCCTCCTCGTTGCCGACGAATGGATGACCACATGCGAGGTGCTCGGGACGCTCCGGACCGACCTTGGACGCCCGCCCGTGCACCAAGGGCCGTATCGCTACGTCTGGGTCGTGGAATTTCCCCTGTTCGTCGGTGTCGACGGACAATCGGGACGTCCCAAGCCGGGTCATCACCCATTCACGATGCCGCACCCAGATGACGTCGACCTGATCGAGACCGACCCGCTCAACGTCCGCTCTATCGCCTACGACCTTGTGCTCAACGGATGGGAGCTCGGCTCGGGTTCGATCCGTATTCATGAACCCGAATTACAGCGACGTGTCTTCGCCGCTCTCGGCATCGACGACACTGAAGCTGCACGTCGATTTGGCTTCTTCTTGAAGCCATTCGACTATGGCGCGCCACCACATGGCGGGTTCGCCGTCGGACTCGACCGATTGGTGGCAATCCTTGCCGGTGAGGACAACATCCGCGAGGTCATTGCGTACCCCAAAACCCAATCCGGCGCCGACCCCATGACGGATGCGCCGCTGGCCATCGCTCCCGACGTACTCGAGGACCTTGGGCTTCGCGTCGCGCCGCCATCGTGAAACGTGCCCACCGCGCACCCTAGAGTTGCGTGCATGGAACCCGATCGCTTCGAACGCCAACTGACGAAGGTGCGCAACGCTCCTGGATTCATTGCTGCTCTTGACCAAAGCGGTGGCAGCACGCCAAAGGCACTTGCGGCATACGGGATCGGTGATGACGCGTGGTCGAGCGACGAGGAGATGTTCGATCTGATGCACGCGATGCGCTCACGCATCATCATGTCGCCGGCGTTCACGGGCAACCGGGTACTCGGAGCGATTCTGTTCGAGATGACGATGGACCGGACAGTTGATGGTCGGCCAACAGCGGAATATCTCTGGAACGAGCTATCGATCGTTCCCTTCTTGAAGGTCGATCGTGGGCTTGAGGCGACCCGCAATGGTGTCCAACTCATGAAGCCAATCGATGGTCTTGACGAACTATGTGCTCGTGCTGTTTCGGCTGGGGTATTCGGGACCAAGATGCGCTCAGTGATTGCGACGGCCTCGCGTGATGCCATCGACGAGGTGGTGGCGCAGCAATTCGAGGTCGCGCGCGATATCTGCGCCCACGGCCTTGTGCCGATTATCGAGCCTGAGGTCGATATCACGATCAACGACAAGGACGCCGCTGAGCACGAACTGTGTGCTGCGATCGACGCGGCTCTGGTGAGTCATCCCAGCGACGCACCGATGATGTTGAAGCTCTCCATCCCCAGCACCGACAACCTGTATCGCGCGTTCATCGAACATCCAGTTGTTGCGCGAGTTGTCGCTCTATCCGGGGGGTACAGCCGCGACGACGCCAATGACCGCCTCAGTCGCCAACACGGGATGATCGCTAGTTTCTCCCGTGCCCTCACAGAGGGGCTGACTGCCGATCAGAGCGATGACGAATTCAACCGCGTCCTAGATGCGACAATCAGCAGCATCGTCGCGGCGTCGGCAACCTAAGGGTTATTGCGCGCCCACGTCACGTATCACCACACCGGTCGCCAGTTTCGGGGTGAAGAATGTCGATTTCGGAGGCATCAGCTCGCCGGTTGTCGCTGTTCGCAATATTTCATCCACTCCGACCGGCCGGATCAAAACAGCCGACGATCCCGTCGGCAGACCACCCCGCAGGATCCTGTTCAGTTCATGCTCATAACGAACATCGGTCGCGCCGAGAAGATGTTCGAGCACCGCGCCATCGAGATCTCTCACGCCCTGGATCGCGCTGGGGGCAATCCGAATCAGGTAGCCCTCACCACGGTCGTCGATGAGACACATTGACTGCTCGGCATCCATCCGGTCGATAATTGATGAGTCCACGGTGCCAAGAGGGATGACATTGGCAGTATCGCCAAGGCGGCGCAGCACATCGTTGGCCGTCATCATCGGATACACGCGATGAATGGCATCGATCGCCAGTTGATCGGCGACAAGTTCATTGACGAACATCATTGTTGCGTCGACGCCGCGCAGCGACGCGGCCTCGGCTGCGTACTCGCGGGCAACGCCGTAGCGGTGGTGGCCGTCGGCGATGACCAGTTCACGTGACGACACCAATGAGCAAATTGCGGCCACCAACTCGTCATCGTCGATAACACCAACACCGTGCTGCACACCATCGAGTGACACCGCGGAGGTCATCTCGACCTCACGAAGTAAATCGGTCAGGCCAGCCGCGGGGGAGAGGGCCCAGATCGGCGACAGGTTGGCGCGGGTTGCCCGCGTCAGGTCAAGTCGGTCCGTACTGGCCTTCGGTGTCGTGCGCTCATGGGCTTGTACACCCGCGTTGAGGGTCACAGCCCCAATGACGCCACGGACGGATCGGGCTCGACCGCGAGCATCATCGAATGTCATGGTGACTACGGTGAGGGTCGGCCGGCTATCGGTCAGTACCACACCAGTGGCGTGCCAGTGTTGCCACCGTTCACCGGCAATGGCGTAGGGGTGTGCCCCATCGGTGGGTAGCGGCACATCGACATAGGTGATGTTTTCTGGGTGAGTGCGCCAGAACGCAACCTGCTCGTGGGTTAATACGTCGTACGGCGGTGCGCACCGCCCATCAAGACCGTGTGCAAATCGGGTGCCCTTGAAGGGCAGAAATTGTGCAGTCGCGCGGAGATCACTGCGTTCCATCACGCCAGCCTGCCACGCAGAAGCCGGCACCATGCTCATCAGCGGCCCAACGGGGCCGGCCGACATCAATCGCCGGGTCTACATATGCAACGCTGCGGTATGACCCCCATGTCAATCGTCTGCGACCTTGATGGTGTCGTGTGGGACGGATCGCAGTTCATCGACGGCTCGGTGGATGGTCTGGCCCTGCTGCATCAGCATGGATGTGAGATCTGGTACGTGACCAATAATTCATCCACCCCGGCACGTCGGCATTGCGACCGGCTTCATGCCGCTGGGGCCCCGCAATCCGAACACGTGGTGACCTCCGCGGACTCAGCTGCGGCAGTTGTGCACGAGGGCAGTGCGATACTCGTGGTCGGCGGCCCGGGCATCCACGCAGCGCTGCAGGATCGCGGGTGCCTCACGATGAGCTCCGATGATCTCAACCCGCGATTGCTGCCAGCCATCGATGCGGTTGTCGTCGGTATCGACCCCGAGATTAGCTATCACACGATCTGGATGGCTCAACTGGCGATCTTGAACGGGGCACGTCTCATCGGAACGAACCCGGACACCTCGTTTCCGTCTGACGGGATGATCAAACCAGGTGGTGGTGCGATCCTCGCGGCTATCGCGGCTTCGAGCGGTGCCGAACCGACAATTACGGGGAAACCGTACGGGCCAATGGCTGACCTGTGGCGGCGGTTGTGCAGCAACACCACACAGCCAACCGTCATGATTGGCGACCGCCGATCAACTGATGGGGCATTTGCTGCCGAGCTTGGGGCCGAATTCATACTCGTGACGTCACGCATATCGAATAGCGACCTGTCCAACGTGTCTGTTCACCATACGGTGGCGAGTCTGCACGATGCCGCAACCTTGCTCGTGTCTGAGGGGTAACGTCGCTGGCGTGCCGCAGCGCCGCCGTATCGACGCCGAACTGGTTCGTAGGGGTCTCAGTAATTCCCGCACCGCTGCCTCTGGCGCCATCGCTGACGGCCGTGTCACCGTGAATGGCGCTCCGGTAGATCGCGCGTCGCGCCTCGTTTCCCCTGGCGATCAACTCCTCGTTGCCGATGACGGCATCGCCTTTGTCGCACGGTCCGGCGCAAAGCTCAATGCCGTATTCGACCGCTTCGCCGATGTTGATGCCACGGGTGTGCACGCCGTGGATTGCGGTTCCTCAACGGGAGGATTCACCGAGTGTCTCCTCCGGCGCGGCGCCCGGCGAGTGACCGCGATAGACGTCGGTCGGCATCAGCTACATGAGCGCCTGCGCGATGATCCACGCGTCGCGGTCTATGAGCAAACTGACGTGAGATCAGTTGATGTCACTGCTATTGGCGGCCCCTTTCCGATGCTGGTCGCAGATCTGTCCTTTATCTCGCTGCTCTCCGTTCGCGATGCCTTGCTGCAGTTGTGTCAACCTGAGGCCACCATGGTGCTGCTCGTAAAACCCCAATTCGAGGTTGGTCGGGTAGCGGCTGCGCGCGCTCGAGGGGTGGTCCGTGACGCCGGTCAGCGCCACGAAGCACTGAAGCGCATCATTGACGGATTCACTGAGCATGGGTGCTCCCACACTCGATGGATGGAGTCGCCCATTGCGGGTGGTTCAGGAAATGTCGAGTTTCTCCTCGTGATGAGGGCACCATGACGCACACCGCGACCATGCACAGCATCGGCATGGTGGTGCACCACCTTCGCGCCGACGCGCACCGCGCCGCTGCGGAGATCGCACGGGACCTTACTGCGGCCGGGCACGATGTATGGGTCGATGCGGAGGGTCACGGTGGGTCATCGCCGCTCGACCCCCTCTACGACGTTCGGCCACTCGCTGGTGCCGATCTCGTTGTGTCATTGGGTGGCGATGGAACGGTCCTGCGCGCCGTTCATCTGCTCGCCGGCGCCGAGGTACCCATCCTCGGTATCAACTCAGGTCGGCTGGGGTACCTCACACAGGCGGAACTCAGTGATGCCAACACTGTCATCTCCCGCTATCTGGCAGGGCCGGAAACGGGCATGTGGAGCGTTGAAGAACGGATGATGATCGAGGTGGTGGTGACCACGGCGGCGTCCGGGGCCTCCGTTCATCATGTGCTCAATGAAGTCGTGGTGGAGAAGCTGCATTCGGGCAACACCGTCGATCTCCGCGTCGATATCGACGACATCGCATTCACATCGTTTGCGACCGATGGTCTCATCGTTGCCACGCCAACCGGATCGACCGCCTATTCGCTCTCGGCTCGTGGACCCATCGTCTCACCACGACATCGAGCCATGCTGCTCACGCCGGTCGCCCCGCATATGTTGTTCGATCGCACCGTGGTTCTCGATCCGTCGGAGCGGGTCGACATCACGGTGGCCGGCGATCGTCCCGCCGCTCTCGTCGCCGACGGCACGGTGATGTGCGAGTTGCAGCACGGCGACACCGTGACATGCTGCCCTGCAGACATATCTGCTCGTTTTGTACGCTTCGGTGATCGCCCGTACCACCAGATTCTGAAAGCCAAATTCGGGCTTCAGGATCGCTGAACATGCTCAGCGAACTGCATCTTGAGAATGTGGTGGGATTCCGCGCGATCACCGTTCCGCTCGACAACGGCCTCGTAGCTATCACCGGTGAGAGTGGGAGCGGCAAGAGCGTGTTGTTACATGCCATAGCCTTAGCGGCTGGTATTCGAGCCGATCCTCGCATGGTCGGTCCGTGGGCTGATGAACTGAGGGTGGATGCCCGCCTTATCGACGATCTCGGTGAGGAAACGGTCATCACACGCGTGGTTCCGCGGGACGGGCGCTCACGAGCCTATGTGGATGGCCGACCCGCAACCGTCGCGACCCTCGCGCGCCTGAGCGACGATTGGGTAGATCTCCACAGCCAGAACGAACAGCACCGCTTGCGTGAACGCTCAACGCAACGCCGCATCGTCGACACTGCCGGCGACATCGATATGACCCCGCTGACCACCCTCGCCGAGGAGTTGAGCCTGATTGAAGCCGAGTTGGCTGCAGGTGGGGGCAACCCCGAGGAACGAGAGCGTGAAATCGATCTGGCCACATATCACCTCGACGAGATCGAGCGAGCAGCTATCACCGACACGGACGAAGAAAACAGCCTCCGGCGAACGGCCGAAGTGCTGGGTGACGCCGAACAGGTCACCGTATTGCTCGATACGACGATCGACCTACTCGACGATGATGCTGCCCTCGCAACGGCGTCTTCGGCAATGGCGGGATACGGCGCTCTCGATGCAGCGGCCACTCGGCTGCGGTCTCACCTCGATGAACAACGCGACCTGGTGTCCGAACTTCGCTCCCTACGTGCGTCAATCGAGGGTGACCCCGCGGCACTCCAGACGGTGCAGAACCGCCTATCGCTTCTCGCAGATCTCCGCCGACGGTTCGGGCGTGACCTCAGCGCCGTGCTCGACTATGCCGACGGATTGCGTCGCCGCCTCGCCGAATTGGCAGATCACGATGGTCGTCGGGCTCGGCTCAACGAGCAAGCAGCGCAGCTCATCGACAAGCTGGCCATCGTGTCGACACAGGTCCGCACACAACGTCGTTGCGCTGCAGATGATCTCAGCGCCAAGATCACGGCGACGCTCCATGCAATGGACATGGACGGCACCACATTGCACATCGCCACCGATGGCACTGCCGGAGAAGATGTGGAGTTCGCCATTGCTGCAGGCCCGGACGTCCCACCGCTGCCGTTGACCAAGGTGGCATCAGGTGGCGAGATGGCCCGCATCATGCTGGCCATCGACCTCGCCGATATGAGCACCACCACCAGCCGCACCGTCATTCTCGACGAGGTTGATGCGGGCCTTGGGGGAGAGACCGTGGACGCAGTAGCGGACGTCTTGCAGTCGCTCGCTGCGACGCGACAAGTCATCGTCGTGACCCATCAGCCCCTTGTTGCAGCGCGAGCCGATCACCAGATTTCCATTGATCGCCGCGGGTCCGATGATGGGTCAACGAGCGTCGTCCGCTTGGACGATGAGCAGCGCCGCAGCGAAATAGCCAGAATGCTCGGGGACCGCTTGTCACAGGGGGCTCATATCCGTGCCGAGGAGTTGCTGTCCACCCGCGGTCGATCACCACACAGCGGGTCGCGCTGAGGGTATGGTGAGTTCCCGTCAGATCGTCAGATGTTTGAACGGAGGGGTCGAGTGCCCAAGCACATCTTTGTGACCGGGGGAGTTGTCAGTTCCCTCGGCAAGGGACTCACAGCATCGTCGCTCGGCCGGCTTCTCAAGATGCGCGGATTGCGTGTCACCATGCAAAAGCTCGATCCGTACATCAACGTTGATCCGGGCACCATGAACCCGTACGAGCACGGGGAAGTGTTCGTGACCGATGACGGCGGTGAGACCGACCTCGATCTCGGTCACTATGAACGGTTCATCGACGAGAACCTGACCCAGAGTTCCAATGCCACAACGGGTTCGATCTATCAGTCTGTGCTCGCTGCAGAACGCCGTGGCGACTATCTGGGCAAGACCGTCCAGGTCATTCCACACATCACCGATGAGATCAAACGCCGGATCCACAGAATCTCGACCGACGATGTTGATGTCGTCATCACCGAGGTTGGCGGCACGGTGGGAGACATCGAGATCCTGCCGTTCCTCGAGGCCATCCGGCAGTTCCGCAAGGATGCCGGCCGAGACAACGTGTGCTACATCCACGTCACGCTCGTTCCCTTCATTGGGCCAGCTGGTGAACAGAAGACGAAACCCACTCAGCACTCGGTGACCGAGTTGCGCAGTCGCGGCATTCAGCCCGACATCATCGTGTGCCGCAGCGAGCAACCGCTCTCCACCGAGTTGAAGAGAAAGATCTCTGGCTTGTGCGATGTCGACGAACGTGCTGTCGTCAACGCCGCCGATGTCGGGAATATCTATGAGCTTCCGCTCATCCTCCATGATGAGGGCCTTGACGACGTGGCTCTCGATTTACTCGATATCAGCGGTCCAGAACCTGACACGACCGCGTGGGAGTCGCTCGTGGCCACGGTCGAGGCGGCCCGCACACCTGTTCGTATCGGGTTGATCGGTAAATATGTGCAGCTGCCAGATGCCTACCTCTCGGTTGTGGAAAGCCTGAAACATGCCGGCTTCCACCACGGTGCCGATGTCGAGATCGATTGGATTCAAGCTGAAGACGTCGACGGGCTACTGGCCGTCGACCGGTTGGCACAACTCGATGGACTCGTCATTCCGGGGGGTTTCGGCGCGCGAGGATTCGAAGGCAAAATCGCCGCGGCCGGGTATGCGCGCACCGAGAAACTGCCGTGCCTCGGACTCTGCCTCGGCTTACACGCGATGACCGTCGAGTTCGCCCGTAATGTCGCCGGTCTCGCCGATGCGAACAGCACCGAATTCGAACCGACGACTCGCCACCCGGTCATCGATTTGATGCACGACCAACGCGAAGTAACCGATAAGGGCGGCACGATGCGCCTCGGCGCGTACTACGCCGTGCTCGAGCCCGAGACGAAGGTGGCCCGCGCCTACGACGAGCCAGTCGTCAGCGAGCGTCATCGTCACCGCTTCGAGTTCAATCCCGCGTATCAGACGCGCCTCACCGAGGCCGGCCTCGTGTGCAGTGGCGTGTCACCAGATCGTCGACTCGTCGAGTTCATCGAAATAGCCGAGCATCCGTTCTGGGTGGCGACTCAGGCCCATCCGGAATTCAAGAGCCGACCCGACCGTCCACATCCGCTGTTCCGCGACCTCATCGGGGCAGCACTCGCGCGCCGGGCCGCGCTCGCCCCATTTACTGCCCACGCCGAACGGTGACCGACCCCGCCGAGGGATTCGTCCATCTGGATGACCGCGAGGTGCACTCGGGGCGTATTTGGTCGGTGGTCGTCGGTCAGTTCACATCACCGGGTGGGGTGATCACCCGCGACATCGTCAGATCGCCAGGGTCGGTTGGCGTGCTTCCGGTGCTGTTCGATCCAGAAGGCGTGCCATCGGTGGTGCTTGTGGAACAGTACCGACCGGCGCTCGATCGCGCAGTTATTGAGATCCCCGCGGGCATGCGTGATGTACCGGGCGAAGACCCGGCGGCAACCGCGGCACGTGAGCTCACCGAGGAAGTTGGAATGGTGGCGTCACGGCTTGAACATCTGACCACCTTCTCACCGTCACCGGGCATGACCGACGCGACGACGATGGTCTTCCTCGCGCTCGACTGCACCAACACTCAACGTGCTGCACAAGGACCTGAAGAAGAGGCAATGATCACCCACCACCTGCCTCTCGCCGATGCTCTCGGGCTCGTCGAGAGCGGAGCGATCCATGATGCGAAGACCGTCATCGCCTTGCTCATGTTGGAGCGACGCCTGGCATACGCATGAGCCCGCTACCGGCTGACGATTCTGCTGGGGAGACACCGATTGAGGTGGAGGAGTTTCTCACCTGGCTTGCGGCGGAGCGTGGCCGACGTCCGAACACTCTGGCGGCCTACAGACGTGACCTGCATTCGTACTGTCTGTGGTTGGACGCCACCGGCGTCTCCCTTGGGGACGTGCGCTCCGATGCGATCGAGGTGTGGGTGAGCGAGCAACGTTCCGTGGCCGCGGCGTCCACCGTCGCGCGGCGACTTGCGGCGGTCAGAATGTTGCACCGCTACATGGCCGTGGAGGGACACCGACCCAACGATCCAACCGCGGAATTATCAGGCATTCGTGTGCCGTCGGGAATCCCGAAACCACTGACCCTCGACGAGGTCGACCGCCTGCTCGCAGCTCCAATCAGCGACGATGCCGCGGCGCGCCGCGACCGCGCGCTGATGGAATTCATGTACGCCACGGGTGCACGAGCTGCAGAAGTCTGCGGTCTTAACCTTGCCGATATCGATCGCACCCGCGGACTCGTTCGTGTGCTCGGCAAAGGAGCCAAAGAACGCATCATTCCGTTTGGCACCGCGGCGACGCGACAACTTGATGCATGGCTTGAACCTGGCGGCCGCGATGAACTCGTGCCGGACCGGTGGCGCCGGCGCGGTGATGCGGAGGCCGTGTTCTTGAACACAAGAGGCGGCCGTCTGTCACGCCAGGGCCTATGGCACGTGCTCACAACTCATGCCCACACCGTCGGCCTCGATGGCCATGTATCGCCACATGTGCTGCGCCATACCTGTGCCACGCACCTACTCGATGGCGGAATGGATCTCCGTATCGTGCAGGAGTTGCTCGGGCACGCGTCAATCTCCACCACCCAGGTGTACACCAAGGTGAGCCAGGAGCGCCTGTTTGAGGTGTACGCGACGGCTCATCCACGGGCGAGGAGCACCCAATGACGCGGCGCCGTCCATTGCACCTACTGCGCCGCACCGCGGAGCAGACGGGGCAACGACCCCCATCAAGTGATGATGCCGCCTGGGCCGAATCATGGTTGACATCTGCCGAGGCCTCGATCTTTCACCGGATGAGCAATGCCGACCGTCGTCATTCCATCGCCGTTGCACGACGAGTGGCATGCCATGACAGCAGCGATGCGGTCACCGTCGCGGCCGCACTGCTGCACGATGCGGGGAAAGCAGTTGATGACCTACCGGTGTGGGAGCGCATTGGCGCAACATGCCTTGGTGGACGTCGCGCACGGTGGCGCCGATATCTCGACCACGAGCGCATCGGCATCTCGTTTCTGCTTGAGGTCGGAGCCCGGCCAGAGGTCGTCGCAATCCTGCGCGGTACCGATACGCGCCATCACATTGTCATGGCAGCTGACGACGCATGAGGCCGGACCAACAGTACGTATGACCGCACGGCAACAGTTCCTGCACGCAGCACTAACCAGCCACCGAAGAGAAGCCAAATAACCCACAGTTGCGGAGCCCCGAGTCCGGTGACAGCAACGGCGGCGACCATGACAGCACTGTGCACGACCGATGCGACGGCCAGGAACAAAAAATCACCAGAGCCAATCAGAATGCCATCCCCAGCAAAGGCGACTGCACCGGGGATCAGACCGATCGCAAGTATTCGCAGACCATCGCCTGCCAAATCAACGACGAGGGGATCAGCGCTGAAAATCGTGGCAATGGGACCAGCACCAAGTGCAAGACCAGCGCACAGAATAACGCCCGTGATCAACGACAACGTGTAGACCCGGCCAGCAATCAACGCTGCCAGTTGCTGCCCACCGCTACCGCCAGCTTCGGCCACGAGCGTTTGCGCGGGGAGGGCCAACGCGTCAAGGATCAGTGCGAGCAGAATGAAGGCACCCATCACGATCTGATGAGCAGCGAGTACACCCGTACCGGACCGGCCGGCGAGAATGGTCGATCCGGACAGCACGACCAGCATTGACCCGACCCGCAGCGCCAGAGCGCCACTCACGCGCGACAAGTCGGCCATCACCGATAGGTCGGGGAATCGTTGTCGTGATGGCCCGACATAGGCCCGTACACGGCGGATAAACCACAACGCGGCCAGCCACTGGGCAATGACGGTAGAGAGTGCAGAACCTGTGACCGATAGCCCAGCGACCACGACGAGCAGAAGTTCCACCACCACGTTGACACCGTTCGACACGGCGAGGATGATCAGCGGTGTGCGGTAGTCACCGTGGCCGCGGCAGATGCCCTGGGCCGCCGTGACGCCGAGCACTGCGGGAAGACCGAGGCTTGAGATCCAGAGATATCGCACGGCATGTGCCGCGGTATCCGGATCGGTCTCCACGACGCGTGTGATGAGTCGCCCGACGGTGGCAACAAGTGGTGTCAGCACAGCAGCGGCAGCTACGGCGACCCACAAGGACTGGGTCGCAATACGAGTAGCACCGATGATGTCTCCTTGGCCGCGGCAACGCGCGATGCGCTCGGTTGCGCCATATGCCAACACATTCGAACCTGCGACAACGATCGAAAGCACGGTGGCCGCAAGTGCGACACCAGCAAGTTCTGAGGTGCCGACGTGACCAATAATCGCCGTATCGACCGCGACGTAGACCGGTTCAACCGCTAACGCACCAAGGGCTGGAACCGCAAGCGATCGGATTCGCCGGTCGACGCTGCGCGCGTCGGTCACCCGGGTAGAAGACCCACTGCGCTGTAGACGCGCTCCAGTGTCGCCGAGGCCACAGTCCGAGCGCGGTCTGCTCCGACGCGCAGCTGACGAGCAAGTTCTGCGCGATCAGCCGTCAGCTCTGCGTACCGGGCTTGAATCGGTGCCAGAACGGCAATGACGGCCGCCGCCGTGTCGGACTTGAGCGGGCCGTACTGGCTGTACGACGAGACGATCGACTCCGGCGACATCCCGGATGCAGCGGACAAGATGTCGATCAGGTTGGACACCCCTGGCTTCTCCGCCCGGTCGTAGGCCACCGTGCCATCGGAGTCGGTGACCGCCCGCTTGAACTTGCGGGTCACGACCTCGGGTGGATCGAGCAGGAACACACACCCATTGGTGGACGCCGAACTCTTCGACATCTTTGATGTCGGATCCGCGAGATCCATCACCCGGGCACCCGCGGCAGGGGTCACGGCTTCGGGAACAACGAGAGTGTCACCGAATCGGTGGTTAAAGCGGATCGCAATATCTCGAGTGATCTCAACGTGCTGACGCTGGTCATCGCCAACAGGCACTTCATTCGCGTCATAGAGAACGATGTCGGCAGCCTGCAACGCGGGATAGGTGAAGAGACCAGCGGACACAAAGTCTGTCTCGGCGCGAGAAGACTTTTCCTTGAACTGCGTCATACGCGACAGCTCGCCGAAGGACACGGTGCACTCCATGACCCACCCGAGTTGGGCATGTTCCGGCACGTGGCTCTGCACGAACACCGTGGCAACCTCAGGGTCGAGACCAATGGCAAACAGCATGGCCGACAGTTCGAGAGTGTTGGCCCCGATCACGTCCGGAGTCACTGTGGTCGTGAGGGCATGAAGATCGACAATGCCATGAAAGACATCAGCCTCATGCTGGCCTGCAACCCAGTTCCGAAGGGCCCCGAGGTAATTCCCGAGATGAACATCTCCAGTCGGCTGGATGCACGAAAGCACGCGGGTCACGACCCCGCAGGCTAGCGGTCATCCATCGCCGGTCGGGGTCCGACTGCTCCGGTAGTCTCGCAGCGTGCCGATCGATGTCTCCACCCCGGTGTACGAGGGGCCATTTGATCTTTTGCTGCAACTGATCCTGTCATCAGAAGTTGAGCTGTACGACATCGATCTTGCCCACATCGTCGATGCCTACCTTGCAGAGTTGGAGCGGTTGCAGGCCCTCGACCTCGATGTTGCGACAGAGTTCTTGCTGATCGCGGCGACCCTCGTCGAATTGAAGACACGACGGCTCCTACCCGGAACCGACGATGGCGACCTGGACGAGGAACTCGCACTCTGGGAGGAGCGCGATCTGCTCCTGGCTCGACTCCTCGAATGCAAGACCTTCAAAGATGTTGCAGCGGTGCTCGGACGGCTCTCCGATGAGGCAGACCTTCACGTGGCGCGCACGGTGGGCCCGGACGAGCGATTCGCGGGCCTTGCGCCGGACCTCATCGATGAGTCCTCGGTTGCGCGGCTGCGCAGCGCCGCTATCAGGGCGCTGACACCGAAGCCGGTTCCCACCGTCGATCTGTTCCATGTCACGCCAATCACGACCACCGTGGCCGACGCGATCACGGAAATCCTCGACGAGTTGCCTAGCGCGGGAACTGTGTCGTTTCGTCGGCTCACCTCCGCCCTCGTCGACCGCATCGAGGTCATCATCCGTTTCCTTGCCGTGTTGGAGTTGTACAAACAAGGCGTTGTCGAGATCGATCAATTCGAACGGTTCGGCGATCTCACCCTGCGATGGGTCGGCGACGATGACTACGATCCGCTGCACACCTCAATCGACGCCTACGAAGGATGAGGACACGCTCCAGTGCACGATGACGATCACCTCCCTAACGAGGCCACCGCCGGGAATGACGCTCCCGCTGAACATGACGTGATCGGGAGTGAGATGCGTCGCGCAATCGAAGCCATTGTGTTGGTCGCCCATGAACCGGTTCCGGTAGAACTGCTCGCCCAACTGCTGGAACAGCCCCTACCGGCTATCGAATCCTGGTGGCAAGAACTCGCCGAGCAGTACCGCCACGACGACCGTGGTTTTGAACTCGTCGAAATTGCCGGTGGGTTGAGGTACCAGAGTGTCGCGTCCACCTCCGCGTACGTGGAACGCTTCATCTTGAACGAGCAACGTGCCCGACTCTCGGGTGCGGCTCTGGAAACACTCGCGATCATCGCCTATAAGCAGCCGATCTCACGTGCGCAGGTCGCCTCGATTCGCGGAGTGGATCCCGACGGCGTGATTCGCACTCTGATGGCGCGCGGGTACGTCGATGAAGTAGGTCGCGATACTGGCCCCGGCCAGGCCGTCCTGCTCGGCACCACCGAACTCTTCTGCGACAAACTTGGCCTTCGCAGTATCGACGACCTTCCGCCAATTGCGGAATTTATTCCTGATGCCGATGTAGTCGAGGCTCTTGAGGCCGGACTTCGGCTTCCCGGAACGCACGAGTCCCCGGGCGCCGCGGCAACGCAGTGAACGATCCGCTCGGGCCTATCGACAACCTCGGTGGCGACTTCCCCGAGGGACAGCGACTGCAGAAGGTTCTCGCTGCTGCGGGGTGGGGGAGTCGGAGAGTCTGCGAAGACCTCATCGCAGCTGGTCGAGTCACCGTGAATGACGAGATCGCGGTGCTCGGCCGCCGCGTTGACCCAGGCACCGACGACGTCAGAGTGGACGGTGCGCCCGCAGGCACGCAACCCGACCTCGTGCATTACCTCGTGAACAAGCCCACCGGCGTCGTCACCACCGTCACCGACCCCCAGGGCCGTCCAACGGTGATGGACCTCGTACCCCACAGCCCTCGCGTGTTTCCGGTCGGCCGATTGGACCTGATGACGGAGGGATTGCTGCTGATCACCAACGATGGCGATCTCGCCCATGCCGTGACACATCCCAGCCACGGCGTCGACAAGGAATACCTCACAACTGTGCGTGGAGGGCGAGTGAGCCCTCACGCAATCCGCATGTTACGGACCGGCGTGGAATTGGATGACGGCATCACACATCCGGCACGCGTATCGCAGCCTGAGCCAGGGCTGCTGCGTATCACCATTCACGAAGGCCGCAACCGCCAGGTTCGGCGCATGTGCGCGGCCGTTGGTCATCCTGTCGAGCGGCTCATCAGAGTTCGTATCGGGCCGATCAGCGATCGGAAGCTGCAGCCAGGTCAGTGGCGACACCTCACCGATGACGAGGCGATGGCGCTACGAACAGCGGTTGGACACGGCGCAGATACGATGCGACGCCGTGTCTGAAACTGCTCGCGGCCGGGTCGCGAATGTCATCGGGACCGGCCTGATCGGTGGGTCGATCGCAGCGGGACTGCGTGCACGAGGATGGATCGTCCACGGCGAGGACCACGACGATGACGTTGTTCGTCGCGCGCACCGCGACGGTCTCATCGACAACATCGGCCTCCATCGCGAGGCTGACATCACCTTCGTTGCCGTCCCGGTGATGGCTCTGACCGACAGCGTCAACCGCGCCATCCACGAAACAGAGGGCATCGTGACCGATGCAGGTTCGGTCAAATCTGACGTTGCTTCATCCATTGATCATCCACGCTTCGTTCCCGGGCATCCCATGGCGGGGAGCGAGCTCGATGGGCTCGACGGCGCCGATCCGAATATGTTCGATTCCGCGGTGTGGGTCCTCACTCCGACCAGCAGTACCAACGATCGATCCTTCGCCTTCGTCGCATCTGTTGTGACTGAACTCGGCTCGGAGGTCGTTGCGGTCACCCCGCAAGCCCACGACCGGTTGGTGGCAGTGGTGAGTCACCTCCCACATTTGACCGCGGCTGGCTTGATGCATCTCGCCACCGGGCGCTCTGATGAACACGCCGCCCTGCTACGCCTGGCCGCTGGAGGCTTTCGCGACATGACCCGGATCGCGGCTGGTCGACCGGACATTTGGATCGATATTTGTTCTCAGAACTCGGCTGCTATCTCCGAAGCCCTTGGGGACATGATCGACATGCTGTCCACCATTCGTGGTTCCCTCGACAGAGACGATCGCCAGAGTCTGCTCGCCATGCTCACCGATGCCCGCGACGCCCGCCGGAATCTGCCGGGACGTGTCACTGATCCCACCCAATTGTGCGAGTTCCGAATTCGTATTCCTGATCGGTCGGGTGCCGCTGCGGAGGTCTTCACTCTGGCCGCTGAACTTGGGGTGAACATCGCGAACTTCGAGGTCGTTCACATGGCTGAAGGGGCGCGTGGGCTCGCGGTGGTGCTGATTGAGCGCGAGCACTCGGATTTGTTCCGCGGAGGCCTCCTGGCTCGCGGTTTCCACCCGACCGTGTCAGCATTATCGTGATGGTTCAACGGGAGCGCTCGTGTCGTCGGAACTGATCGGCGAGCCACGTCGACAGCCGATTGACGTGAAGACCACGGTGCCGGGGTCTAAGAGTGTCGCAAACCGTGCGCTGGTGTGTGCCGCATTGGGCATCGGGGTAACCGATCTTCACAATCTGCCCGACGGAGACGACACATCCGCAATGATTGCCGGCCTGAACAACCTGGGTGTCGACGTGTCCCACACAGGCAGTTGCACGCACGTGCGCGGAACCAACGGTCGTATTCCCGGTGGCTCGGTGTGGGCCGGGTTGGCCGGTACAACATCGCGTTTCGCGCTGGCGCTCGGAGCATGTTCACCAATGGGCGTCACCGTTGACGGCGAGCCGCGGCTGCGTGAACGACCCATCGGGCCACTACTCGCCGCGCTCTCAGACCTCGGCTGCGAAGTGTCACATCGTGATGGCCGGCTTCCGGCCACCGTGCAGGGCCCCGTTGCCAACCACGAGATCGCCATTGACGGTGATATTTCCAGCCAGTACATCTCGGCATTAATGATGGTGGCACCGTATTTTCCGTCCGGACTCACGATCAGGATCACCACGCCCCTGGTGTCACGCCCGTATGTGGACCTCACCGCGGCCGTGATGGGCATCCACGGCCATTCAGCCATACACATCGCCGACGACGTTGTCACCATTGACGCAGGTGGCTATGCAGCGGTGGCACACACGGTGGAGGCTGACGCCTCATCAGCCAGTTATCCGCTCGCCCTAGCCGCTCTACTCGGTGGTTCGGTCACCGTTGAGGGGCTCGGCACCGCATCCACCCAAGGTGACGCGGAGTTCGTGGACATTCTCCGCCGGATGGGAATGGGCGTGGAGCAGACCGTGTCGGCAACGCGCGTGAGTCGCGATAACCCGGCACTTCGCCCGGTTGATCTCAACCTTTCGAACTGTTCAGATCTCGTCCCCACGGTGGCGGCAGTTGCAACCATTGCATCCGGGTCAACGGTGATCCGCGGCGTTGGATTTATCCGCAACAAGGAAAGCGACCGCATTAGCGACTTGGGGAACCTCCTGCGTGCCTTCGGGGCCGATGTCGACGAGACCGACGACGGGCTGGTGATCCACGGCGACCCCCAGCGGGGTGTGCGCCCGCCACGAAGCAATGTTGCCACCTGTGATGATCACCGACTTGCAATGGTCGCCGGCATCCTCGGCAGCGTCACGGGAGGGACGACGATCGAGGACGCCGATGTGGTGTCGAAAAGCTGGCCGGGATTCTGGTCAGCTCTACGTGACTGGACGGCGTGATGCGCCTCGCCGCATTCGATCTTGACGGCACGCTCGTTCGCGGCGACCTGGTCGTTCCCTTCCTGCGACGCGCGGCAGGCCTTGGGTCATTGGCCACGGCGTGCGCACGAGCCGACCTCATTGCGGCGTTACGGCATCGGGACCGTGACGCGATCAAAGCGATTGCCGCTGGCGCACTCCGCGGCGTCGAAATTGAGCATGTCCGCCACGTTGCTGAGAGTCTCACTGCTCGCGCGATCGCACGTGACCTCAACCCAACCGTTCTGCGTGATTGGCACGCAGCAGGCGAGCGCGGAGCACGACGACTGATTGTGTCCGCCTCGTTCGAACCCTACGTCCAAATGATCGGTGCGCATCTTGGCGCTGATGCGATATTGGCTACAGGCCTTGAAAGCACGGACGGAGTGCTTACCGGGCAGCTATCCACACCGAATTGCCGCGGCGCGAACAAGGTTCACCGATTGGAGGAACAACTCGCCGCTTGGTCGTTGACGCGCGCGGATGTGCACGTCAGCGTATGGGGAGATTCCACCGGTGACCGTGAGATGTTGGCGTGGGCGGATCGCGCCCACCTCGTCAGGTAGAGATCGCGACCGATGTCACCAGTGGATGGTGACAGGCAACATAGTGATCCTCGCCAACCGCCCGCATCACTGGTTCTTCTGTCCGGCATTGGTCGTCCGCCGCCGGACACCGCGTGTGGAAGCGGCAACCAGATGGCGGGTCAACGGGGGAGGGAAGATCGCCGACGAGTTCATGTCCCACCGCAATGACTTCCGGATCGGGCACGGGGATCGAATCCAGTAGCACCCGGGTGTAGTGATGTGCCGGATGCTCGTACAACTCTCGCGATGGCGCAATCTCGCAGAGTCGGCCGAGATACATGACCGCCACACGGTCAGAAATGTTCTTCACAACCGCCAGGTCGTGAGCGATAAACATCATGGTGAGCGAGTACCGCGCCTTCAGGTCTTCCAACAGGTTCAGCACCTGTGCCTGCACGCTCACATCAAGCGCCGATACCGGTTCATCACAAATCAGCAGGGTGGGAGACAGCACCAGTGCCCGGGCGATTGAAATACGTTGGCACTGTCCTCCAGAGAACTCATGGGGACGCGCAACGGCTGCCCGTTCCGGGTCGATGCCGACGTCGGCCAGAATGTCGTCGACGACCTGTCGACGCTCGGCAGAAGTTCCCCGCGACCAGATATCGAGGGGCTCTGCCACTGAATCACGCACGCGCCGGCGAGGATTCAGTGACGAGATCGGATCTTGGAAGATCATCTGC
Organism: Ilumatobacteraceae bacterium; assembly: GCA_017859395.1. Classification (GTDB taxonomy): domain Bacteria; phylum Actinomycetota; class Acidimicrobiia; order Acidimicrobiales; family Ilumatobacteraceae; genus Casp-actino5. The sequence goes on along the minus strand of JAFMNE010000012.1, from coordinate 8,306 downwards.
ACTCGCGTACGTGCGAGACGCAGCTCCGACGGGGACATGGCACCCAAGTCATCACCTTCAAAGAGCACCGAACCCGCCGTTGCCGGCGGCATCTGCATGATCGCGCGACCCGTGGTGGATTTACCGCACCCACTTTCGCCCACAATGCCCAACGTCTCGCCGCGAGCGATGTCAAAACTGACCCCGCTAACAGCCTGAACCCGAGGCGCCCGACCCGACCCGAAGGTCACTTCAAGGTCGCGAACCTGCAGGACGGCATCGTTGAGTTCGCGCAAGTGGGCGTGGCCCGCACCGCTCATTGCCTTCCCCTCACATGCACACCGGTTGCCACCAGTTCTTCTTCACGCTCGAAGAACTCAGCGGAGCCCACTGGATACCAACATGCATACACATGATCGGGATTCTCGGTGGGCTGTAGCGGCGGGGCCTCCACATGGCACCTCTCCCGCGCATAGGCGCACCGCGGCGCGAAACGGCACCCGGATGGTGGGTCGATGAGGTCCGGCGGCCGGCCGCTGATGGCGTGCAGTCGAGTGTGTGGGTCATCATCCAGTCGCGGAATTGACCGCAGCAATGACCGCGTGTATGGCATCTTCACATTTGCGAAGAGTTCATTCGTCGGCGCACGTTCGACGATCTTGCCCGCGTACATAACCGCTATTTCATTAGTGTGCCCTGCGACAACGCCGAGGTCGTGAGTTACGAGGACAACCGCCATGTTGCGGTCCTGCCTCCGCTCGGCGATGAGATCCAAGATTTGTGATTGGACTGTCACGTCTAGGGCGGTCGTCGGCTCATCAGCAAACAAGATGGCGGGGCCACACGACAGAGCAATCGCGATGACGACGCGCTGACGCATTCCGCCCGACAGTTCGTGTGCGTATTGCCGTAATCGCCGCTTTGGTTCGGGGATGCGAACCTCTTCAAGAAGTTGCAGCGCGGTGTCACGCGCATCAGATCTCGACATGCCGAGATGAATCCGCAGTGGTTCCGCGATCTGCTCACCGATCCGCATCACTGGGTTAAGAGAGACCATTGGATTCTGGAAGACCATCGACATTTCTTGACCCCAGAAGCGGCGCATACTTCCCACGCTTTTCCCAACAAGTTCGTGGCCCTCGTAGCGAACTGAACCCTCACGGTGAGCGGTCGACGGCAGCAAACCCATAATCGAGCGTGACAGCACGGTCTTGCCGCATCCGGACTCGCCAACAATCCCCAGCGACCGACCCTTGTGAATGTTGAGGTCCACACCATCTACGGCTCGCACCAATCCCCGTTCGGTGGCGAACAAGGTTCTCAACCCACGAACCGACACGAGTGGTTCAGGTCCACCCCGAAGAGACGCTTGGGTCTGGCTCACAGGGTGATGTCCTTTACGTCGAAGTAGTCACGTAGACGATCGCCAGCGTAGTTAAGGGCAAGCACTGTTAGGAACAGCATTGAAATCGGTCCGAAGGAGATCCATGGGGCGCGTTCAAGGTCTCGAGTTCCGGCGCCAAGAAGAATCAATTTCCCCCATGTCACTCCCTCGTCAACTGACAACCCGAGAAAGGCAAGTCCTCCTTCGGCCACGATTGCAATTGCCATACCAAGCAGTGAGAGGGCCGCCATCGGTATAACGACATTGGGAAGCAACTCTCGTACGATGATCCGCCGATTGCTCGAACCAATTGCTCGGGCCGCGGTTACAAAATCTCTCTCAGCGAACACCAGTGTGGAGGCACGTGCAAGACGACCCACTGGTGCAACGCCAAGAATGCCCAGGGTGATCGCAATCGTTGCCAAGCCACGGTCCAACAGGGCAGTGATAAGAATTGCCAAGATCAAACCGGGGAATGACAGCAGGATGAGCATCACAATCGATGCAATTCGATCGGTCCACCCGCGAAAATAGCCGGACAGAACGCCAAGTGTCCCGCCAAGAATAATTCCAAAACTGATGGCTCCGAACCCGATGACCAAAGATGTTCGGGCTCCAAATATGGTCCGGGCGAAGACATCACGGGCATCTTGGTCGGTTCCAAGCCAATGGGTCGAGGACGGCCCATACGGTGGACGCGCTCCGGCCACGATGTAGTTCTCTCCTGGGTCCTTCAGCGGAAGCCATGGCGCAAAGATCGCCGCGAGAGAGATGACGATCAGCCATGAGATGCTGAGCCAGAAACCAAACCCAAGTCCACGCCGCGCGGCCGTCATCGCTTCACCCGCGGGTCAAGGAACGAGTAGAGGATGTCCACGAGGACGTTCACTAGGACAAACACAGATGTTGCAATCATCACGACAGCCAAAACAACAGGGAAGTCATCACGAATGATTGCTTCAACAATCGTCGTTCCAAGCCCAGGTATCCGGAAGATTGTCTCGACAACCAAACTGCCTCCGATCAGAGCTCCAGTATTGATTCCGAACACCGTAATGAAAGAAAAAAATGAGGGTCGAAGTGCGTGCCGCAGCAATACCTTCCATTTTGAGACACCTTTAGCGCGAGCCATCAGGATGAAATCTTCTTGTAGCGTTGTAATGAGATCGGTGCGGAGGAGACGTTGGTAGACAGCCGCCGCTGGAAGAGCGATCGTCAAAGCAGGGAGAAAGGTTTGATATATCCGTGATAGAAATGGGTCATTCGCCGTGTACGTAATCGGGAACCAACCCAATTTGATTGCGAGCAGGTATTTCAAAATAACCGCCAATGCAAAATTCGGAAGCGCGATCAGCAGAAACGATGTCACCGTCGATATGCGGTCGGCAGGGCGCCGTGCCCGCGATGCGGCGAGCAAAGCCCAGGGGATAGATATCAGAACAGCGAGCGACTGTGCCATCACCAACAGCACGGCTGTTCGGGGTGCTCGTTCTTTGATGATGTTGCTGACCGGTGGTTCGCCGGTGGAGGAGAACTGGACTCCCAGGTCTCCGCGTACAAGGTCTCCGAGCCAACGCACGTAGCGCTCCGGAAGGGACTTATCGAGGTGATATTCAGCCTCTGCGGCTTCAATCAACGCGATGCTGTTTGGATTCTTAGTATCAGCAGCGATCGGTCCAAGAATGTTGACCAAGGGGTCGCCAAGAAGGTTCATTCCTGAGAATGTCAGAGCGGAAACAGCAAGAAGCAAGCAAACTGCCAGCGTCAATCGCTGAGCGACGTATGACAACATCGTTCAGTTACATCCTGTTCATTCGGCGGTCAGATACCAATGGTGGGGGGGTCAGATACCAATGGCGGGGGATAGGGGGAGGCGCCCGCACGAGCACCTCCCCCTAATTTCGGCTCTCAGTCGAGCCAGATCGCCTCGTAGCGACCTGAACCGTTCGTCGTGCACCGCGTGGTGCTGCCTTCGGGCGTCGTCACGGCACAGGCATTATTCACGCCATCTGCGAACGCGTTCGACCAACGCGTGTGGTTGAAGTACACATACAACGCAGCGTCATTAATCATCTGTTCGGCCGTTTGGTACAGCTCAGCTCGTTCTGCCGGATCAGTTGTTGCCTGCGCGGCCAGGAGCACAGCGTCACGCTCTTCGTCGCAGTAACGGGGCCAGTTCAGCGAGATGAAACCAACTGTGCGGCAGAGCAACCACACGTTGTCAACCGAGGCTTCCGGAGCACCAAACTGCCGCCAGGTCACCACGTTGTACCCGCCGATAGCTACCTGAATGATGTGGTCGTCCTGCAGCAGCATGTCCCGCGTGACGTTGAAGCCTGCTTCGTCCCAGCCCGCGATGAGCAGGTCAGCGATACGGTCCCCGACGACTGATGGTCCAGACCACTGGAATTCCATGTTGATGCGACCATCGGTGCAGGTTGGACCTCCGGTAAGAGGGTTTGTCTCGGTCCCGGACTCCGCACAGTATTCAGCCACCAGTGCCTGGGCGGCGGGGATGTCATTTCCCCGTTGCACAACATTGGGGTTGTGGTAGGGGTTATCGCTCACGAACCGACCATTCGTCTGGGTGGTCAAATCCTCGTTAATGAGCAACTGGTACCCCTCGCGGTCGGTCGCCAGCGTGAGCGCCTCCCGGGCACGCAGATCATTGAATGGAGGAACCTCTGAGTTGATCATCGCAAATGATTCTTCTCCGGTTTCGTCAATTCGCTGATCGATACCCTCCGCACTCATCTCTTCAATAAGCGTTGGATCGGTGGTATGCATTGCGTTAATTTCGCCGCCCAGCAGCAGATCAAGACGCGTGGCTCCGTCAGTGACTGGTGAGAATTCAATGGCGTCGAGATAGACGTCGCCACCCCACCAACTGTCGTTCCGAACAAGGGTCGTGATCGAGTCTTCAGAGCGTGACTCAAACTTAAATGGACCGGTACCGACCGGACGCTGATTCAGCGTGGGGTCCTCGGCAGCGGCCGCGAGCCACGCTGGAGAACCCATCATGCCCAGCTGGCCTGTCAAATACGCCGGGAAGTAGGCGCTCGGATCAAGCAGGTTGTATTGCACCGTCAGGTCGTCAATGATCGTGATACCCGGATCACTTCCGTCGGCTCCCACCGGTGGGAAGAATGGGTTAATAGCAAGCGATGGCAGCGCTGATGCTCGTAACGACGCGAAGTTCGCGACAGCCGCCTCGGCATTGACGGGTTCACCATCATGGAACGTCACACCCTCGCGTAGCTTGACAGTCCACTGGGTGAGGTCGTCATTAGGTGTGAGACTCTCCGCGAGGAACGGAATAGCGACCCCATTTTCGTCGTATATCGCGAGGGGGTCGAAGATCGCATTCAGCATCGCGTACCCAGATGCGGAGATGTTGTTCTGCGTCGGATTAAGACCGTCAACATCCGCTTCGAGGCCCATTCGAAACGTGCCGCCGAAGACAGGCTCGACATTTTCCTCAGGCGGGAGAGTCACGTCGACGAGCGTGGTCTCTGGTGCCTCCTCGGCCGGTTCCTCAGCTGGTTCCTCAGCAGGCTCTTCTGCAGGCTGTTCCGCAGGCTCTTCGGCCGGTGCCGGTGCCGGTTCGGCATCGTCATCACCGCCCCCGCATGCGCCGGCGACGAGCGCCAGCACAGCGGCGCTGGCAGCCACTCGACGCCAACGGTTGTTGACCTTGGACCTCATCATTCGCAATTACCCCCTCGTGCGTCACGCAGCCTCGATGCCACGCGGTGCCCAGAACCTACACCACCCGCCGGCCACAAGGGGAGTGCCTGTCGCCGACTCGTACCTGACGTGGGTCCTCAGTCAGCGATGGTGGGTAGTATCTCGCCATGCTCGTGAGCTCCCCCCGCTCGCTCGAGGAGGCCCTCGCTGCGCTTGGCGACGGATCCTGCCGGCCGCTTGCGGGAGGAACCGATCTCATGGTTGCCGTCAATCACGGCCATCCGATGACGAGCGATGTTGTTTCTCTGGACCGCGTGGATGAAATTCGTGGTCTCACCCTCGATGGCGACGTCGTTCGTATCGGAGGCGCAGCCACGTGGACACTGATCGCCGACGAACCGGTGCGCAGCACCGTGCCCGCCCTTGCCCAGGCGGCACGAACGGTTGGATCGCCGCAGATACGCAACGCGGGAACCATTGGGGGCAACATTGCAACGGCCTCGCCTGCAGGTGACTCACTCGGTGTGCTGGCAGCACTTGACGCAACGGTTGAGGTGCGTTCGGCATCTCGTACCCGTCTGATGGCGATACCAGACGTGATCATCGGTCCGAAAGTGACGAGCCTCGAAGCCGACGAGTTGATCGTGGCCGTGCATGTTCCTGTGGTGCGCGGGTGGCAGAGTTATGCGAAGGTGGGAGTGCGAAATGCCATGGTCATTGCAACCGTCGGCGTGGCAACAGTCGTGAACGAAGAGGCGCGTTCGGTGTCGTTCGGGCTCACATCTGTCGGCCCGACTCCGCTGCGATGCCCAGACGCCGAGGTTGCGGCATGCGAGGCCTTCTGGACACTCGATGGCACGCCCCGAACTCCAACCGCACGCGATATCGGCCACATCGCCGAACTCGTCATGGAGGGTGCCCAACCCATTGACGACCACCGCTCGAGTGTGGAATACCGACGGCACAGTGTGGGCGTTCTGGCCGCACGGCACCTGCGTACCGCGGCGCGCACACTCAGGGAGCAATGACATGAGAAAGCCCTATCAACTGCACGTCAACGGCCAGACCCTCGACGTGCTTGATCCGGTGCCAGGCGAGTCTCTAATGACGGTCCTGCGCGAACGTCTCGGCCTGCGTGGAACGAAGACGGCGTGCTCAGAAGGGGAGTGTGGTTCCTGCAGTGTGCTCGTCGACGGTGAACTGATGTGTTCGTGCCTCGTCATGGCCGCCGCAGTGACCGACCGGGCCATCACCACCGTGGAAGGTCTTGGCGACGACGGTATTTCCGACATACAGCGTGCCTTTGTGGAGTGTGGCGCCGTGCAGTGCGGGTTCTGCACCCCCGGCCTCATCGTGGCTGCTCATGCACTTCTCGACCGCCACCCAGATGCCACAACCGACACCGTCCGGGAGGAACTGGCGGGCAATCTCTGTCGATGCACCGGCTACGGGCGCATTATCGACGCGATTCACAGCGTGGCCATCGCGCGGCGGGGTGGTCGCCCATGACGACGACCACCGACACGACCAACCAGACCGCCGGGCGCGGCGTCATCGGGGCGTCGGTGACCCGGCCTGACGGTGTGGCGAAAGTGCGCGGCGAATTCGAGTTCTCATCCGATCTGTCGGCTGATGGAGCGTTGTGGGGCGCGACCCTTCGTTCTCCATACCCGAGGGCACGGATCGTCCGTCTCGACACCTCACCGGCTCTCGGTATCGCTGGTGTGACGTGCGTGCTCACCGCGGAGGATGTACCTGGCCGTAACGCCTTCGGTCTCGTCGATGCAGATCAACCGGTTCTGGCGGTCGACGAAGTGCGGTTTGTTGGCGAACCTGTGGCCATCGTTGCGGCGGAGTCGCCCGAGGCGTGCGCCGCAGCGCTTGCCGCGATCATCGTCGACTACGAGGAACTCACACCTCTCGTCGATCCAGAGGTCGCCATCGATCCAACCAGCGAGGCGATTCACCCGTCGGGCAACGTGATCCGCCATCAGCGGATCGAATGCGGTGATCCGACCGTGACCGGACAGTTCGTGGTGGAGGGCACCTATGAGATCGGCATGCAGGATCAAGCGTTTCTCGGCCTTGAAGCGGCAATGGCGATTCCCGACCCCGGAGGGACGGGAGTCGAATTGCACGTCGCCACCCAGTGGCTACATGAAGATCAAGCCCAGTTGGCGGCGAGCCTTGCGCTTCCCACTGACGCGGTGCGCCTGACGCTTGGTGGCGTCGGAGGCGCCTTCGGCGGACGCGAAGATCTCTCGCTGCAGGTTCACACGTGCATGCTGGCGTTACGCACGGGCCGGCCAGTACGTATCCACTACTCGCGTCCTGAAAGTTTCGTCGGCCATGTTCACCGGCATCCCGCCACGATCACGATGCGCCACCACGCCGATGCCGACGGTCGGATTGTAAAAATTGAGGCCCAGTTCATTCTCGACGGTGGCGCCTATGCCTCCACCTCATCAGCCGTACTCGTCAATGCGGTGACCCACACTCAGGGTCCATACCGCTGTGACAACGCGGTGGTCGACGGTTGGGCTGTCCGTACGAATAACCTTCCGTGCGGTGCGATGCGCGGCTTTGGCGTCGTTCAGGCGTGCATTGCGCACGAGGCGCAGATGGACAAACTCGCAGAGGCCTGCGGCATATCCCCGCTCGACGTTCGACGAATCAATGCCATGGCCACCGGTGATCGCCTGATCACCGGTCAGATCGTGGAGAGCGTCGCTCCAGTGCTGCGCTGTATCGACGAGACAGATCATCTGCCGCTGCCTGATATGCCTCTCGCTCCGGCAGATCATCCCTATGGTCTGCCCGGCGGTGCCGGGCTCACCACCGATGCAACCGATGTGGTTCGCGGTATCGGTTACGGCGTATCGATCAAGAACCTGATGTACTCCGAGGGATTCGACGACTTCTCCACCGCGCGTTGCATCGTTGATAACGGCCAGGTCACACTCAAATTTGCCACCGCTGAAGTGGGACAGGGTTTCGTTACCATCGCCCCTCAGATTGCGCGAACAGTGCTCGGACTCGATGTGGTCGATATCGACACGATCGACACTGGGGTGGGATCTGCGGGCTCGACGTCGGCATCACGTCAGACGTGGATGAGCGGCGGTGCGGTCGATGCAGCGTGCCGCAAGGTCCGCGAGAAAATCCTAGAGGCTGCCGCAGCGCAGATGGGTGGTGCGTCAGTCGAGTACACCGTGGACAACACCGATGTGGTGCACCTCGGTGACGGACGACGGAT
>JAFMNE010000089.1 GCA_017859395.1 Ilumatobacteraceae bacterium | reverse complement strand
TGCTCGGGGCTGGTCGTGACCGGCCAGGTGGGTTCAAGGGCCCCTACGACTCCGACACCCAATTTCATGAGCCGTTGGTGACGTTTGGTTTCCTCGCTGCGTGCACCACCCGTGCACAGTTGGTGACATCGATTCTCATTGCCCCGCAGCGCCAAGCAGCCCTGATGGCGAAACAAGCCGCCGAAGTCGCCATCTTGTCGGAGAATCGGCTGACGCTCGGCTTGGGTATCGGGTGGAACAAGGTGGAATACGACGCTCTTGGTGTCGATTTTGCGCGTAAGGGGGCTCGCCTCACCGAGCAGGTCGAGTTCATGAAACGGCTCTGGAGCGAGGACGTGTTCAGTTTTGACGGCGAATTCCATCAGATGGAACTTGCCTCGATTGCGCCGCGGCCAACCGCGCCGATCCCGTTGATGTTCGGTGGATCGGCACCTGGCGCACTCGACCGGTGCGCGCGACTTGGCGACGGCTGGATTCCGTTGGGCTCACCGAACGAGAAATCGGCGGCGTGTCTGGAGCAGATTCGCGCCGTTCGCGCAGAAATTGGCCGAGGTATGGACGATTTTGCCGTGCAGGCTCAGGCGCAGTTCGCCGGAGGGGACCCCGATCGTTGGCGCGGTCATGCAGAGAAGTGGGCTGCGCTCGGATGCACGCATTTGGCGATCGCCACCCACAATGCGGGCGATACCGATGTTGATGGACACCTCGCCCGCATCGCCGAGTACCGCGAGGCTGTTGCCGGCGTGGTTCAGCCCGTGGTGTGACCCCGCCGATGATCTTGATCGACCTTGACTAGGGTGCAGCCGTGGCCGACGGCAGCACCGGCGTGCGGGAGCGTCTGCTCGACGTGACGATCGAACTCATCGACGAGTTCGGGGTGGATGGCGTGCGGCTGCGCGATGTCATGGACCGCTCCGGTGTCACCAACGGCTCGCTCTATTGGGAGTTCACCAACCGGCGCGCCCTCATCGATGCGGCACTGGCCGAGCGGTATGTGCGTCGACTTGCGGAGCGAACCGAGGAGGCCTTTGCCCGTGTCGACACCACCGAGAGAGGAATCGGTTCGATGCTGGCGCCGATTATCGACGCTTTCGCAGACCCTGCAGTGAGTGATCTGCGTTCTGCTCGCGCCGATCGGGTCACGGTGCTCGCTGCCGCCTTGAGCGACGAACGCCTCGCCCAACAGGTCGGCCAGGCTCAAGCGGAACAGATCACACGGCTCACCGAACTCGTCGCCGATCTCCAAGGGCGTGGGCGCATCACCACCGACGTGTCCGCCCGGTCGGTGGCACTACTCGTTCAAGTCGTGTCGGTTGGCCTGTCCGCTCTTGATCTTCCGGGGCCAGGAGTTCACGAGGACTGGCGTGAGATCGTTGCTTACGTCGCCACGCAGTTTCGCCCCGACCTCTGAACCACCACCAGATTGCGGCCGTCAGGTTGCGCGATAGCGACCAGGCTCCACCTCATGGGCCTCGCCGCGTTCGAGCATCCGCTCCACGTGTAACTGTGCTGTGCGGCGTTCAATCGCCGTCGCAAATGAGTGCTCGACATGGGGTCGATACACGAAACGGTGTGCAGCCATCTCCGGAATCGACCGGGGCTCCACCAGATAGCCGAGCATGGCGCGATGGCGACGGTCGATGACCGCGTGAAAGGCATCGAGCAGACCGAGGAACTCCTCACGGCCTGAGATCACACCCTTGTGATGAAACGTGACGTAATGGTCGGCTTCTTCATCGCGGATTCTGACCAGCGACGCCTCGAACTGATCCAGGCTGCTCCACGTATCGCCGTAGTACGGGCCGAAACCAGACAGGTCGATATCGGAGCAGAAGAACACCCCGCCATCGATGCGGAATCCAGAGTGGCCAGCGGTGTGGCCCGGAAGATGCACCGCTTCCACCGCAACCCCGCCGAGTTCCCACCGGTACCCATCGGAGAAACCGTGGGCGTCGGGGCGAGGGGCGAAGTGGAATTCGGTCATGAGGGTGTGGTGGAACTCATCGCGATCAGCGCCGGTGAGTTGGTACGCGTCCATCATCACGTCGGGCGAGGTCAGAGCATCACGGTCGTGTTCGTGGATATGCACTCGAGACGTCGCGAACAGACCATTTCCGGCGATGTGGTCTTCGTGTCCGTGGGAGTTGATGACCGCATCGATCGGTGCGGGGGCACCACCGTGCTCCACCACGGTCACCGACGGATCGATGATCACGCTCTCGCCGTCACCACGCACCAACAGCGAGTTCCCCGACGGATACTTGCCGGCCTCCGCGCCTGCCAGCACGCTCACCCTCTCCGTCAATCGGACCTCTGCAGTTCCCCAGTCGACGATCTCGGCGCTCATCGCCTCTGGTTACCACGGCGTCGACGCGGGTCACGAACTCGCTGACGGCGCTCGGGCGGTGGCCGTCGGCTGCCATGGCGTTCGAGCACCGCACGCCGTTCGGGCCCGAGGGTGTCGCGCAGGGCCTCGATGCGCGCCACTGCCGCGGCGGCCGCCCGATAGTGATCGACGGCTGGTGCGGGGTAGCCGGTGGGGCGACGCGTGGCGATGTCAGGTGAATGAAGATCGGACACGTCGAGGTGTGCGAGTTCCGGGCACCAGGTGCGGGTGAACTCTCCGGTGGGATCGTGATCTCGTCCCTGCTTCCACGGGTCGTAAACCCGGATGGTGTTGGTCCCAGTGGTCGCCGACTGCATCTGCACCTGGGGCCAGTGGATACCGGGTTCGTAATCGGTGAACCATCGCGCCAGTTGTGGCCCGAATGATTGCCAGGGCAGCCAGAGATCATGGGCGGCGACGGTGACCACCATCGCTCGAGCCCGAAAATTCAGCCACCCGGTGGCAGCAAGTGATCGGAGGCAGGCATCGACGAACGGGAAACCTGTGTGCCCCGTGGTCCAGCGTTCCAGCAGTGCGGCATCGGGATCAGCGCGCAACTCGTCGAATTCGGCGATGTAGCTGCGGCGCTCCAGTTCAGGTTCATCCTCCAACTTCTGCATGAAATGGTCTCGCCACGCAAGGCGCTCACCGAAGGCCTCCAACGATGCGCGTCGACGCGCATCGGCACGACCACGTTCGGCCTCCACCCGTCGGATCACCTCATGTGCCGACACCGTGCCCACTGCAAGATGCGCCGACAGTCGAGAACAGCCCTGCTCGGCCGTGATCGGAGACGACAGAGCGTGCTCGTATCCGG
>JAFMNE010000088.1 GCA_017859395.1 Ilumatobacteraceae bacterium | reverse complement strand
GCCGACGTGTCGAACCGGGGGCGATGCACCGCCGACACGCCCACCACATCCACCGCCTCGTCGCCGGCAACCACCTCGACCACCACCGACACGTCGCCCGACGACGCCACCGCGGCCGACACCACCCGCGCCTGCGCACCACCAACCGCCACCACCGGCCCCGCCGGCGACACCAGATCATCCACCGGCACACCATCGACAGCGAACGACGACAACCGCGCTGCGGCATCGACCTCGATCTGGTCGTAGACCACACACTCACCCATATCGACGCACAGGGTGAACGCTGCGGCCCCGCCAGGGTCGGCCACCACATTCACCGGTGACCGCTCCACACCCGCAGCCGCCAACACCGTCTCGGCCACAGCCCGGTGCGCCACATACTCACCACCTGCCGAACCCGGCACCACGCCCGCGTCCACCACCGTGGACAACGCATCCACGTCACGTGACGCCAACGCGGTGAACACCGGTGTGACCGCGGTGACCACATCGATCGGTGCTGTTGTCGACGTGACCGGCGGCGATGACGTGGTGGACGTCACCCGTACCTCAGCGAACGTCGGTGTGGGCGACACCAACTCGTCGCCCCCACACGCCACAACAGTGAACAACCCAACGACAATCATTGCCGCGCCAGACCACCACCGCGCCAGAACCGACACACACATCATCGTGCCGTTGGCATATCGAGTGATGCGTCGCCGGGCAGACCCGACTCGGGCCAGCGCTGCGTCACCACTTTCGCCCGGGTATAGAACTCCACCCCTTCGGGCCCATGCACGTGATGCTCGCCGAACAGCGAATCTTTCCAACCGCCGAATGAATGGAACGCCATCGGCACCGGCACCGGCACATTCACCCCGACCATGCCCACATGCACGCCACGCACGAAACGGCGCGCGGCCGCACCTGAATTGGTGAACACCGCGGTGCCGTTCCCATACGGGTTCGCGTTGATCAACGCAATGGCCTCATCCACATCATCGGCGCGGACCACCGACAGCACCGGACCGAAAATTTCGTTCGTGTACACGTCCATCGACGCATCCACCCGGTCGAGCACCGTCGGCCCCACAAAGAAACCGTCTTCATGGCCGGGCACCACCAGCCCGCGGCCATCCACTCGCACCTCGGCACCCTGAGCCTCACCCGCATCGATGAACCCCACGATGCGATCACGGCTCTCCGGTGTGACGATCGGGCCCATCTCGCTCCCCGCGTCGCGCCCCGGGCCAACCCGCACCGCGCGAGCGCGTTCATCTACCAACTCCATCAACTGGTCGGCACCAGACCCGACCGCGACGGCCGCCGAGATTGCCATGCAGCGCTCGCCCGCCGACCCGAACGCCGCGGCCGCCAACTGCTCGGCGGCGAAACCCATGTCGGCATCGGGCAGCACCACCGCGTGATTCTTCGCCCCGCCGAGGGCCTGCACCCGCTTACCGTTCGCCGTGGCACGGCCATGCACATACTTCGCAATTGGGGTGGAGCCCACAAACGACACTGCGGCAACGTCATCGTGATCCAACAGTGCATCCACCGCCACCTTGTCGCCATGCACCACGTTGAACACGCCCGCGGGAAGGCCGGCCTCGGCAAACCAGTCGGCCAACATCACCGACGCCGACGGGTCGCGCTCTGACGGTTTCAACACGAAGGTGTTGCCGCACGCAATGGCCACCGGGAACATCCACATCGGCACCATCGCCGGGAAGTTGAACGGGGTGATGCCCGCGCACACACCCAACGGCTGGCGGAATGTGTACGAATCGACACCTCCCGACACCTGGTCGGAATAGGCGCCCTTGGTCAACGTGGGCAGCGAACAGGCGAACTCAATCACTTCGAGACCGCGTTGCACCTCGCCGGCCGCGTCGGAAAGCACCTTGCCATGCTCATCACAGATCACCTCGGCCAATTGGCCAGCACGGGCATGCACAATCTCGCGGAAGGCGAACATCACCTTGGTGCGCGCCGCCAACGACTCCTCCGACCACGACACGAACGCGGCACGCGCCGAGGCCACCGCGGCATCCACCGTGGCCGCCGAGGCCAATGCGACCTCGGCCTGCACCTGGCCGGTGGCGGGGTTCCACACCGGAGCCGAGCGCCCACCATCACCCACATGAGTGACGTTGTCGATGCGATGAGCAATCGTGCGCGCAGCCATAGCGCTCACGCTACGCCAGCACACGGGTGCGCGCAGCCACACCAGCCCACGTAGTGGGCCCCGCATCCATCATCAAAGGTGCGAACCGGTTCGCACGCCTCCACACTTGGGCGCTGACCACACGAACTGCTCGCACTATGACCACGCACATCCTCACCCTCATCTGCGCCGACCGGCCCGGCCTCATCCACGACGTCACGGCAGGCATCTTGGATATCGACGGCAACATCGTGGAAAACGCACAGTTCGCCGACCCCGCCACCGCACTGTTCTGCATGCGCACCGTGGTCGATACCGAGGTGACCGACGCAGACGCGGTGGCCACCGCGGTGCGTCACCGGCTCGGCGACACCGACATCCAACGCCTACACGTGCGCCCCGCTGATGTGCGCCCCCGCACGATGATCATGGTGTCGCGCGCCGACCACTGCCTGGTCGACCTGTTGTATCGCTGGCGCAACGACCTGCTGCCCGTCGACATCCCAGTGGTGGTGTCGAACCATGCCGACCTCGGCGACCTGGTGCGCAGCCACGGCATCGAATTCGTGCACATCCCCGTAACCGCCGACACCAAAGCCGACGCGGAAGCCCACCTGCTGGACCTCGTCCGTGAGCATCGCATCGACCTCGTGGTGCTGGCCCGCTACATGCAGATCCTGTCCGACAACCTGTGCGCCGCTCTCGCCGGCCGCGCCGTGAATATCCACCATTCGTTCCTGCCGGGCTTCAAGGGTGCCAAGCCGTACCACCAGGCTCATGAGCGTGGCGTGAAACTTGTGGGTGCCACCGCCCATTTCGTGACCGCCGACTTGGACGAAGGCCCGATCATCGAACAAGACGTGGCCCGCGTGCACCACGCCATGACCGCGAACGATCTTGTGGCTCTCGGCCAAGACACCGAACGTCTGGTGCTGGCCCGCGCGGTGCGCTACCTCGCCGAAGACCGGGTGCTGCTCATCGGTGACCGCACCGTGGTCTTCAACTGACGCCCACTGCCGACCAGCACGCCGTCAGTAACTGCGGGGAAGTCGCAGCACCGACTGCGCAATGAAATTCAGCGTCATCTCCTGGCTCACCGGCGCCAA
>JAFMNE010000087.1 GCA_017859395.1 Ilumatobacteraceae bacterium | reverse complement strand
GAACGGTGGTGTGCCGGCATGACCGGGTTCGACATTGTCGATGCGGGTATGCGCCAGTTGGCAGCCACCGGGTGGATGCATAACCGGGTGCGGATGATTGTGGCGAGTTTCTTGGTCAAGGACCTGCATCTGCCCTGGCAGTGGGGGGCGCGGCACTTTATGGCCCATCTGGTCGATGGTGATCTGGCGTCGAACAACCATGGCTGGCAGTGGGCAGCAGGCACCGGAACTGATGCGGCGCCGTACTTCCGGGTGTTCAACCCAACAACGCAGGCGCAGCGGTGGGATCCACGTGGTGAATACCGGCAGCGGTGGGTGCCAGAACTGGGCTCGGATGCCTATCCGGCGCCGATGGTCGATCACAGCGCCGAGCGGGCCGAGGCTCTTCGGCGCTATGAGGCCGCCAAGCGATGAGGCGAGTGGGTATCTTTGGGGACTGAGATGCTCGACGATCGCAAGACCGCCATCCTGAGCGCTGTCGTCCAGGAATACATCTCCACCGCCCAGCCGGTGGGGTCGACGCACATCGCCGATGCTCCTGGTGTTGGAGTGTCATCGGCCACGGTGCGCAACGACATGGCCGTGCTGGAACAGGAGGGGTACCTGGCGCAGCCGCATACCTCTGCGGGACGTATCCCGACCGACAAGGGGTATCGGTTCTTCGTCGATCATCTGACGACTCCGGGACGCCTTGACGCATCGCGGACCGCTCAGGTCGGCGATTTTTTCTCTGCAGCACACGGACGCATCGAAGAACTGCTGCATCAAACCTCGGATTTGTTGGCAACGATGACGAACTCGGCGGCAATGGTGGTGGGTCCCACACGCGCGGCTGCCGAGGTACGCAGCGTGCAGGTGGTGGGCCTGTCGGCCACCCACGCCACGGTGGTGATGGTATTCGCCAATGGTGTGGTTGAAAATGAGGTCATCGCGGTGCCCGATGGCGCCACCGATGATGACCTTGTGCGGTGCTCAACGGTGCTGAATGAGGCCCTTGTGGGCCACCCGTTGGCCGATATTGCCGATGTGCCGTCGAGCGGCAACCCGAATGTGGACACGATGACTGCGGCGGCGCTGACGGCGATTCGCGAGGTTGCCGACGATGAGCATGTGTGGGTGGGCGGTGCCTCGTCGATGGCGGCGTCGTTCGATGCGGTCGAGGTGGTGCGCAATGTGCTGCAGGCGCTTGAACAGCAGTTCGTCGTGGTGTCGCTGGTACGCAACGTCATCGACCGCGGCATGTCGGTCGCTATCGGTGTTGAGCATGGGGTGGAGCCGTTGGCGTCGTGTTCGGTCGTGGTGTCACCGGTGGTGGTCGATGGGGAACAGCTCGGCTCGGTTGGGGTGTTAGGGCCGACACGTATGAACTATCCGCAGGCGCTCGCCACGGTTGGAATTGTGTCCGACCGGTTGGGCCGTCATCTCGCCGACAACGCCTAGGAGCTGATCGATGGCTGACTATTACGACCTGCTGGGAGTGTCGCGTACCGCGAGCGCTGATGAGATCAAAAAGGCGTACCGCCGGCGCGCACGCGAACTGCATCCTGACGCGAACCCTGACGATCCCGAGGCCACCGAGCGGTTCAAAGAGCTCTCCACTGCGTACGCCGTGCTGTCCGATGATGACCAGCGCGCCCGTTACGACCGTTTCGGGGAGGCGGGGGTCAGCGGTGCCGGTGGGGCCGGAGCCGAGGACATGTTCGGTGCGGGTCTCGGTGACATTTTCGATGCGTTTTTCGGAGGGGGCAGCCCCTTTGGCGGTGGTGGTTCGCGTCGCGGACCCGCGGGGCCTCCTCGCGGCCAGGACATGGAGGTTGTGGTCGACCTCGATTTCGAACAGGCGGTGTTTGGTGCCGAGGTGCCGGTCACGTTGAAGTTGCCGCAGCCCTGTGGCGACTGCGCGGGCACGGGCGCGGGCGCTGGCACCCAGCCGGTGACCTGTTCTGACTGCAACGGGTCGGGCCAGGTACGTCGGGTGCGCCAAAGCATGCTCGGCCAGATGGTCACCACGGCAGCGTGTGCGCGCTGTGGCGGCCTTGGCGAGGTGATCGCCACCCCATGTGGAACTTGTCGCGGTGAGGGACGGGTGACGTCTGATCGCACCTACCAGATCGAAGTGCCCGCCGGCGTCGACTCTGGGGCCACGTTGCGTCTCACCGGCCGTGGCGCCACCGGGCCGCGCGGCGGTGCGGCGGGCGATCTGTATGTGCATCTGCGGGTGTCGCCGCATGCGCGCTACGAACGTGACGGTCAAGACCTCGTGACCCGGGTGCCGGTGTCGATCTCGCAGGCGGCGCTCGGGACCACGGTCACCCTGCCCACCCTTGATGGTGACGAGGAGTTGTCGGTTCCCGCCGGCACCCAACCCGGACACGAGTTCGTGCTGCGCCAGCGCGGTGTGCCACGGCTGCAGGGTCGTGGCCGTGGCGACCTGCGCGCCATTGTCGACGTGGTGGTACCCACCAATCTCAGCGATGAGGAGGCAGATCTGCTGCGCCGATTTGCCGAACAGCGCGGCGAAGACGTCGGCACGAGTGGTGGCGGCTTGTTCTCGCGTATCAAGTCGGCGTTCTCCTGAGCCGTGGAGGCATTGCGGCGATCCGCGTCGGCGCACCTGGTGGTCGACGATGTGTCGGCTCCGATTGCCGATGACGACGCCATGCATCATCTGATGCGCGTGTTGCGTCTGCGCGACGGCGCCGCGATCACCGTGACCGACGGTCGCGGCGCGTGGCGCCCGTGCGTGCTGGCGGGTGCTGGTCTCGACCCCGTGGGGGAGGTGGAGCAGTGCGCCCGTGGCCGCGAGGTGGCAGTGTATGCGGCGTTACCCAAGGGTGATCGTGGCGACTGGATGGTGCAGAAACTGGTGGAGGTCGGCGTTGCCGAGATCGTGTTGGTGGACGCGGAACGGTCGGTGGTGCGCTGGGATCCGGCACGACGTGACCGCGGACTCGCACGTTTGGAACGCATTGTGCGTTCAGCAGTCGAGCAATCACGCCGGGTGCATGTGCCCGTCGTGCGTGGGCCAGTACCAGCGGATGAGGTGGTGTCATCGATTCCGGTCGCCGAACCGGGTGGGCGTGCCCTGCGCGATGACGACACCGCGGTAGTTATCGGGCCCGAAGGAGGCTGGAGCCAATCCGAGTTGGATCTGATGGCCGATCGGGTGGACCTTGGTGATGGTGTGTTGCGCGTGGAAACCGCAGCGGTCGTGGCCGCCACATTGATGCTCGCCGCCGGAGGGCCGCGGTGACCATTCCCG
>JAFMNE010000044.1:14331-15875 GCA_017859395.1 Ilumatobacteraceae bacterium | reverse complement strand
TGCCTCATTGTGTCGAGTGCGTCGTAGTCACCGTCGAGGGTGCGCACCCATGTCTCGGTGAACTGGATTCCCCGCTGTGGTTCGCCCACGAAGCCACGCACCGATGTGAACGCCCCGCCATCACGGACCGCCGGGATCACGAGTTCGTTCTGCACCGCGCCATCGGCGAGGCCATCCACACCGTCGGGCACCAGCGTCCGGATTCGCTGCGCGACGTCGTCACCGCGTTCAACCACCTCATGAGCGCCAAGCGAGCGCACGAGGTCCACATCTGACGGCGCGGCGTCGGCGATCACCCGCAGCCCGTCAGCAACCGCCAACTGCACCACATAGCCACCGTAGGCACCCGCCGCTCCGGTGACCGCCAATGTGTCGCCCGCCGCACACCCCAAGAGGTTCAGCGACAGTCGAGCAGTCAGGGCATTCATCGGCAAAGTGCAGGCCTCTACGTGACTGGTGCCGGCCGGGGCTGGCACCACAGCCATCTGATCAAGCACGATCTGTTCGCGATAGGCCCCGTGCGCGCCCTTGGGGATCACCATGGCCATCACACGGTCGCCGACCGCCACACCTGTGGTGACCCCATCGCCGACTTCGTCGACCACACCGGCGCAGTCCATGCCCGGCACATATGGCGGCAGATCGACCGCTTGCTGTGCCGCACGTGTGCCATCACGCGCCAATGTGTCGGTGGGGTTCACCGCTGCTGCGTATACACGGATACGCACCTGCCCGACCCCGGCATGCACCTCGGGGACGTCCACCACCTCAAGTGCGTCGGGCCCGCCATGGGCCATGATCCCAACAGCGCGCATCAGGCGCTCAGGGCAGCCTCAATTGCCGAGATCACCATCGGATCGTCCGGGGTGACCTGCGGAGCGAAGCGGGCGACGACCGACCCATCACGGCCGATCAGGAATTTCTCGAAGTTCCACAGCACTTCAGGAGCTTCCGTGGGAGTCAGGCCGAAGCCACGCAGTCTCTCTCGGTACGATTCCGGGTCACCCGCGGCCTCTGGCTGTTGCGCAATGAGTTCGCTGTACAGCGGATGACGATCCTCACCCGTCGCGACAACTTTCGCGAACATCGGGAAGGTGACGTCATAGGTCACCGAGCAGAACTCGGCGATCTCGGCCTCGGTGCCCGGTTCTTGTCCCGCGAAGTCGTTGGCCGGGAACCCACACACCGAGAAACCACGATCGGCAAAACGACGATGCAGTTCCTCGAGCGCGCTGTACTGCGGGGTCAACCCGCACTTGGAAGCCACGTTGACCACCAGGGTCACGTCGCCACCAGTGGCGCCAAGGGTGGTTGCCTCGCCGGTAATAGTGGTCAGTTCGATGTCACGGAGTGCGGTCATGTGGGGAACGTACCGCCGCCAGCACCCATACCGCCAGCCCTCCACGAACGGTCCAGGCAACGGTCCGCACCAGATTCGCGTCCATCAGTCGCGCGTGCACAGCAGCGTCGAAGCCATCGGCAAGGTCACCGTGAGCAGGAGCGGACCAGAACCCGCTGATCACCAGAACCACGCCCATGGCGAG
>JAFMNE010000044.1:0-14096 GCA_017859395.1 Ilumatobacteraceae bacterium | reverse complement strand
AGGTGCACCACAGCGATTCGACGCAGCATGGTCGGTGCGGGCGACATGGCGATGACCCTAGGCCGTCGTGACTGCGCTCTGACGACGTGGCCCGTGGCACGTTTTTGAGATCTGCAGTAGCGTCGGCGCATGACCACCTCGGCAGCATCTCGAACGTCAACAGGGCAGTCGGCCCGGAGTCGGTCCGAGTCGCGACCTGCACATGGTGACGCACGCCGCGCCCTGCTCGACGCCGTCGGCGCCGACCTTGCAACGCGTGGACCTCGAAGTGTGGTGTTGGCTGAAATCTGTGATGCGCTCGGCCTCGCGCCGGCCATCGTGAACTACCACTTCGGCAACCGCGACCGTCTGCTCGCCGAAGCAGTCGTGCATGAATACGACAAACTCGTCGACGAGATGAACACCTCGACGCTGTCGATCACCACCAGTGCCGAAGATCAGTTCCGTGAGCGTTTCGCGATTCGTTTCCGCTGGACCGCCGACCATGCCGGCATCGACTCGATGCTCAACTACACCCATGTTCTCGACCCGTCAGGCACCGTGCTCACCGCCGACCTGCAGGAGCGCATGGGCACCCTGACCACGTCGGACATGAGCGGCTTGAGCACCTGCCTGGTCGGCATGTTCCACAACACCGTGGTGAACGAACTGGTCACGACCGACCACCCGTTGTATGACCCCCGGGTGGCAGAGGTCACCGCATTCGTCGCCCTGTCAGCATTGGGCGCCGCCACTTTTTTGACCGGACAGCACCCGGGGTCCGTACCGCTCGCCGCACAGTTTCCGGTGATCCTCGCCACGATGCGCGAGGAATTCACAACGCGGATGATCGCCCACCTGCGGTGTGAGTTCGATCAGATGCGCTGACGGGTACCGTAGAACCATGGCAGCCATCGATCGACATGCTCCGGTATACGTGGCCGGACATCGGGGCCTCGTCGGATCAAGCATCGTCCGGCTCCTGCAGGCAGAAGGCTTCACCAACATCTTGACCGCTGATCGGTCAGTCCTCGACCTTCGTGATCAAGGCGAGGTCAGTCACTGGTTCACGGCCAACCGTCCGCGCTACGTGTTTCTCGTGGCCGGCACCGTTGGCGGCATCCTCGCCAACAGTACCCGACCCGCGGAGTTCATCTACGACAACATGATGATCCACGGCACCGTGGTGCATTCCGCCTACGAGACCGGCGTCGACAAGCTGCTCTACCTCGGATCGTCGTGCATCTACCCGCGCCATGCCGCACAGCCGATCACCGAGGACGAACTGCTCGCCGGGCCGCTCGAGCCAACCAACGAGTGGTACGCGATCGCCAAAATCGCCGGCATCAAACTCTGCCAGGCATACCGACGCCAGTACGGGTGCGATTTCATCTCCGCCATGCCCACCAACTTGTACGGACCGGGCGACAACTTCGACCTCGATTCGTCGCACGTGATCCCCGCACTGATGCGGAAATTCCACGATGCGCGTTCCCGCGACGACAACACGGTGGAGGTCTGGGGCACAGGGTCCGCCTTCCGAGAGTTCCTCCACGTCGACGACCTCGCCTCAGCCTGTCTACACCTCATGGAGAACTACTCCGCTGATGAGCACATCAATGTGGGCACCGGCGTCGACCTGTCGATCCGTGAACTCGCCGAGACGATCCGCGAGGTGGTGAACCCCACCGCGAACATCGAGTGGGACACATCGAAACCAGATGGCACTCCCCGCAAACTGCTCGACGTCTCGCGGCTTCGCGACAGCGGCTGGGAGCCACGCATCACCCTCACAGATGGCCTCGCCGACACCTACCAATGGTTTCTCGAGGCTCATGCGGAGGGTGTCACATTGCGCGGTGTCGACGCCCTGTAGCCCGACATGTAAGGTCGTCGACGTGGCCGACAGATCGTCATTCGCCGACCAGGCGATGGAATTCACACCGCAGCTGTTCTCCGCGGCTCTGCGGATGACACGCAACCGTGCAGACGCCGAGGACCTCGTACAGGAAGCAATGCTGCGCGGATTCCGCTCGTTCCACACCTTCACCGAGGGCACCAACCTGCGGGCCTGGCTGTTCCGCATCCTCACGAACGTGTACATCAACAGCTACCGCGCCAAACAACGCCGTCCCGATGAGACCGACCTCGGCGAGGTCGAGGATCTCTACCTGTACCGCCGTATCGGTTCGTTCGAAACCGCGGCCGCGTCGCTGTCGGCCGAAGAGCAGTTCCTCGATCTGCTCACCGATGACGAGGTGAAGGCCGCGCTAGAAGACCTCCCCGACAATTTCCGCCTCCCGGTGCTCCTCGCAGATGTGGAGGGTTTTGCGTACCGCGAGATCGCGGACATACTTGATATTCCGGTTGGAACCGTGATGTCACGACTCCATCGGGGAAGAAAAGCGATGCAACGTGCGTTGTACTCATTCGCCGTCGACCGAGGTCTTGTGGGAGCGGCAAGCGACAACTAATTCAGAGAAGTTCAGAATCCGCTGAGAAGCCGGGGTGGCAGCGCCGCCGCACCGGACGGCGTCGACCACACCACATGTGATCCTTCATGGCTGACTGCAACGAAACACTCCGAGAACTTGAACCCTTCATCGACGGTGAGATATCCGATGAGGCACGCGAGCACATCCACGGCCATCTCGGTGCGTGCGTGGATTGCCAACAGGCCTTTGAATTCCACCTCGAACTCCGCGAGGCGGTCCGCCGTAAGGCGTCCAACGACGAGTTGCCCGCTTCGCTAGTCGCAAAACTCGAGGTCTGTCTCCGCGATGACTTCGACGGCGACGGCGTCGTCGGCAGCGGCGGATCTGACGACAGCGCCAGCGTCAGATAGTCTTTCGGCATGCTCGCAGCGAATATTTGGCACTGGTGGATCGGCGTCGTGCTCGCCTTCGCAGGAGTCGGCGCCACCTTGTCGCTCGTCATCGGGTATCTCAAGTCGGTCACCGCGCTGAAGCACCCCCTCGGCCGGCGCCGCCGCGCCGAGGATCTCTGACCCTGGGTTCCCTGGCCGCGTACCTCGCGCGCTGCCACTTTCCCGCAGCCTCGACCCCCGTCGACTGTGCCTTCTCCGGTGGCGCAGATTCCACCGCCCTGATCCTCCTCGCGCAGGCTGCCGGCCTCGTGGTCACAGCGCATCATGTTGACCATGGCCTGCGTCCCGAATCAGCAGCCGATGCCCGTCGCGCTGCCGACATTGCTCATCAGTGCGGCGCCGCCGTGGTGGTGCACCGCGTACAGGTTGAGCCCGGGCCGAACATGGAAGCGCGTGCCCGCGCCGCACGTCGTGCCGTGCTGCCCGCGGGCGCCATGACCGGACACACCGCAGACGACCAGGCCGAGACAGTGCTGTTACGGCTGTTGCGAGGCGCTGGAACCGACGGCATCGGTTCGATGCGTCCCGGGCCGACACACCCCATCCTCAATCTGCGTCGTTATGAGACCGAGCAGATCTGCACCGACGCCGGCATCGCCTGGGTTGATGACCCGTCCAATACCGATCCGACGATCACCCGCAACGCCATTCGCCACCGGGTGCTCCCACTACTCGCCGATGTTGCGGGACGTGACCCGGTGCCGCTGCTCACCCGCACCGCTGCCATCGCGCGCGATGACGCTGCACTTCTCGATGCTCTCGTTGACCAGCAGGTACCCGACCCCACCGACACCCGAGTTCTCGCCGCCGTTCCTCCTGCGATCGCCGCCCGCGCCCTACGACGCTGGTTGAGCGTCGATGGTTACCCGCCAGATGCAGCAGCTATCGACCGGGTATTCAAGGTGGTGCACCATCGCGTCACCGCATGCGAAATTCCCGGCGGGCGACGGGTGGCGCGCCGAGGAGGATTTCTGCACATCATCACGCCCGGCGATCACGCGAACTAGCATTACCGGTCGCAGAGAACGGCATCTTGACCCCGTCGCGCACGGGATCTTCCTGCCACATCAACCGACGCGGCGGAATCCGAGGAATCAATGGCGCAGAAACTCCGCGGCAAATGGGCCGCTGGAATCCAACCAAAAAACTTCACCTGGGTGATCAAGGACCGATTTGCGGTCTGCGAGCGACCGGGGGGGTTCGGTGATGGCCATCGCCGGGTGCGTCGTCAAGAGGAAATCATCTGGCTGCGAGAGAACGGCTTCGACGTCGTCGTGTCGCTGATCCAGGCCTCCCACAACCTGCATAACTACGAAGAACTGCAGCTCCCCTACCGCCACCGGCCGCTGCAAACCGACGAGCTGGAGACCTACCTCCCCGCGCTGTATCGCGAACTTGACGACCTGATCGCCGCCGGGTCACGAGTGGTGATGCACGGCGAAGAACTCGGCGACCGCGTGGTCGGCGTGGTCGGCGGTTGGATCCGTTGGAAGGGCCTCGTCGAGGACCCCACCGATGCGATCACGATGACCGAGCAACTCACCGGTCGCAAGCTCGACCCGTTCGCCCGTCAGGTGATCATGCGGGCCGATGAGTTCCGCTGACAGCACCCACCACAGCATTGCGGTGATCGGGGCCGGCATGGCCGGGCTGGTAACCGCGCGCGAATTGATAGCTCACGGAGTCGACACTGTCGTGCTCGACAAGGGCCGTTCGGTTGGTGGCCGGCTGGCAACGCGACGCATCGGTGACGCACGCCTCGACCATGGCGCCCAGTTCTTCACCGTGCGCACCGAAGAATTCGCGGCCGTCGTCGATGACTGGCTGACGCGCGGATTGGCACACGAGTGGTGCCGCGGATTCGACAACGACGATGGGCATCCTCGCTACGTCGGCACCGCTGGAATGAACTCACTGGCCAAAGACCTCGCCGATGACCTCGACGTGCGCTGTGGTCACCTGGTGTTCAGCGCCTCACGCAAGGCCACCGATGGCCCATGGATGCTCACCCTCGATGACGGCCGGTCCATCACCTCCGATGTGTTGGTGTGCACCGCTCCGGTCGCGCAGTCGTTCTCGCTGCTGTTCGAGACGGTCGACGGCCTCCCGCGCGACCTCTTCGATGCCGATTACGACCGCACTCTCGGCATCTTGGCCGCACTCGATAGCGATCCCGGCCTGCCCGAACCAGGTGCGGTGCGCAACCCCTCCGCGGATGTCTCGATGGTGGTCGACAACGCGCGCAAGGGAGTGTCGCCGGTACCCGCCATCACCCTGCACGCATCAGCCACCTGGAGCGAGGCACATTGGGACGACGACCCAGACGATCTCGAGAGCGCGCTCCACGACCTGCTGGCTCCATGGCGAGGAGACGCCACGGTGACCGAGGCGCAGGTCAAGAGATGGCGTTTTGCCACACCGCGGCGGACATGGCCCGAGCCATGCTGGGTGTCGACAGAGCATCAGGTCGTGCTTGCAGGCGATGCCTACGCCGGTCCGCGCGTTGAAGGCGCATTCACCTCCGGCCGGGCAGCGGCAATTGCCGCACACACCCTGCTGGGGTAAGTGCCTCGGCGGATCTCAGGTGCACACCACGTCGGTGAGTTCACGTTCGGCCAGCGAGTACATGGTGACGTAGTCATCACCGAGCTCGCGACGCCACTGAGTGAACGATTCGAACTCGGTCGCGCAACGCCGCACAAACACCGGTGCGTGCGGCAATGCAAAGCCATCGGACAGCACCGCCCATTCATCATCGAAGGCCCTGACGGTGCCCAGTTCGATCATGTCTGCGTCGACGGGTTCCAACGAGAACCACAGCACCGCTTCACCGAGCATGTCGGCCAGCACCGCGCAACGCCCGACCCGACGTGACACCGGGCAGTTATCCACCCCCGGTGTTCCAGTCACGATGTCAACAGCACGCAGATCGTCGAGGATCAGACGCGCTGTGTGTGCTGCCACGCCATCGACAACGGCGAAGCCGGCGGTACCGAAACGACCGTTCTCGGACTCGATATCAGCGACGACGTCGACGAGATCGATCCGACGCACCATGTCCGGGTCCACCTCACCGCTCGACCCCACATCGACAGTTCCACCGTCGGTGTCCTCACCTCCAGCGATGCGCGACACGGCCACCACGCTCAGAATCAGCGCCACAACTGTGGCGACGAAACGCAGCGACAGGATCTCGCGCATATGGCCTCCGGCTCAGCGAGCCGTCCATCCCCCGTCCACGATGACGCTTTGGCCGGTCATGAAACCGCCCGCATCGCTCGCGAGAAGCAACAGGGCGCCGTCGAGTTCTTGGGGCTCCCCCATTCGCGGGATCGGTGAGTTCTGGCGAATGAAATCCTGCGATCGTTCATCTTGCATCGGCGCCGTCATCTCCGAGGGAAACCATCCCGGACACAACGCGTTGACCCGCACACCTTTGCGCGCCCACTGCAACGCGAGTTCTCGGGTCATGTTGACCACCGCCCCCTTGCTGGCGCAGTAGTTCGCCTGTTTCACCGGGGTACCACCGACATGGCCCAACATCGATGCCACGTTCACGACCGATCCGCCCCCGTTGGCCACCATTGACACCGCGCAGAGTTTCGCCATATGCCACACCGCTGTGGTGTTGATCTCCAAAACCCTCCGGAAGGTCTCGAGGCTCTCATCCTCGACGGCCACGACTTCGGCGATGCCCGCATTGTTGACGAGCACATCGACGCGTCCGCATGTTTCGATGACGGTGGCCACGATGCGTTCACGATCCGCTTCGGAGGCCATATCTCCGTCAACCACCACCAAGCCCGGCAACTCGGCCGCGAGCTCATCAAGGCGGTCGCGACGTCGAGCGGTGACGGCAACGGTGGCACCAACGTGGTGCAACACCCGTGCCATTCGGGCACCAAGACCAGCGGATGCACCGGTCACGAGGGCAACCCGGCCATCGAGTCGGAACAGGGAGAATGGGTCGATCGGAGTGCTGTCGGGGGCGTTCACGCCACCAGCATGGCAGTCGGGGCAGCGCGCTCCACAGCAGGCAACCGGCCGACGCGCCAACGGCCGTGCTCACGCAGAGCAACCAGGGCACCAACTCCCACACAATGGGCGAGGTCAGAGCGGTGCGGCGGCACATCGTCATCGCTCGACGGTCGACCGACAACATCGGTGTGGATCCGCACACCTGGCGGCATCGCACCCACTCCCATCTGGTGGCGTCGCCACTGCTCATCGGTGGCGATGAGCACCGTGACCGCCGATGGGTCGACACCGGACACTGCTGTTGCACCATATTGAGCACCGTTGTGGCCTGTGGCCAGATCGACCACCTGGCATCGCACTCCACTGATGTTGGCGCCCGCAGCAAGCACCTCTGCCACCAGGTGACGCCCCGACCCCGCTGGCCCGGTGATCGCCACGACCGACCCGGGATCCCAGGCGATGTCGATTGGTTGATGGTCCTCGTCGATGCCGATGCGTAGTCGTCGCGCACCACCATCGCGCACCGTCGCCACGATCGATGCCGCCACCACGGTGGGGATGGTCGGCACAGCCGGTGCGGACGGTTGATGAGCCGTGGCACTGATGGCGTCAATATCGGCGGGTACCACAAGCGCGTCGCGTTCGGCACCGTCGATCCACACCCGGCAGTGCCCGGGTGCGCGTTCATCACGGCTCCCCAACGGCATGACACCCGAAGAGGGGTCACAGGTCCGGAATCGCCACTGCGTTGCCGCTGGGATACCAACTCGGGCGGGTGGACCGACGGCAATCGTGACGATGCCCACAGCCGGGCCGTCGCTGATGACACGGCGCAGCAGATGAGCATCGGTGAGGCCGGTGCGGTCATCGAGAATCTGCATCAACGTCGCGGCCGCATCGAGCACAACAACGACGGCCGGGCCGGTGGGGTCGGCCCGACGACGACGAATTTCACGATCGAGATGAATGAGCAGTCGGTGACGCGCGTGTGCATCATGGGCGTCCACCGGGTCGGCGACATGACTGCACTGAGCGAGCTGCTGCCACCGTGCATCGCCATCGGTGTCGAGCACGTACACGACGCTGTTCTGCAGCCGGGCACATACCGCAATGGCCGCCGTGGTGGTGCCCGCACCACGGTCACCAACGATGTGCAGCGCACCATCGTCAACAGACCATTCATGTGGCTCATATCGCTGGCGATCAGGGCGCGCGACAATCAGCGAACGCCGCTGCGCATCAGCCGGCAGCGACGATGCGATCGGATTCAACCAAGGCACCACCGGGTGCACGGGCGCGGCCCACTGCCGCGCAGCCTCATCGGCCGCGTCATCAACCCAGGCGATCTGGACTGCGGCGTAGCGACCATCAGGGGTGCGCACCATGGCACGCCCCGGACGACTCGAAGGAATCTCTGCCGCATCGGGCCGACCAACCACGTCGACGGCATCGCAGCGATCGTTCACCCGCAGACACACACACGCACCGAGGTTGGCCCGCAGATCATCAGGGATACTCCCGGCGGGACGTTGTGTCGCAAGAACCAGGTGGACCCCAAGACTTCGCCCTCGTTGGGCGATGTCGATGATCACCGCGCGCGATCGCTCGTCACCGCGGATCACCGCAGCAAACTCATCGATCACGACGAGTAACCGCGGCGGTGCCGCCGACCCTGCACTGGCGATATCGCGATGCCCTCCCGCGCGCAGCACGTGTTCACGACGGCGCATCTCCACCGCGAGCCCATCGATCGCGCGGCGGATACCTCCCTCGTCAAGGTCGGTCACCGACCCAATGACGTGAGGCACGTCGGCAACGACGTCGAGGCCGGCTCCCCCTTTGGCATCGATGAGACACACTTGCCAGTGCTTTGGTGAGTGGCGGGCGCAGAGTGCCACCACCAGCGCACGCAGGGCTTCGCTCTTGCCAGAACCGGTGGTGCCCGCGACCAGCAGATGCGGACCGTCGCTCACCGGATCGCACCACACGGTGCCGGCATCATCAACGCCAAGGGGCACCCCAACCACGCCGACCGGTGGTGTGTCACCGAGCAGCGTGCTGAGCGGCACCGCGTCGGCCAGGGCGGCACCGCCGTGCTCCGGGTCGATCAGGCGGCCAGTGACGGCCGCAACAGCGCTGGTGAGTTCTGGAGTCATCGCCACCACCCGTGGTGATGCGATGTGATCGCCGTACGCGAGCACACCGCTGTAGTCCGCGGCAACGTCGTACACCGTGGTGCACACAGCCGGCACGTCGACGCCGACTGGAATCCGAACGATGATCGCAGCGCCGTCGCCGAGTGCGCGTCGCGGAGCACTGTTGGCGTGTGATAGCGCGGCGACATCATCGGTGAGCATCACCATCATCGATCGCGGGTGGTCACGGTACGTCTCGGGGATAAAGCGCACGAGATCATCGCAGTCGGTGACGATCCCCAGGTCGGCGGGGCCGTGCCAGAGCAGGGCTTGAGCAATCACTGCACGCACGACCCCCGCGGTGACTGCGCCAGGGCCGCGCACTGCGAGTACGGCACCGCCACGAAGGTCGACGCTCACGCCAAGGTCGTGCTCATCGACGCCGACGACGCACCGCATCGCATCGTCGTGGTCGTGGCGACGCTCCCATAACCGCACCGACGCAACCACAGCCATCACATCGATGGGCCACACGGTGCGGCGCTGAGCAACGACGCCGACACGATGGTTGTGCAGCACCTCTGCGACCTCGCCTTCATGGCTACGCACGGCACGTCGATGCCGTCGCCGCCGAAGGAGATCACCGATGATGCCGACCCCGGCCGTAGCCACACCACCGAGAGCAAACAGCGCGATCAGGGGCCGCCCGATGATCACTCCGATGGCGATCGACATGAGCGCGGCCGCCGCGCTCCCGGCCAGCAACTGGCCGAGTCGACGATCGGGGGGTGCTGCCGGCGCCACCGGCAGCTGCGGTGCCGGTAACTCATCGACACAGCGGCGCCGGGTGCGATGCAGCGTGGTCGACACTGGTCGTGACCGAGGTGTGTTCGCCACGGCGACGACAGTCGTCGATCCCAGATGGAGAGCATGCACGCCATCGATATGCGTGCGCCCGCCAACGGAGCCGACGACGGTGCGCGCCGACCCATCGGGGAGCACACAGATGTGATGTGGGGCGAGGGAGGGGTCGCGCAGTTCGGCTCGGCCCGAGGTTCCTGCTCGCAAGCGGGTGCCCGCGGCTGGCCCCGAGGCAACGATCCACGATGGCGGGTGATTGGACGATGTCACAGCGCAGGTGGCGGCTCGCAGTGCCCTGTCGGGGAATACACCGTCCTACCGGTGAGATCCTCGGGGAGATCGATATTACTGCTGTGACCTGCGGTGATGCCTCCGGGGAGACCGCTGGAGAGGGCGTGCTCGCACCGTCGGGGCATGGAACACACCATCGACATCACCGTCCCCAACAACCACGTCATCAACTCGACGATCGACGGCATCACCACCGCCAGTGGCATGCCAGCGACCGCGTCACTCGACCTCGATCCAACCGCTGCTGACTCCCACGACATCGCGCGCCGTGCGGCACGGCGACGCCAACGGGACGCACGCCGCCAGCGCCTCGCTGCCGATGCACCTGGTGGTGTCGTGCGCAGCGCGCTCGATGCCGACTGGCACCGCGTCTGCGCCGATCCAGCAGCGATCAGCCGCGCCCGGTCGTGGAGCGTGACCCGCTGTCACATCAACGACCTCGATGATCTCGTCGTCGCAGCCGGCTACGACGAGAGCGGTCGCTCGTCGTCGTTCACCGGTACCGAATCCGAGCAGGTGCTGTGGCGACTTGTCGCCGTGGCTCACGACGACGAGCTGGCGGCGCGAGTCGTGATGCGGCGCATCCTGCCCGGTCTGCTGGCCGCCATCAGACGGCGCCCGCGTGGCATTAGCTCCACGCGGGCCATCGATGACCTGATGGCCGGAGCATGGATCGCAATTCGCACCTTCGATCCGCGACGACACCCCTCCTGTCTTGCTGCAGCGCTCATCTCTGATGCCGTGTACCGAGCGTTCCATGCGGAGAACCGACGCCAGGTACAGCGCGAGACCGTGTCGGAATTCATCGGTGACCAACCGTCGGCCGTCGACGAGCACGACCTCCATGCGTTACGACAGGTGCTGATCGAAGCCCAAGCGGCGGGTCTGGATCCTCTCGATGTCGAAGTTGTGCGACGGGTCATCGTCGGCGGGTCGACCGAGGCGGTGGCCGCCGACCTCGGGGTGACCGCACGCGCGGTGCGCTACCGATGCACCCGGGTCGTGGCCGAGTTGGCCAGGTTCACCGAGATCGGTGACCTCAGGCCCGCTGGGTGAAGTTGGGGCGCCGCTTATCGAAGAAAGCCGAGATCCCCTCTTGGCAGTCGGGGGTCACGATGCCCGCGGCCATGACCTCCATTGCGTAGGCGTAGGCCTTGGGTTGATCCATATCGACCTGGGCGTAGTACGCGCGCTTGCCGATGCCTTTGGCCATCGCCGACCCACGGATCGAGCGCGCCATGAGGTCATCGACGGCATCCACGAGTTGGTCATCGGGCACCACACGATTGATCAGACCCCATCCCGCAGCGGTGTGGGCGTCGACCGCATCACCGGTGATCGACAGTTCAAGGGCATGTTTGCGATGCAGTTGACGCGCCACCGCCACGAGCGGCGTGTTACAGAACAATCCGCCCTTGCCACCCGGCAGAGCAAACGACGCGGATTCACCGGCGATGGCCATATCGCAGGTGGCCACCAGTTGACATCCTGCCGCTGTCGCCAGCGCATGCACACGAGCGATGACCACCTGGGGTATCTCCTGGATTGTGTTCATCATTCGGGTGCAGACCTCGAGGAGTGAACGCGCCTCGGGCAGGCTGGCATCGACCATGTCGCCGAAATTGTGGCCGGCGGAGAACACCGGGCCGTTCGCGGCGATCACGACGCCGAGCGCATCGGACGCACCGACCTCGTCCAGGGTTGCTTGCATCTCCAGCATCACGTCGCGCGACAGGGAGTTACGCGTCTCCGGACGGTTCAAGGTGATGGTGACCACATCGCCCGAGCGTTCGACAGTGAGGTTTGTACCCATGGGCACACCCTTGCACACCCTGTGCGCGTCGCCGCGTTTGGACGGCAACGTCCTCGTGCGCCCCCAGGGGGTCGAACCCTGAACCAACGGGTTAAAAGCCCGCTGCTCTGCCATTGAGCTAGAGGCGCCGGAGGCGGAGCAGAACCCGGACCGAAACTCGCTCCAGACGCCGAACCGACTGGTTTCTCAGGCTAGTTCGCTCAGGATGAAACCGAACAGTGTCTCGAACACAGTCCCGGCTACGAGGCGGTCCATCCGGTGACAGCCAGAACTCTGAAGATCATGACCCGCGCGAACGGTTTGTCACGGTACTGCGGGTACTTCGCCGCTAGCAGGTCGGCAAGCCGCTCGGCTCCATTCTCGTCGTCGTCAACTCGCTCGAGTCTCACTCGCACCCACCACAAACGCGACCAGTCAGAGCGATCCCACAGGTCCACGAGAAGGGTGGCGCGCCGGTCGGTCACGAGGTTCTTCTCGCGTTGCAACGACGTCGTCGCCTTGGGTTTGACGGTGTCGATGGGAATGCCAATGAATCCGCCGGCGTCGATCGCATAGACGACGGGCACCGAGTCGATACCGCGTTCGGGATGAAGGGTGGACAAAACCCCGTGATCATGGAGAGCCACGCGGCGCAAGGCTTCATCGGACGTGATTTTCATGATCCCCGAATCTTTACGCACGAATCTTGACCAGACGGTTGTCCGGTAATATATCACGCATGATACAAATCGAAACGGAGCGGCTATGAACCTTGCAACGTGGGTTCACCGGAACTCGGCGCTTCGGCCGGACGCGCCTGCCATCGCTCTCGGCAAGTCGGTTCATGCGACGTGGTCGCAGTTTGCAACAACCATTTCGTCGGTTGCAACGGCTCTTCACGAGACCTACCAGCTCGAAACAGGAGCTCGCGTTGCCATCGTGATGCGCAACCGAGCCGAATATCTCGAAACAATGTTCGCTGCATGGCATGCGGGCCTCGTCGCCGTTCCAATCAATGCACGACTCCACCGTGACGAAATTGCCTACATCGTGGGCCACAGCGGATCCTCGATCGTGGTGGCAGACGATGAACATGCTGACGATGTTCGGTCACTCATGGGCGACGTGTCGTGTCTGCGCTCCGTGATCGTGGCACCCGGTCAGGACTGGGACCGAATGGTTTCATCGGCCCCGTCGCCGATGGTCGAACGATTGGCAACGGAGTCGGCATGGCTCTTCTACACGAGCGGAACCACCGGACGACCAAAAGGAGCCACGCTCTCCAACCGCAACCTGTTGATGATGTCGCTCAGTTACTTCGCCGACATCGATCCGATCTCGCCCAACGATGCCGTGTTGCACGCCGCGCCTCTTTCGCATGGGTCCGGTCTCTATGGTCTTCCCCACATCGCCCGCGGCGCGGTGAGCGTGATTCCAGAATCCGGTGGCGTGGAAGGCGAGGAGATCGCTGCACTCATTTCGCGTTGGCCCGGAACTTCGTTCTTTGCTGCACCAACCATGGTGAAACGTCTGACCAGCGATACCGCCATTACCTCCGCGGATCTCTCGAACCTGAAGACCATCATCTACGGCGGCGCGCCGATGTACATGGCCGACCTCGAAGATGCGCTCGCCGTGTTCGGGCCAAAATTGGCTCAAATCTACGGACAAGGCGAAACCCCGATGACGATCACCGCCTTGTCGAAGGCACAGCATGCGAACACAATTCATCCTCGTTGGCGCGACCACCTGCAGAGTGTCGGATTCCCGCGCACCGACGTGGAAGTGCGTGTTGTCGACGAGGACGGTCGCTCACTCCCCATCGACGAGATCGGAGAGGTCGTCGTGCGCGGCGACGTGGTGATGTCTGGCTACTGGAACAACGATGCTGCCACCGCCGAAACTATTCGGGGCGGCTGGCTGTACACCGGCGACATGGGCAGCTTCGACGAGGATGGTTGCCTCACGCTGCGCGATCGATCGAAGGATCTCGTGATCAGTGGTGGAATGAACATCTATCCGCGCGAAGTCGAAGAAGTGTTGCTGCAACATCCGACGGTCAAGGCAGTTGCGGTGGTTGGCAGACCCGACCCTGAATGGGGTGAGTCGGTGGTCGCATTCGTCGTCGCCGAGGAGGGCGCCCCGGTTCCCACCGTCGACG
The DNA here is from genome assembly GCA_017859395.1 of Ilumatobacteraceae bacterium. Taxonomy (GTDB): domain Bacteria; phylum Actinomycetota; class Acidimicrobiia; order Acidimicrobiales; family Ilumatobacteraceae; genus Casp-actino5. Next base: position 12 of record JAFMNE010000044.1, on the reverse strand, counting down.
AACTCGATCGTC
>JAFMNE010000086.1:807-3377 GCA_017859395.1 Ilumatobacteraceae bacterium | reverse complement strand
ACATCGATGCAGCGCGTCCACAACACCCCTCGCTGATCGACACCGAGCATGTTCTCGAGCGAGCGTTCGGTGTGGTCAACATCCCGAATGTCATCTGGATTGATGAAGCAGGGATGATCGTGCGCCCGGCCGAACCCGGATGGGCCGGTCCCGCGGAGTATCCGGAGTGGCTGGCGAACCTCATGGCCGAACGTGAGAGACAAGCCGCAGAGAAGGGAGAGGAGGCGCTTGCTGCTCTCCGCGCGGGCCAGGACCGCAACTCCTACGCCGACGCCATTCGCGACTGGGCCGCACACGGTGACGGTTCCCGTTTCGCGCTGACACCCGATGAGGTTGTGGCCGCGTCACGCCCACGCGACCGCGCCAGATCTGAAGCCGCAGCGCGGTTTGAGTTGGGAACCGATGCGTGGCGCCGTGGCGACCGCGAATCGGCATTTGCCCACTGGCGCGAGACCCACCGCCTCGACCCCGACAACTGGACCTACAAGCGTCAGGCCTGGTCGCTGGTGGGGAACGAAGCCGCCGGAGGTGGCGAACTTGGCCGCCTGATGCAGTTCAGTGCCGACGATTCGTGGCCATTCGACGGCGACTTCAACCGTGACACCGCCGCGATCCCACCGGGGACCTACTACCCCAAGACCATCAACGTCTGATCCCTGGAACAGATCACATGCGACCGCCGAGGCATCGCCGCACATCAGTCTCGGTCAGCCCGGTCACGCTGTGGTCGAGAAGGTGTGTTAAGCACGCGCGGTGCTCTTCCACCTGAATCGGCGAGAACGATGCCGACATGCTGTCTCACCTGCATCTCATACGCGAGGCACGAAGCACACGAGACGGTGCCAGCGCACCGCACAAGTCTCGCGAGCACGCTTCTTGGCTGTCCTCGCCATCGCGTCGGCAGCCCTGTATCCATCTGCCATCAACGCGGCACCGGGCGACCTTGACCAGACCTTCGGAACGAACGGGATGAGTTCTATCAACCCGATCTACGCCGGGTCAGCAGCCATCCTTCTCCAACCAGATGGCAAGATCATTCTCACCGGCTATTCCGACAAGCAGCAATCGCCGTACGATACGGACGTTCAGCTAGCGCGACTCAATCCTGACGGTACCCCCGATCTCACTTTCGGTACAGGTGGTGTCGCGACAATCGATTTGGGTGGGACAAACGATCAAGCAAGCGCGTCAGTCCTGCTAGCCGACGGGAAGATCCTTGTCGCTGGAGAGCGCACAGGACAGTTATTCCTTCTGCGACTTTCCGCCGATGGACAGCCCGATACATCCTTCGCGGAAGGTGGTTACATCACCAACAACGTCGCTGCTAGAACCTACGCGTTGCTCCGACAAAGCAGCGGCAAAATCATTATCCAAGACAATACGCTTGGCTCTTCCTCCAACCTGTTCCTAGCCCGGTTCAACACCGACGGGACCCTAGATACCTCCTTTGGGTCAAGCGGCCAAGCCGTTCTCGATGCAGGCGCCTTCGAGGAAGGCACCACAGCCTTTCTCGACAACAGTGACCGAATTCTGTTGACCGGTCGCACAACATGCTGCAGTGACCAATTGATTGTTGGGCGATTCACCGCCGACGGTGTGCTCGACACATCATTCGGTACCAATGGTTTTGTCACAATCACCGGCACGGGAGGGAGTGGCTTCGGCAACGCCATAGCCACGCAATCAACAGGATCGATCATCATCGCGGGCCGCACATACGGCCAAGACCGCGACATGGTGATCGCACGCCTTCACGATAATGGGAACGTTGACACCACATTCGGGACGTCAGGGCTGACCGTCGTTGACCTTGGAGTGGGCGAGTCAATCCAGTCGATCGCAGTCCAATCAGACGACTCGATCTTTGCCATCGCTACCCGCGAAGAACAGATCAGCGATCCCTCCATGGATGATTACGTCTACTCCCGAGAGGTACTACTCGTCCGTTTCGACAGCGACGGCAACCTGGACACGTCTTTCGATGGTGACGGTGTTCTCACACTCTTCAACTCTGAAGAAACAAGCGGGCGGGACATCGTGCCCAGCTCCGATAGCGCGGTGCTCGCTGTTGCTGGTGACAATTTGACGGCTCGCGTGTGGAGGGTGTTGACAGCGGCAACGCCTTCCGCGCCAACTGAACTCAGCGTCGTCACAGGCGATGCACAAGCCACCCTCACATGGACCGCCCCCACCAACAACGGCGGCGCAGCCATCACCGGATACACCGTCCAATCCACAACAGACGGAACCAACTGGACCACCGAAATCGCCGACACCTCCGACACCACCGCAACCGCCACCATCACCGCTCTCGACAACGGAACCAGCTATCAATTCCGAGTCGCCGCTCTCAATAGTGTCGGTGCAGGCACCGCATCAGAGCCCACCAACGCCGCAACCCCAGCAACAACGCCTTCCGCGCCAACTGAACTCAGCGTCGTCACAGGCGATGCACAAGCCACCCTCACATGGACCGCCCCCACCAACAACGGCGGCGCAGCCATCACCGGATACACCGTCCAATCCACAACAGACGGAACCAACTGGACCACCGAAATCGCCGACACCTC
>JAFMNE010000086.1:0-707 GCA_017859395.1 Ilumatobacteraceae bacterium | reverse complement strand
CCGTCCAATCCACAACAGACGGAACCAACTGGACCACCGAAATCGCCGACACCTCGACCCTCGCTAGAGCGACACGAGTGAATGGCGCTCAATCATTGCTGAGCGCCACGATCACCGGCCTGAGCAACAACGTGTCGTATCAATTTCGAGTCGCGGCAATTTCGGCTGAAGGAATTGGCGCATTTTCCTTTCCATCGTCCCCGGCTACACCCGCTGGGCCAACAACAACGGAGCCAGCGAGCAGCACGACTTCAGTCGCTGCACCCGAAACAACCGTGGCCGCGACACCTACAACAACGACGATTCAGGTAACAACGTCCACCAATGTGGCCGCCTCAACATCCACCTCTGTAACCCCACTTCTCCCAAGTACGGGGGGACGCAACTCCGGATACGGCGTCCTCGCGCTCTTACTCAGTCTCGGCGCGCTCGCTACCATCGCCTCGCGTCGACACGGTGCACGCCAACTATGACTCCGAGAACGCACTCATGAAAAACCGCATACGGCGAGCCAAACCTCGTTACTAGCGGCGTGACGCCCCAGGCACTCGACTTCGGTGCGGGTGAACGTCGCTGCAATGGTAAACGCATGACCTCGCAACTGCTCACCCCGCCTGGGGACCCTGACATGACAGCTATGGCGTACGAATCGATGCCGTTCACCGAGCTGCTTGGTGTGGTCATCGATCGCTGCGACGACCACACCC
>JAFMNE010000085.1 GCA_017859395.1 Ilumatobacteraceae bacterium | reverse complement strand
CGGTGGCCAATGACGCCACCACCGAGGTCACGCCGATCATCGATGTGCAGGGCCTCGATGCGGACCTGTGGGCGTTAGCGAACCCGATGCCGGTAATCGCACCCGGTGCGGTCGGGCGCGCATCTCTGCGGGTCCGACTGCCCGATGATTCCCCGCCCGGTGACCGCACCGTGGCGGTGACGGCACGCGCACCGGGTGCCGATGCGGGAGCCTCCGCGGTCACGGTTCTGCGGGTGGGTACCAACTATTCGTTGGCGGTCGAAACCGATCCCTCATCGGTGACCGGGCGATCTGGTGGGCGCCTGAACACGGTGGTCCGGAATCTGGGCGATGAAGATCTTGATGTCACGATGTCGGGTCGTTCCGAAGGCGCTGACGTGGAGATGCGCCCGGCGACGTTCACGCTGCCAGCCAGGAAGGGTGCTCGCCTCGGGGCTGTGATCACGCCGCTTAAACGGTCGTGGTTCTCCGAGCGGCGCCACGGTGTGGTGATCGAGGCGCGGTCGGGTTCAGTGCCGTCGTCGACGACGGCGATGTTCATCCAGCGCCCGACGGTGCCGCCGCTGTTGTTACGCATCACCGCGGTGGTTCTGGCCTTGGCGGTGTGGGCATCGGTGTCGTTTGTTCTGTTCGACCGCATCTCAGGTGACCCTGAAGTGGCTGCTCCGGTCGACACGGTCGTTGACAGTGGCGACGCGGGGCCTCCCGCCGATGTGGTTCTCGCCGGTGCGGCAACCGGCGAAGATGATGCTGGTGTAACGCCGCCGGTCGTCATTGCCGGCACCGTGGAAGGCCCACGCGACCCCAGCGGGTCGTCGGTGTTGGTTGAGCGGGTGTCATTTGGTGATGAGGGAACCACTGGCGGGTCAACCGGGAAAATCGCTGCCGGCACGCCGGTGGCATTCTCCTCGGGAACGGTGTTGGAGAAGATCTCGGCAACCACCGATGAGGGAGGACGCTTCCGGGTGGGCTCGGGCCTCATCGCCGACGCCTTCTATCGGGTCACGGCGTCACGTGCCGGATTTGACCTGACCTCTCAGGTGGTGACCACCGGTGGTGGCAATACCGAGATCGATCTCGCGATCACGCTCGTGCCCGGACGAGGCCAGATGACCGGTCGGGTCACGGACCTCGCCGGCACACCCCTCGGTGGTGCCGAGATCGTGGCCACACAGGGAACCGTGACCTACCGCACGACGACGGCCTCGGAGGGCGAGGGGGTGGGCACCTGGCAGATCGATGGCCTCGCCACCCCGGCGACCTATCTGGTGACGATCATCGCCGACGGGCATGCCTCCCAGCAGCTGACGGTGGAGGTGGGTGGTGGTGCTGCGGTGAATGGCGTCGACGCCACCATGGAGCGGGATCGAGGAACGATCCGTGGCGTTATCACATATCGCGATGCGGGAGTTGGTGCGGTCACCGTTGCCCTCGAGGGCGACGTCAGCCGAACGACGACCACGCTCACCGTGGGCGCTGTGGCGGGTTCATTCGATTTCCCGAATCTGCCCTATGGCACCTATCTGCTGACGTTCTCCAAAGACGGATGGCTGACCCAGAGCCGTGAGGTCACGGTGTCGACCGGCGACGTGGCGATCGACGTGCGCGATCTGTTGCCGTCGACAGCGATTATCCAAGGTGCGGTCTCTCAGCAGGTCACGTCCGGCAGTTGCTCATATCCCGATCCGACCGCGGGCGACGCGGAACTGGCGGTGGGCAGTTGCGGCGGTGTGGGGGTGAGCGTCATTGGCGAAACCGGTACCTGGCGCACTACCACCGCCACCGGTGATGGATCATTCCGCCTGTCGGGAATCCCTGCCGGTGAATACACCGTCGAGTTCGAGCGCTACGGCTATCTGCCCGAGTTCTACCGTGTGATCGTCGGCCCGGGCGACACGTTGACGCTGCCCGATGATGCGACCTACGACGTGGAGATGGCGGCCTACCGCGGCCCCTCGAATCGGTCGTTGCAACCACTTGACGATTCGTCGATCGTACTGGGTCTTGTCCGGGCTACACCTCTTGATGCCGGTGAGGTGACCGCGACTGTGCGCGACATCACGGCCATTGACACAAAGTTCGACGAACTTTTTGACGTCAATAAACAAAAGCTGTTTCCTAAGTGGTCGGAGGGATGCCGGTCAGATCACCTGACCGTGGAGGTCATCCCGAGTCAAGACAATGTGGTGTGTACCCTCACCCCGGGAGGGGGATTTCGTTTAGCCGGTGTATCACCAGGAGCAGTGAATCTTGTGTTGGCTGCGCCCGGATTCGGAAGCAAGTCGGTAACGCTGCAGGTGTCAGCCGAAGGTGAAACGCCGGCGGGTTTGATTCTGATGACGCCGGGGGCGTCGCTCAGCATGAACGTGACGGGAAGCGGTGATATCCCGATTGAGGGCGCGTCGGTATTCATCACTCCGTCAGCGAACTCGCAACAGGGTTCGATTCTTGATGCGCCGGGTTCAACGAGTTGCACCGTGGTTCGCGACAACGACAACGACATTTGGCAAAAAGCCACTTCCGAACCCAGTCCTACACAGCAGACCAAGAGTGGTATCTGCGTCGACACAGACTTCTCAGGTGATGCGACATTTGAGGATGCGTTCGGGTCCGGAACATTCGATGTCATTGTTCCGGTTAATGACGCTGACCCCTCTGACGCCGCCAAGTTGGCCGGCATTGTCCCTCTCGATCATCAACAATTGACACGCCAGGTGGATTTGCAGCTAGGAGTGAATTCTCGTCTGGATGTGACCCTGCGCCGTTACGCATCGATAGTCGGCACTATCCAGGTTCCAAATACCAGTGGCACGGGATACACGAACCTCACCACCATTGAAGGTCTCGCGGGTTCCAATAATCAACAGGGCTTCCCCTATACGTTCGGTTACGACAGCGATGGAAATCCTCGCGGTGTTCGATTTTGCGAGATTTACCTAACTACTGACGTTGATATCCCCGTAGGGAGTTCGGCAGGGGAGTGCCGGCCGTACGAGCGATCATTTGTGACTCCCCGATTTAGTTTTGGAGGTGTTGGGACGGGGTTGACTGCGGGTAGTTTCCGCATTGACCGGATCCCACCGAACGAGGGCGCGAGGTTACGAAAGTATCTCATCAGTTTCGCTACTGATGATGGCAACTTTGAGCTTTCTCCAGAATTAGCCGCCGGCGGTATCGATGGCCTTTCCTACGGCGAGGATCGTTCGGTGTCAGCGGTGGTGTCACCAACTGCTGCACCGGCTCGCTTGAACTTCGTGTGGAGCAAAGCGGGTGAGTGGGTTACGGTTCCCGAGGCTCAGGTCACGGTGAGCGGCACCTCAGATTTCCGTTCCCTTGAAGTTCCGCCGTATCGCGAGTCGGTCGAAGTCGTCTGTCCGAGCACAGCCTGCAACTCCACGG
>JAFMNE010000084.1:2040-3475 GCA_017859395.1 Ilumatobacteraceae bacterium | reverse complement strand
GATGCCTGCGTGTGGTTCCACTGGCCCGACGGGATGATGGACCACACCATGCTCGACGACCCCACACCGGGCGTGCTGCTCGCGGAGATCTATACCCTCACCGATGCCGCCGACGGGCAATTCGTCTACATCGCCACCAACAACACGATGCGCCACTCGCTCTATCGCGCCGTCGGCCATCCCGAGTGGTGCGATGATCCCCGTTTCTCCACCATGGAGGCGGCCATGGTGCCCGAGAACTTCCGCGCGATCGACGCATTGCTGCGCGACGTGTTCCGCACCCTGCCACTCGCTGACATCCTCCATCGGCTTCGCGCGGCCGATGTGCCATGTGGTCCGATTCTCAGCCCTGGTGAGGTCATCGACGACCCGCAGATCGTGCACAACGGCACCCTTGAGACGTGGGTCGACCCTGTGGCCGGGCGGGTACGCCAGCCCCGACCCGCGGCTCGCTTCTCGCGAACCCCCGCCGCAGTGGCTGCATCGCTGTCGGCCAAGGGTGCCGATACCGACGCGATTCTTGCCGCACTCGGCCATGGCCCCGACGACATCGCCCGACTCCGCGCCGACGGGGTCGTGTCCTGAACGCATCAGAGGAGACCCGACATGGACGACGTTCTGCTGATCGACGAACCGCGACCGCTGGTGCGACGACTTACCTTGAACCGTCCCGATAAGCGCAACGCTCTCAACGACGATCTTCGCAGTGCACTCTTCAATGCACTTCGCGAGGCGGACCGTTCCGAGGACGTGTCGGTGGTGATCATTCGCGGCGCTGGTCCGGCTTTCTGCGCCGGCTACGACCTCGGATCGCCGAACAGCGATGTGGAACGACCCATCGGGCGCGCCGACGGATGGTGGAGCCGCCACGTAGTCAACAACTGGTTTGAGATGTGGGATATGAACACTCCGATCATCGCCCAGGTGCACGGCTACTGCCTGGCAGGTGGTACCGAACTCGCCACCGCATGCGATCTCGTCTACGTGGCCGACGATGCCGCCATTGGATACCCGCCCGTGCGCCTTATGTCGCCGCCCGACATGCAATGGCAGACCTGGATGATGGGCCTCCGCCAGGGTATGGAAGCCCTGCTCACCGGCGACTCGATGACCGGCGAGGACGCAGTGCGCAATGGTTTCGCCAACCGTGCTCACCCCATTGCCGAGCTCGACGATGCTGTTCTGGATATCGCGGAACGCATCGCCAAAGTGCCTCAAGATCTGCTGGCACTCAACAAGCGCGCAGCCCACCGCGCCATGGAGGCCATGGGAATCCGCACCGGTATCCGCGCCACCGCCGAAATCCAAGCGATGGGCTTCCACCAGCCGTCATCGCGCGAGTACATGGCGACGTTCCGCACCAAAGGCGTGACCGCCGCGCTGAGCGACCGCGACCGTGCCTTTGGCGACTATCGCGAACGCGAGACCTGACCCA
>JAFMNE010000084.1:0-1638 GCA_017859395.1 Ilumatobacteraceae bacterium | reverse complement strand
GCCGCGGTCACGCTCGGCATCGTTGCCGGCGCACCGACCGCCGGACGATTCGTGAATTTCGACGATTTTGTCGACGGTGGATCTCCTGATGAACCCGCCGACCAGGCTTTCGGTGGGCCGATGTTCTACACCTCGGGCACCACCGGCAATCCAAAGGGTGTGCGCGGGTCGTTGTCGTCAATGCCCGAGGGAACCGGCCCAGAACTCTGGCACCTGATCGGAGCGGGATTTGCCGACATGATGCGTGTGCCCGGGGTGACGGTGCTGTGCGGGCCTTTCTACCACTCGGCGCAATGGGCCTTCTCGTTCCTGCCGATGATGGCGGGGTCCTCCACGGTCATGCAGCACAAGTACGACTCGGCAGGGGTGCTCGACCTGATCGACCGCTACTCGGCCACAAACATCCATCTGGTCCCCACGCAGATGAAACGACTGATCGATCTGCCCGACGAGGTCAAGGCTGGCTTCGATGGTTCGTCACTGGAGATGGTGCTCCATGGTGCCGCGCCGTGCCCGCCGGCGGTGAAACGTTCACTGATCGAGTGGTGGGGCCCGAAGATCACCGAGTACTACGGATCGACTGAGGCCTCGGTGATCACCCTGATCAACTCCGAGGAGTGGCTGGCCAAAGGTGGTTCGGTGGGCAAGGCCCTGCCGAATATGGAGATCATCGTGGTCGACAATGACGGTCAGCGCTGTGGCCCGAACGCCGAGGGCACGCTGTATTTCCGCAACCTGATGGGGATGGATTTCGAGTACCACAATGCCCCGTCGAAGACCGCCGAGGCCCACCTCGAACCAGGCGTCTACACCACCGGTGACGTCGGGTATCTCGACGACGAGGGCTACTTGTGGCTCAGCGACCGCAAGATCGACATGATCATCTCCGGTGGTGTGAACATCTACCCAGCAGAGATTGAAGGTGTGCTGGGCGGGCATCCGTTGGTGGCCGATGTGGCTGTCATCGGTGTGCCCAACGAGGAGTTCGGCGAAGAGGTCAAAGCGATCGTGGTCCCCAATGATGGTGTGGCAGGCGACGACGAACTCATCGGCGTCCTCGCGGCGCACTGTCGCGAGAATCTGGCTGGGTTCAAATGTCCACGGTCATTCGACTTCGCCGATGAACTCCCGCGCACCGGCACGGGCAAGGTGCAAAAGCGCAAACTGCGCGAGCCCTACTGGGAAGGACGCGAGCGCAGCATCTGATTCGCGATCCGACGTGCCTCAACCGCGACGGACAACGTCACGGTTACCGGCCGTCCACATCACGACCAGTTCACGCTCAGCAATGCGCCACCCCTCATCGGTGTGGACGTACCGGTCCTCATACCGACCGGCCACGATGTACTGATCACCGCCGGCAACACCAGCGAGAATGTGCTGCGCGTGCAGGTAGCACCGGCCGGTGACCGTGCCATCGTCCCACCGTCGAATCTGGTGGGTACTCACCATGTGCTGACTGTCGTCGAGTGGCCCGAGAGCCGCACTGACGCGAGCGATCACCTCATCGACATTGCTCTGGTTCCCTCCCAGTCGCGCCGTGCAATCGGGTGTAAACACCTGCCGGAGGGCCTCATAGTCACCGGTGTCGAGGGCCCAGCAATAGTCATGGGTGAGCCGGACGATGGCGGCCTCGTC
>JAFMNE010000043.1 GCA_017859395.1 Ilumatobacteraceae bacterium | reverse complement strand
AAGGGCTACCCGGGTGAACACACCGAGGTCGGGGTGGAGTTGTTGCGCACCTCGATTGGGCCGCGCCTTGGTTTGACTGCCAGCGACTCCGAGGTGGTGGTGACAATGATCGAACATCACCTCTTGCTGCCCGATGTGGCGGTGCGCCGCGACCTGAGTGACCCGGTCACCATCGCGGGTGTCGCCGAGCAGGTGGGTGACGGTATTCGCCTCGAACTTCTCCATGCACTGACCGAAGCCGATTCGTTGGCCACGGGTCCATCGGCGTGGGGGTCGTGGAAGGCTGGGCTGGTCCGCGAACTCGCGGCCCGCGTTGATCACGTACTCGGTGGCGGTGACGTCGACGATGTGGTGTGGCGACTGTTTCCCGATGCCGACACTTTGGCATTGATGGCATCGGGGGAGACCGCGGTGCGTGCGATTGACGATGTGGTCACCGTGGTGGCAGCCGATACGCCTGGCATGTTCGCTCGTGTCGCTGGGGCACTTGCCCTGCACGGGCTTGACGTGATCGGCGCCCAAGCGCATTCTGATGAGCCAACTGCCGGCATGGCAATGGGTGCATCGCAGTTCAAAGTCGTTGTTCCGCGTGCTGGCGTGGAATGGGGCCCGGTGATCGCCGACGTCGAACGTGCTGTGGCCGGTGGACTTGCGATCACGGCGCGACTGGCGGAGCAGGCGCGCACGTATCGTCGGCGTCGAGCCACCCAGGCTCGTCCACCGGGTCCGCCCAAGGTGGTCTTCGATGATGGCGCGTCCAGCGATGCCACCGTTGTGGAGGTGCACTGCGCCTCGAAGATCGGCGTGCTGTATCGCATCACATCGGCGCTCGCTGAGGTGGGGCTCGACATCCGGCACGCCACCGTGCAGACGGTGGGGATGTCGGTGGTCGACACCTTTTACGTGCGCACCCGAGACGGTTCACGGGTGACCGATGTGCATCATCGCGGCGAGATTGAACGGGCGATCCTGCATGCTGTCGCCTGAGCCGGCGTGTTTCGCGCTGTAGGTTGAGCCCCCATGTCGTCGGTGCCCGATCCCCGCGATCTCGTGCGTTGGAGCGAGACCTTGGCTGCGATCGCTCGAACCGGCATGGGATTCACCGAGAATTTGTACGAGCGTGAGCGTTACGAAGAGGTGCTCCACGTCGCGGGGGACATCAAAGCTGCGGCACAAGAACTCGCCGATGGTCTCGAGACGCGTCGCGAGACTGATCACTTCGTGCAGGAGTGGCTGTCGAATATCGGCGAAGGCGTCCCAGGGTATGTGACACCGAAAGTTGCTGTGGGTGCAGTCGTTGGCAACGATGACGGCGAGATGCTGCTGGTGCAACGGCGCGACTCGGGGGTGTGGCTGTACCCGACTGGTTGGGCTGATGTTGGTTACTCGCCGTCGGAGGTCGCGGTGAAAGAGGTCGCCGAGGAGAGCGGTATCCACTGCGAACCACGGCGTCTGATCGCCGTGATCGATGGCCAGCGCATGGGGTTCTCTCGTTTTGGGATGTACATGCTGTTGTTCCATTGCCATGCAACCGGGGGAGAGCTGCACACCCATCCGCTCGAGACGAGTGACGTCGGATGGTTCGCCGAAGGGGCGTTTCCCGAGCGAACGGCGGGAGCCGACTGGTGGTCGGCCATGGCATTTGCAGCAATTCGGGGTGAGGAACTGCCGGTGCAGTTTGAAGCGCCACGCGCCCCGGTGTGGCGCGATATCGGCGAGCCCGACTGACGTGCGGTGCAGCCGCGACGCGACTCAGGTGTCGGTGTCGCGGTCGCGGAGGAACTGCTCGAGTTCATCGAGGAGCAGTTCGGACTCACCGAGATCGATCGGCCCGGAGGTGTCGACTTCGTCGTCCATCTCATCGACTAGCAACTCGAGTTGCTCGATGTGGTCGGTGAGGTCGTCATCGTCGCCGACGAGTGCAGCAATGCGGGCCTCGTAGTCCGCTGCCTCGTCGGCGAGTGCGGACGACGGGGTGGGGGTGCCCATGATGTCGCATGCCCGTTCCATGAGGGCGATTGCGGCCTTTGGTGATGGCACCTGTGAGGCGTAACCGGGAACGGCCGCCCACAGCGATGCGCATCCTGCGTCGCTGTCGGCCAGTTCGGCGTGGAGCACGCCGACAATGCCGGTGGGGCCCTCATAGCGTGACCGCTCGAGGTCATAACGTTCGATCAGATCGTCGTCGGTGGCGGTGCCGATGACGTGCACCGGTCGGGTGTGGGGCACATCGGCGAGTAGAGCCCCGAGGGTGAGAACCCGTGGGCAGTCGAACCGTTCAACAACGCCGCGCAACTGTTCGGAGAACAGCCGCCAGCGCAGGGCGGGCTCGGGTCCGAGCACGAAGATTGCATCGGTGCCGGGTAGCGAGGCGTGCCACAGGCCAACGGTGGGCCACACGATGTTGCGGCGCCCGTCGTCGAGACGGATGTGCGGCCGCACAGTGGCGAAGTCGGTGAATGCTTCTGGGTCGACTTCGGCGAGGGGCTGGGCACCCGTGGTCTCAATGAGGGTGCGAACCGCAGTCGAGGCGGCATCGCCGGCATCGTTCCAACCGGTGAACGCCGCGACCATGACAGGGTCGCGCAGTGAGGGTTCGGCGTGCCAGCGGAGGTGCTCCATGACGGCACACACGCTACCGGTCGGGTACGGTCACGGCTCGTGGCCGCCACGATCTCTGCTGCGAGCGTTGTCGATGATGAACTGGTTGCGGCATTTGCTGGTCTGATCCCGCAGTTGTCATCCTCATCGCCGCCGCCGACTGCGGCTGACCTGGCGGCGATTGTCAACAATGACAATTCCGTGTTGTTCATCGCGCGGCTGGAAGACGGCTCGATTGTTGGCTCGCTCACTCTTGCTCTGTACCGCATTCCGACCGGGGTGAAAGCCTGGATTGAAGACGTGGTGGTCGACGATGCCGCACGTGGTCACGGCGTCGGCGAAGCGTTGAATCGCGCGGCAATCGATGAAGCACAACGTCGTGGCGCGAAGAATGTCAGCCTCACATCGCGGGCCAGCCGTGCCGCAGCGAACCGGTTGTACCAGCGTCTCGGATTCACCCCGTACGAGACGAACCTGTATCGCTACGGCCTCGACACCTGACGCCGTTCGAGAACGGCCCAGGTGAATGGCTGCTCGGCGGCCCATGGCGTGACGTGCACCTCGCGCTCATGATGGGTCAGGGCGAAGTGGTCGCCGAATACCTGGGAGAGGCCGATTGTGTCGTAGCGCTGAGTGGGCAGGCCCGAACATGACTCCGGTCCGTCGTGGGCGAAGGTGGCGAGCACAAGCCGGCCGCCGGGGCGAATCGCCTGCGCTGCCGTGCTGACGTACCACTCGCGCTCACTCCCGTGCAGAAAGTGGAACACGGCCCGGTCATGCCAGACGTCGTATGGCCTCTGTGGCTGCCAGTCGAGAATCGTCCCGGTGACCAGTTCAACGTCGGCGCATCGGTCGGCCAGTCGGCAACAGGTTGCTTCGAGTGCCGCGGCTGACAGGTCCAGCAGGGTGATATGTGGCCACTGGTCATCGACGAGATGGTCGACCAAGGTCGATGTGCCGGCGCCGACGTCGACGATCGCAGCGTCGGAATTCGTTGGTGAACCGATCAGGCGCAGCGAACGCGATGCATCGGTGCGCATCCAACTAAGTTCGTCGTCAGCTTTGTTGCGGTACACGGAGTCCCAGTGATCGGCCACGCTCACGGCCGCCAACATAGGCCAACCGCAGACATCGTTGCATCCAGATAGGTGGGCCCACAGCGAGTGCTACGGTGCGACGTCTGCCGATCGGTCTGAGGGGTGTGCAGTGGTTGACGTGCATGGAACATGCGACGCGCGTTTCGCGGCGTTGCGGGAGATCCTCGCGGAGAATCTTGATGCCGGACGAGATCTTGGGGCGTCGGTTGCGGTGCGAATCGCTGGTGAGTCGGTCGTGGATCTCTGGGGAGGCTGGTCTGATCCGGAGCAGACCCAGCCGTGGACCGAGCACACCATCACCAATGTGTGGTCATCCACTAAAACGCAAATGACGCTGTGCGCGTTGATGCTGGTGGATCGCGGCTTGTTGGATCTCGACGCCCCGGTGGCGCGCTATTGGCCCGAGTTTGCTGCCGAAGGCAAAGACGGCGTGTTGGTGCGTCACCTGTTGGGGCATACCTCAGGGGTGTCGGGCTGGGCGCAACCAGTCACCGTCGACGACGTCTATGACTGGGAACGCTCCACATCAATGTTGGCCGCCCAGGCGCCGTGGTGGGAACCAGGAACAGCCAGTGGGTATCACGCGATGTGTCAGGGCCACCTCGTCGGGGAAGTGGTGCGCCGCATCACCGGTCTGCAACTCGGCGAGTTCTTCCGGCGTCAGGTAGCCGAACCCCTGGGCTGCGACTTCCATATCGGCCTTGATTCTTCGGAGTTCTCTCGGGTGTCGGCGGTGGTGCCACCGCCACCCCCGCCAATCGATGCGTCGACCCTCGACCCTGAATCGGTGATGGTGAAAACGTTCACCGGCCCGGTCATGCATGCGAAGGTCTCGTGGACCGATGAATGGCGTCAGGCCGATATCGGCGCAGCGAACGGTCACGGCAATGCGCGTTCTGTCGCCCTTGCCCAAAGCGCCATCTCCAACGGAGGTGTGGCGGCAGGAGTTCGCCTCTTGTCAGCTGATGCCATCGAAGAGGTTTTCCGGGTGCAGGCCGATGGCACCGATCAGGTGTTGATGTTGCCGGTGCGCTTCGGCATTGGTTTCGGCCTGCCGAACGATGCCGTGCCGCACCTGCCACAGCGGCGGCTGTGCTACTGGGGCGGCTGGGGTGGATCCCAGGTGGTGAACGATCTCGATAATCAGATGACGGTGACCTACATGATGAATCGAATGGATGACGGCCTCCTCGGCGACGTTCGTGGCCAGTCGCTGGTGAGCGCTGCGTTGGCAGCCATGGGGTGATGCCAGCCACCCGCGCCCGGAACGTTGACCGATCGCTCAGGTCCGCGTCGCAAGTGCGACACCGCCGGCGGCGATGACGAGCCCAATCACCGAGGTAATCGCGAGTCGTTCCCCGAACAGGATCGCTGCTTCGATGGCAGATAACGCCGGCGTGAGAAAGAACAGGCTCGACACCGACGCGGCATCGGTGCGTTGCAGCAGCCACACCATGATGGCGACGGCCGCGACCGATAGCACCAGAACAGCCCACGCCAAACTTGCCGCTGTCGATGCGCTGGCGGAAATGTCCATGCCTTCAATGATGATGGCGAGTGGAACGAGAACGACGGCCGCCCCGCCGAACTGAGCAACGGTGCCCCACAGCAACGGTGTGGAGCGCCCGCTCCAGCGCTGAACAAGGGTGCCGAGCGACATCCCGAGTGTGCCGATAGCGGCGGCGGCGACGGGGCCAGCAGAGACGCCCTCAATGCCGGCGGCAGCGCGTTCACCGACGACCACAGCAACGCCGGTGAGTCCGAGAGCGACACCCCACCATCGTCGGCGCCGAAGTACCTCACCCAACACAATCGATCCAACAACCGCCGTGATCACCGGATGAAGGCCAGAGATGAGAGCGCCGATTCCTGATGGCAAGCCGTTGTTGATTGCAATGAAGACACCGCCGAGATAGGCGGCATGCATGCCCACACCGGCCACCATTGACCACCCGACACCAGTTCGAGATGGGCGTGGGCTGCTCTGGACCAGCGCGACGACGGCGAGCACTGCTGCGGCGCACAGTACGCGCACCGCGAGAAAACTCAACGGTCCAGCATCGTCGGTGGCGTAGCGAGCAACGATGAATCCCGTGCTCCATAAGAACACGAACACCACGGGTGCAAGGTTGATAAAAGTTGGAAGACGAAGCATGAGTGTCTGAAAGCTATAAATGGCACTGTGCAGACGGGGCGATGAGACTGAACTGCGAGTTTTAGGTGATGAGATGCGCGTATGGCCCAAAATTTCTTGGGTCGACGAGGCGACCTTGTTTTGTGGTTTCTTGCTCAAGTGCATTCATGAGGTGTTCCATGGAGATGGAGGAATTTTCGGTTGCCGCGCGAAAAGCTGCTCCTGTTGCTACGTTGTTTATCTCTGCACCTGTGAGTTCTAGGCCCGCGAGGAAGTCAAGGTCGATATTGTGCACCGGCGCGCCGTCAGGAATAGAGAGCTGCCAAAGTTTGCTCCGCTCTTCTCTTTCAGGATTCTCAAAAGCAACTGACACATGAATTCGTCGGGTAAAAGCTGGATCAATGTTCCCTTGCAGGTTGCTCGTAAGAAACACAAGGCCATCAAACGCCTCGATACGTTGAAGGAGGTACGAGACCTCCAAGTTGGCGTAGCGGTCAGCCGATTTTGCGATTTCCCCTCGACGTCCGAAAAGGCTGTCGGCCTCATCGAATACCAGAGCGACGGTCCCAGTCTCAGCTGCGTTAAAGAGCCGCTCAAGGTTCTTTTCTGTCTCCCCGATGTATTTGGAAACCATTGACGCGACGTTGACTCGGAAAAGGTCCATACCTAAGTCACAGCAAACGACCTCTGCTGACAACGTTTTCCCGGTCCCTGGGGGGCCGGAGAACAGCGCAATAAGCCCCGTGGCATTGCCTGCTCCGAAACCCCATTGGTCGAGAACCTTTCCACGGTGGCGATATCGGTCCGCAATTTGACGAACGGCTTTGAGTTCACGTTCTTGCAGAACGAGGTCAGCCCATCCCCTTCGTGGAGTGATTCGAGTGGCCAAACGGTCGATTTCACCGGATATGAGACGACGTGTCGCAGATTCCGCATCCCCTCCAAGATTAGGAAGTGCTTTTTCCACCTGTTTTTGCTGTGTGCGTGTCAGACGGTGGATGGAGCTTGGCGACGGCTTGTTCGCTTGCTCAGTCGTTTTTGTTTCTCCGCGCGTCTGTTGGACGGTGTCTTCGACCCATGGCAGGTTGGGGATTTCCGCGATGCTGAGATGGTGCGTAGAGGAGATTCCCCACCGGATATGGTCGACATCTTGAATCAAAGTCCGCACACTCACCGGCAGTGGGCCCTGGAGGTCAATGACGATTGAGGATCCGCACAGTGTTGCCTCACGTAAGAGCGCTGCCCACTGCGCAGAGCTTGGTTCTGCAACAGAAAGGGCAGAGATGGCTCCGTCCTTCGGAATCGATTCTGTTGCGAGTGATATGACGAGTGCGTCAGGCCCCCCGAGTAGATCGGCGGCACGTTGTTTACGGCTCAGGGGGTCATGTCCCGCGACGAGAACAAATCGTTTGTCACTCTTCTGAGGATGTTCGGGCGTGAATCGTTCCAAGCTGTGAGGGAGTTCCGGGTCGCAGCGATCCTGCACATCGTGTAACTGCCACGCAAGGTTTGGAGCAAGCCATATCGATCGCCGAGCCCACGGACCGGTGTCTTCGATGACAACGAAACCAGCTCGAGACAGCCGAGCGGAAGGCGCGAGTTCACGAACTGCGTGGGGCAGCACGAACTGAATTGCGCCGAGCGTCCAACTCCCATCTTTGTCCCCCCCTACCGAGGTGATAGCGCGCCTTCGGGCGGTTGACGTCTCTGCCGCTCCAAGGAGGGCGAGAAGAGGGGTAATTCGACTCATGGTCTCGACGTCGGCGCTAAGGAGCCGCCCCCATGTGCCGATCAGATCATTCTCGACTTTCCTGCCGAAATCCGTGATTGCTTGTGAAAGCGCCTTGTTCGATGCCGGGGAGTTAGGAGGAGCCTTGAAACTCGGCAGGCGCCGAACAGTTTCAGCACCGTCGGTCGTATCACCACCGAGAGCGATTGCGGCAAGACGAAGAACCTCATCGGTGAACTGTTCCCAGTAAGAAAGATGCGAAGAGGGCATGAGAGGGTTGTATCCGGTTTCGGTCAGCGTCGCCCATTAAAGCGCGATCTGAAGGCTGGCCACCTAATTACGATCACATTGCACGAGCCCGAGCGCGGTCGAGCCTCGGCGCCAGTGCTGTGAGCTAGGCGGGGAAACGCTCGCGACAGCTATCGACTAGTGTACGGCGCGTCTAGGTGTGCCGGAGGCGAGGGTGGGGCGAGGGTGGAAAATTTGCGCGCGAGTGTGGCCGATAAATTGGGCGGTCGAGAAATTCAGTTTGAAGACCGGGGTTCTCCGTTCGGTATCGGTTGTGCCGCTCGTTGTGGAGATCTCTTCCTTTCCTGCGGTGTGAGTTTCAGCGAGACATCAGTTCGTGTCGAAGTCCTTTCCGTAAACGTCCCTTCGCTTCTCGGTGCGTCAGAGCAAGTACTTAGAACAGTAACCGAATCGCTAACGCTGCTAACTGAGCGCGTAAGTGGCGGGGCCTATTTTTTGCACCCGACCATGGCCGTGCCGGCAGTACATTCTGAGGTGGCCTTCAACGCCGAGAGCAGTTACGAGGAGGTCGCGGATGAAGTTGTGAATTTAGTGGTCGACCTCTTCCGCAGTTATTGCTCAAATGTTGATTTTTTTACATCAGTCGACTTTGGTTCGTCACCAAATCAGAGAGGGACCGGAAGTGATATGGAGTTGTCATGACGGATTTTCAAGAAAAGGCACGCTCGCATGCGATAAAAGAAAGCAAGCCCGAGACACGCCCCGTCAAGGATGACGCCTCGAATGAGCAGACGGTGGTTTTCGATGCAACCACCACGGAGTCGCTCTTACAACTTCGGATGACGGTCGGACGCGCTGACGATCCCGCTGAAGTTGAAGCCGAGCGGTTAGCAGATGCCTTTCTCAGTTCGTGGAAACCCGATGAGGTCAGAACGGAGTCCACAGGTGCCCTTCGCTCACCAGACGACGGTAGCGAGCAGGGTCTATTGCGCACGGGAGGCTTTACCGCTGGGGCTCAATTCGAGGCTGCGCTCTCAGCCGGTAGCTCTGGAACACCGCTCCCGCCGAAACTTCAATCGGAAATGGGCGCTTTCCTCGGTGCAGACATCTCGCAAGTTCGGGTGCACGCAGACGCTGACGCCGCCGAGTTGTCCCGATCTATTGGCGCAGAAGCCTTCACTACTGGTAAGGACATCTACTTCGGAGCGGGCACGTACGACCCGTCCAGCAAAAAGGGCCAGCACCTCATCGCGCACGAGGTAGTTCACACCGTTCAGCAGGGCGCGGTTCGACGTCAGGGAATATCACGGCGGATCCCGAACCTGCCACTTCAGCGCCTGGGTACGAGCACTAATGAACCGACTAAGCAAGAATTGCAGCTCGATGTAGAACAGAAAAAAACTGCAAAGCAGAATGCAGAAGATAACAAGAAATCCGCGGAACGCGATGTAAATACCGCGACACAAAAAAAAGTTACCGAGGCCAACAAGCTCCAAGCCTTGAAAGAGCTTCAAAAGGCATACAACGACCTTGAAGAAGCAGAGGCAACCCTGCAGCAGTCGGTTGACGCTCTCACGGCATTAGAAGCCCAGGTCAGTAGTTTGACGGGTGAATTGAACGGTCTTCATGAAGAATCCGCTTCGCTAATCAATGAAATAGAACAGCAAAAGAAGTCAAATCAAAAACTGGATGTTGCTGGAAAAATTTCTGATGCGAAACAGCAAGCCGATGAGAAACTTGAAAATTTAAGGACCGGTTTTTTCAACAAAGTCAGGATCGCGACCGGGTTTACCGCGAAACTTGAGGCCCAGAAGGTGGCAATTCAGGCTGATCTTGAAGACCGCCTCAGAGAACCAGAGCTTTTACTCGGGAAGGTTGAAGATCTGACGGCGAAATTGAGCGATAAAAACCTGCTCATCGCCGGAAAGGCAGCAGGGTTAGTCGATACTGAACGACAGAAAGGGCAAGCCGAAGCGGCCAAAAATACCAATCAAAATTTGAGAGATGAAAGATCTCGCGACCTAACGGCTGCCAAAGGGAGTGCTCCAAACGTAACGAAGGACCAACTGGGCGCCGAGATAACCCAAACGACGAACCATATTGATGTACTGGCCGGTCGCGTAGAGGAACTGACATTAATTTCCGAGCAAAAGGCGACCCTTCTTGAATCTGCGGAACAAGAACTACGCAATTCAGAAGATCGACTGACCCGAAAGTTGATTCAAGAGCTCCAATATAACGCGAAAAAAGAACGCGAAATACAAGATTTGAAATCGTCTAAAGAGGTTACTGAGACATTTGCTGAGGGGGTGAATGCTGGCACAGGCAATGCGGATGAATTGTCCAAAGCGAAGTGGGCTCCGATTTCTGAGGATGCTGGTAAGGGAGTTGCCTCAGCGGAACTGGTTGGTAAGAGTGTCCTAGTCTTCACGCAGGCGGGTGACGCCATTAGTTCTTTAGCCAATTGGGAGGCTACTGGGGGAAGGGACGCGGCTCAAAAATCGACAAAAGCAATCCTAACAACGTGGGATTTGGTTGCGAAGTCGGTGTACGCCGGAAAAGAACTCGCAGAAAATCTTGGCAACGTACCGGGGCTTGAGATGGTTCCAGTGGCAGCGGCCGTCGGGGCGATTTTCTCAATTTTCGAAGAGTGGACCCAGACAACCATGCCGTTGTGGCGAACTTGGGGCGAACTCAACGATGACATCAAGACGAAAAAGAGTGCCCTCCAATTAGCTAAGACGGCCGCGTTATCAGACCCCTCTGATGATAGGAAATCAAAAGCATTACAGTGCGAGACTGACTTAGAGGCCATTAAAACAGTCAGGAGTCAGGTCGCAACAAACTATGGACTGAGCTTCGGAAAGGTTGCGTCCGATTTAGCAGTTGCAGTCGGGAGCTTTATGACCCTCGGCGGCGCTTTCATTCCGGGAGCGGCGACGGCAGCAATTGGTGGTTTGGCGAAGGTCACGATAGGTCTAGGCTCGTTCGTGGCCGGTTGGGTGCGCACTGCGCGTCACTCGAATGAGGTCGGCAACTTTGAGGACGCAACCCGTCAGGCGAGCCTGCCTGGCGCCTCGGTTAATGATAAAGATCGCTACGATGATTTGTATCGAAAAGTAACGAAGTACCACACCGAGACGGCGTTCAAACATGTCGTTGTGAAGGCTCTCATGGAGGATACGTCAGAGTCAAACAATCTACTGCACAGTCTTGGTCTAGGTGAGCAGTGGGTGATGAGACAGCGAGACAAGTTGGAACAGGTTGATGTCAAGACGTTCCCGTCAGGAGTCGTTGTTCCGCAGCTACTGAATGACCTCGAGTGGGATGAAGCTCGGGATAACGCCGTCAAGTTTATTGAGGGTGGAGACGTGCTAACAGCGAGCGAGCGATTGTCGGGCTACTGGGAAACGGTCAAAAAGGCTGGAAAAGGTATTTACGCGGGACTTCGCGGTGCAGGAAACTGGATCGCGAGTTTCTTCAACCGTGGCCTGACGGGCATCGCCCCCAACCAGGCAGTAGCGACAGAGTCCTTGCAACTCAGTCTCGATGCACTGAAGTCCCAAGCACTGAAACCATACGTAGAGCGGAAAGAGGTGTCGCCCTGGCGGTTTGGAGGAGTACTTTTGTCGGGCGCATCGCATGGAGTCAAAGACGAGAAAGTTCTGAAGTTTGCCCAGAAGTATCTCGCGAAATGGTTCGCGGCCACTCAACTTCTCGCATTCGATAGCGACCGTTTGAGGGCTGCCAACGCGATCTGGATGCAACAGATTCAAAGCAATCTTTTGGATGCGCTGCGACATGGCCCTCTTTTCGATAAAGGTGCAAACTCAAAAATTGAGGCTGTAAATGTGGAGTTCGAAGTCACGGCAGATCGTCGGCTAACGGGTATTAAGAAAATAGTGACTTCTGGAACAGCGGGTGACCAAGCGGTGAAGAGCTCCTCGGCGCAGGTGTCTAAGAGAGCGGTATCCCGTTCTCCCTCGGCTCGGGCCGAATCAGATGATGCTCAGGACGCTGGAACGCCCACGATGAAAGGGGCAAAACCGAGGACTAAGACGGGCACGACATCGCGTTGACGGTACCGACGTCAATGTGCCCACAGTGTGGGTCTCTCCCGCGAAGCGCGCAGAAATAGCGTTTTGTCAAGACAGTTAAGGCGGCCGCGCTGTCACTGCCGGGGACGACGCGGCGGCCTTGTCATACGGCGTAGCGACTGCGAAAACAGTGCCGCTCCGATGCGTCCAACGATCCCGGTCAACACCCGAGGCAGGTAGGGAACGTGCACATCTTCGCGCCAGGTGACGATGCTGGTCACCTCGGAAGGGCCAGCAGCAACACTGAACTCGGCTTCGCCGACCAGGATCGGCCCGAGTTTGTCGACCACGCAGCGGCGGATGTCGCTGTCGTGATCGATCTCGCGAACCTGCATGCGATCTTCGAGCGCCAGACGCCCCAGGCCCGACCAGGCGGTGAAACGATCGGTGTCAGCAGGGTCGACCTCGACGCGGGTCATCGGTACCCAGTCGGCGTGGCCGGGCCAATCGATCAGTAGTGCCCAGGCGCGGTCGGGGGTTACGTCGAGTGTGCGGCTGAGCGAGAACTTGACGCGGCTGCCGCGACGAGTGGGGGTGGGGGTGGATTCGCTCATGCGAGTGCTAACCGCGCGGACCGGTGAGTCATTCCACTTCACGTGCTGACGCGGAGCCGGCGGTGTGACAGAACTACGGTCGGCGCAACGGTGTAAAGACGTCACACAGGGAGGCCGAAATGGACAACATGTTCAATCTGACAGGGCGAGTAGCGGTCGTGACTGGCGGTAGCCGTGGTTTGGGTCGTGAGATGGTGATGGCGTTTGCCCGTCACGGTGCCGATGTCGTGATTGCGAGCCGCAAGGTTGATGCCTGCGAGGCATTAGCCGCCGAGGTCGTGGCGGAAACTGGCCGACGGGCAACTCCCACCGCGTTTCACGCGGGCCGTTGGGATGACTGTGAGGCACTTCACCGTTTGGTTTACGACGAATACGGTCGCTGCGATGTGCTGGTGAACAACGCCGGGATGTCACCGCTGTACCCGTCCTTGGTCGAGGTGAGCGAGGACCTGTTCGACAAGGTGATGGCGGTGAATTTCAAAGGGCCATTTCGGCTGTCAGCCCTTTTTGGCGCATCGATGGCCGCCGCGAGCGGTGGGTCGATTATCAACGTGTCGTCCATCGCGGCGGTAGCACCGAGCCCGGACGAACTTGTGTACGCGGGTGCGAAGTCGGCGCTGAACACCCTGACAACAGGTCTTTCGCATGCGTACGGCCCGACGGTGCGAGCCAACGTGATCATGCCGGGACCGTTCCTCACCGATATCGCTAAGGCCTGGGATCTGGATGCGTTCAACGTGCGAGCTGCACAGGAGATTCCCCTCGCGCGGGGCGGCGAGGCCCATGAGGTGGTGGGCGCGGCGCTGTATTTGGCGAGTGACGCGTCGTCGTACACCACCGGGGCAGTCATCAAAATTGATGGTGGGTTGGCGCACCGGCCAGGGTGAGCGTCCCTTCAATGGTCAACAGGGTGCGTTTGGCATTGAGACCGCCCGCGAACCCGGTGAGCGAACCGTTCGACCCGATGACCCGATGGCATGGCACCACGATCGATAGTGGATTGCGACCGATCGCAGCAGCGACAGCGCGTACCGCGGTTGGGCGCCCAATCGTGTGTGCAACATCGCTATAGGTGACCGTCGTGCCGTAGGCAATGCTGGTGAGAGCGTTCCACACCGTTTGTTGAAACGCGGTGCCGTCAACAGCCAGTGGCGGTTCGTATCGCGAGCGTCCGCCATCGAACCAGTCGGTGAGATAGTTGGCGGTTGCGCAGAGAATGGGGTGGGCGTGGTCAATGTTCGACGCAGCATGCTGCAGACCTGCGCGACGCCATTCGGGTTCGGTGTCGTTCCACAGCACTGCCCGCAGTGCGCTGCGGTCGGCAACAAGCACGAGGTTGCCAACCGGCGACTCCACCGTCACGTGATGTGTTGCTGCCACGCTGCGATGGAGGAGCGGCTGTCGATTGGCCATGGCGGTATGTGTACGGCACAGCGACAGTCAAGTCAACAACGCATTCAACGAACCCCACCGCTCCGACAGTGCATCGACCGGTCGCGCTCAGCGATCGCCGCGGAGAATCGAGGCGACGATGGTCGCACCGGCGACCGGCGGTGATCACCGATACGATCCTCGTGTCGTGTTGTGACGTTGCCTGTCACGGTCTCACTCGACACACATCCCCCAACAACGGAGAGTCCTCCCATGTATCGCTCCCTTGCACGCTGGTGTTTTCGCCATGGCTTGTTCGTTCTCATCGCCTGGGTTGTCGCTCTTGTCGGTGTCAACGCTCTGGCTGGGGCCGTCGGCGCCGCCTTCTCCGGTGAGTTCTCCACCCCGGAGAGCGAGAGCTCACGTGGATTCGATGTGGTGTCGGAGTACTTCCCCGGTGCGGGCAGCGCATTCGGCGGGTCGATTGTCTTCACCGCCGAGGGTGGTGTCGGCCGGGCTGATGTGACGGCGGCGATGACCGACATGTTTGCCGAGGTTGATGCGATCGAGCACGTCGCTGTCACCAACCCGTACACACCACTCGGCGAGAACCAGATCGCGCCCGGGGGCGAGATTGCATTCGCCAGCGTGAACTTTGAGGTGAATGTCGACCAGACCACGGCCTCTGAGATCGGTGCCGAGATCCGCGAGCTGATCCCCGACATCGACGGGCTCACCGTGGAGATCGGCGGTGCGGTGCTTGCCGAGTTCGAACCTCCGGAGAGTGAACTGATCGGCCTTGCATTCGCCATCGTGATCTTGGTGGTGTCATTCGGGTCGGTGATGGCGATGGGCATCCCAATTGGCGTTGCTCTCGCCGGGGTGGGCACCGGTGGCTTCGGTCTCGTCAGCTTGATGTCGAATGGCGTGTCGATTCCCGAGTTCGCGCCGCTGATCGGCATCATGATCGGCCTTGGCGTGGGTATCGATTACGCGCTGTTCATGATCACGCGGTATCGCGAACTGACCCGTGCGGGCGCAACACCGCTGGAAGCAACCGAAGGAGCGGTTGATACGTCGGGTCGCGCGGTTGTCTTTGCCGGTATCAC
This sequence comes from Ilumatobacteraceae bacterium, assembly GCA_017859395.1. Classification (GTDB taxonomy): domain Bacteria; phylum Actinomycetota; class Acidimicrobiia; order Acidimicrobiales; family Ilumatobacteraceae; genus Casp-actino5. The sequence continues at coordinate 1,579 of JAFMNE010000043.1, read as the reverse complement.
CGTGGTGCTGTCGCTGCTGGGGATGCTGTTGATCGGCCTGGAGTTCGTGGCCGGGCTCGGTATCGCGGCAGCCGCCACTGTTGCCGTCACATTGCTGGCGTCCATCACTCTTGTGCCGGCCTTGCTCGGGTTGTTCCACGCCAAGGTCGAGGTCACCCGTTGGCGTGGCTTGCTCACCGGTGCATTCATTGCCATTGCATTGCTCGGTGCGGGTCTGTCGCTCGGCTGGCTGGCCGCTGCCGGTGCGCTACTTGCCGTCGCCACGTTGGTGGCGAGTCTTGCGGCGCGTCCCCTTCGCGCCCAGGTTCCGGTGCGGAAACCCAAGCCGTTGCGTGCCACCACCTCCTATCGCTGGAGCCGCGCGATCCAAGCGCGGCCATGGACGTTTGCTCTGGTCGGTGGCGGTGCGTTGGTGCTGTTGCTGATCCCGGTGTTCTCGCTGCGACTCGGTTTCTCCGATGAGGGCAACTACTCCGAGGAGACCACTACGCGACGGGCCTACGACCTGGTCGCCGAGGGGTTTGGTCCGGGCTTCAACGGGCCGTTCATCGCGGTGATCGAGACCTCATCGGCTGATGATGTGGCTATGGTGCAGGCGCTCCCTGCCGCGCTCGAGGCTGACCCTGGTGTAGCGCGGGTGGGTCAGCCATTTCCCAGCGATCTCACCAACGCGGCAGAGTCGCCTGCCTGGTTGATTCAGGTGATTCCCACCACGTCACCTCAAGACGAGGTCACGGTCGACACCGTGGAACGGCTTCGCGCCGAGGTGATTCCCGCGGCGGTCGGTGACTCGGACGCGGTGGTGAGCCTGACCGGTGCCGTGCCGAGCAATATCGACTTCACCGACTATCTCGCAGGACGCATTCTGGTGTTCTTCGGTGCCGTGCTCGGCGTGTCGTTCTTGTTGCTCACCATGGTGTTCCGCTCGGTGCTCGTGCCGTTGAAGGCCGTGTTCATGAACGTGCTGTCGATCGCGTCGGCCTATGGCGTCGTGGTGGCGGTGTTCCAGTGGGGGTGGCTGTCGTCGGTGTTCGGGGTGGAACCCGCCCCGATCGAACCGTTCTTACCAATGATGCTGTTCGCGATCGTGTTCGGTCTCTCGATGGATTATGAGGTGTTCTTGCTGTCGCGGGTGCGAGAAGAGTTCGATCGCACCGGTGACGCGGTGAACTCGGTGGCCGACGGACTTGCCGCCACCGCTCGAGTGATCTCCGCGGCTGCCGCGATCATGGTGGTGGTGTTCGGCGCGTTCTTGCTCGAAGACGACCGCATCGTGAAGATGTTCGGTGTTGGGTTGGCCGTTGCGGTCCTGCTTGACGCCACCTTGGTGCGCATGCTGCTCGTCCCCGCCACGATGGCTCTGCTCGGAAGCCGGAACTGGTGGATTCCGAACTGGCTGGATCGCCTCCTGCCACACCTCAATGTGGAGGGCTCCGCCCATGTCCCATCATCGTCGGCCGCAGCCGAGGTGGTGGGAGCGGACGAACCAGAAGACGAACCCGTCAGCGTCTGAGCGTGGGCGCGGCATCGCCGCACCCAACTAGCGACGCAGGTCCTCTGCAGACTGGCGTACCTGCCA
>JAFMNE010000083.1 GCA_017859395.1 Ilumatobacteraceae bacterium | reverse complement strand
TCGAATTCGACGCAGACGGCGCCCTCCAAGTCATCGGCAGCGTCAACGGCAAGGTCTGATACAGACCCAACCACACACAGCAAAGGGCCCCGGGGCAACCCGGGGCCCTTTCGCATTTCTGGACTGATGTCGACGTCGAGCGCTGACGCGGACAGTGGAGAGAGGTCAGTCCTGGTGGGACTTGACCAACGTGCCGAGATACAACTCGATTACCTTTGGGTCGGTGAGCAGTTCACGGCCCGTACCCGAGTACGCGTTCGCGCCTTGGTCGAGCACATACCCCCGGTGACAGATCTGCAGGCACCGGCTGGCGTTCTGCTCCACCATCACAATCGACACGCCCGCACGGTTGATCTTGTGGCACCGAACAAACACTTCATCTTGCAACGCAGGTGACAGGCCGGCAGAAGGCTCGTCGAGCAGTAGGACCGATGGATCCATCATCAGTGCCCGCCCCATGGCCAGCATCTGACGCTCGCCGCCCGACAGAGACCCGGCGCGCTGATCACGGCGGTCGACGAGCTTCGGGAACATTTCACCGACCACATCGAAACGCTGCGCAAAGGTCTTCGGGGCGAGGAATGTGCCCATCTCGAGGTTCTCCTCGATGGTGAGCGACGGAAACACGTTGTTGGTCTGGGGCACGTACCCAATCCCCCGGCTCACCAACGAGTGCGCTTTCATATTCGTGATGTCCTCACCGCGCAGGCGCACCGCGCCGGCAGAGATGTTCACCAGACCGAAGATCGCCTTCACCAGCGTGGACTTGCCAGCACCGTTCGGGCCGATGATGCCGACCAACTCGCCTTCGAACAGCTCCAGCGAGCACCCGTTCAGAATGTTCACGCCCGGCAGATACCCGGCGGTGAGATCATCGGCGATCAGCAATGGTTCAGCGGACATGTCAGTCCTCTCCCAGATCGAGGGCGGCATCGTGATGCGCACCCAGATATGCGTCGACCACCGCCTGGTTCTGACCAATTGAGGCCGGCGGACCCTCAGCGATGATGCGGCCCTCGGCCATCACCACCACCCAGTCAGAAATCTCTTGCACCATGTCCATGTCGTGTTCGACGAATAGAACGGTCATGCCCTCATCGCGCAGGCCCTTCACGTGGTCGAGCAGCGACTGTTTCAGCGCCGGGTTCACACCAGCCATCGGTTCGTCCAACATCACCATGTTCGGCTCCACCATCAGCGCGCGGGCCATTTCCAACAGCTTGCGCTGACCACCCGACAATGTGCCGGCGAACTCGTCGCGCATATGCGACAACTTGAACCGCTCGAGCAGTGCCTCGGCGCGCGCGGTGATTTCGGCCTCTTGACGACGCCAGGTGAACGGCAGGAATGACCGCCACATGCGCTCACCCGACTGACCGGTGGCACCGAGCAGCATGTTGTCGATCACCGTCATCTTCGACAGCGACTTGGTGAGCTGGAACGTGCGCACCATGCCCAGATTCGCCACGCGGTGAGCCGCCACACGCGACAGCTCACGCCCTTCAAAGGTGCGCGTCCCCACATCAGGGGTGTCGAAATTGGTCAAGAGGTTGAAGAAGGTGGTCTTCCCCGCACCGTTCGGCCCGATCAACGCCGTGATCTGGCCGCGCTGCACCTCGAGATGATCAACATCCACAGCGGTCAGGCCGCCGAAACTACGGCGCACACCGGTGGCGACAAGGATCGGGTCGGGCTTCGCGGCACCCGGCTCCCACGGCACCCCAGCGAATGCTGGCGCAACCGGGATATCAGCGGTGTTCTCAGCGGTCATCGAGCGCCATCTCCTCTTTCGAGCCGAATATGCCCTGCGGTCTGAACGCCGCCAGCAAGATCAGCGCGAGACCGATCAACATGAAGCGCACCTGACCCACCTGGGTGCCGGTCATCAGCCACTCGGGCATCCACCCGTCAGCCACCGAGTTCCGCAAGAAAATGTCGGTGAAGTTCAAGATGGCGTACAAGACGGCCGCACCGACCACCGGGCCGCCCACCTTGGCGGCACCGCCCAGGATCAACGCCACCCAGGCGAAGAAGGTGACATCGGTAATGAAGCTCTGCGGCTGAGCCGACTGGGTGCCGATCGCGCGCAACATGCCGCCGAGTGCGCCGAACACGCCGCCCAGCGCCAGTGCCTGCATCTTGAACCAGTAGGCGTTCTTACCGAGGCTGCGCGCCGCGTCTTCATCTTCGCGGATGGCCTTCAGCACACGACCCCACGGGGACCGCATCATGAGGTACACCGCACCGACCACCAGAGCGAGCACGACCCAGCCAACGGTGACCACCCACATCTGGTTGCCGATGAACAGCCCGAAGAAATACCGCTCCTGAGTGTCGTAGGGACTGAACTCGTAGAACGTCTTCGCGAACGCGGTGAGGCCATCGGACGATCCGGTCCAGCGGTCGAGCGATGGCGAACGGGCGATAATCCGGAACATCTCACTGGCTGCGATGGTGACGATCGCGAGATAGTCCGCTCTCAACCGCAGCGTTGGCACGCCCATGATGGCCGCCAAGATCAGCGGAAAAACCACGATGCCGAGCAACAGGCCCCACCAGAAGTTCAGCCCGAGCGTCGCAACAGCCATCGACAGGCCATACGCGCCGGCCGCCATGAACACTGCCTGCCCGAAGTTCAACAAGCCGGTGTAGCCGAAGTGCATGTTGAGCCCGATCGCGGCGAGCCCGAAGTAAATGAACTGCTCCCCGATCAAGCCGCGGAAAGTGTTCTCAATGATGCCGCCCCAATCCATGGCGTCTCCCCTCAGCCCACTCTCTCTTTACGTCCCAGCAGACCCTGTGGACGTACCAACAAGATCACCACCAGCATGACCAATGCACCGACGTTCTTCATGTCGGTTGGGATCACGAGGGTGGACAACTGGATGAACAGACCAACGATGATGCTGCCGAATAAGGCGCCATAGGCAGTGCCGAGGCCACCAAGGGTGACACCGGCGAACATCAACAACAGAATGCGGAAACCCATCTCCCAGTTGATCGACTCGGTCGTGGCGAACAACACGCCGCCGAAACCGGCAAGTGCCGTACCGGCCACCCACACCCAGCGGATCACACGCTCCACATCGATACCGCTCGACTCAGCAAGATCACGGTTGTCCGACACTGCTCGCATCGCCTTGCCCACACGAGTGGTCTGCAAACCAACGCCTACCCCCACCAGCACCACGATGGACACCACCATGATGACAAGGTCTTTGGGCAGCAGTCGGAACCACCCAAGGTCCCAGGCTGTCTGCAACTGATAGTCCGACAGTCGCTTCGCCCGTCCACCGAATTGATACAGGATGAGGTAGCGGAACAGGATCGAAAAGCCGATGGACATCACCAGCGCCGAGATCAGGCTCGCGCCACGTCGGCGCATTGGGAACCACACACCTCTGTTGAACGCCCACCCGGCTGCGCCGGAGATGACCAACACCAACGGCGCCGCGATCAGCAGGTGGATGCGCACACCGAAGATGCCCGTGACGTTCAGCAGGTACGCCATCAC
>JAFMNE010000011.1 GCA_017859395.1 Ilumatobacteraceae bacterium | reverse complement strand
ACCCGATCGGGTGGATGACCGGTGTGAACATCTGGGCGGTGGTGTCCGCGGTGCCACCGGTGATGTTGTTCACGAACGGTGACGACTGGTCGCGTTTCGGAGGCCTCGACTGGTTGTGGATCGTGATGATCGCGCTGTTCACGGGAGCGCTCGGGCACGTGATGATGAGTTGGGTGCATGCCTATGTGGAAGCGGCTCGGTCGTCGTTGTACATGCTGGGCATGCACGTGGTGGCGGTGGGCCTGTCGTGGCCGATCCATGGTGAGCCGGTCACGGTGGTGCAGGTCATCGGTGGCGTGGTCGTGTTGTTGTGTGTGGCAATGGTGATTCGTATTCCGCCGCGCACCGAGTAACCGAAATGGCGCCCATGACGCGACGAGGCCCGGACGCATATGCGTCCGGGCCTCGCGGCGTGCGATGGCATCGCCGGCGTGCGCCGCTGATGCCAGATCCTGATGTCAGTCGTCGTCGGGCTGGTAGAGCGCGCCCAGGAAGTAGCCGTAGATGAGGTGCCACACCAAGATGCCGGCGGGCAGCTTCCATCCGTCGGGTCCGTCGAAGAGGAAGAACCCGTAACCGTTGCCCTGCACGTAGGCGTAGGGCACGAGGATGCCGGCGGAGATGATCGTCATGATCACGCCGTACAGCAAGCCTTTTTGAATGTTGCCACCGTTGGTCTTGGAGTTGCCGGGCAGTGAGTGCCGTGCGATCAAGCCGAACAGGATCGCGAACACGATGCCGTTCACGAAGTGCAGGGCTTGGCCGACGAAGAACACGCCGGTCGGGTTGTTGAGGAACATCTCGTACTGGCCGAATACGCCGGCCTGTCCAACGATGCTGCCGTCGTCACCGAAGTAGGCACCTTCGGAGAGTCCGAGCCCGAGCAGGCCGTTGTAGAGCGGCCATGGCAGGGTCGGAAGGCCGACCGCCGGGAACACGTACCCGAAGTAGGTGCCGAGTTGGGTGGCGATCACACCGACGAGGGCGATGGAGCCGACTGGGTGCTCATTGCACCAGGCGCGCCATCGGTTACTTGTCTGTCCTGGAGTTGATGACATATTTGGTAGGGACCTCCTTGACCGAACTCCTGTGTCCGGCCAGCGGACACAGTACCGACATGCGGTCACTCGGGGGTGGATTCTGGTGGCGGGGGTCACATCACGCCGGCGGCGCGTAGTCGATGTTGCGGTCGACGCTGAGGTAGATGTCGTTTGCGATTGGGTCGAGCTGTTCTTCGGCGATGTGTCCGAGCACGCCAGCGCACCGGGCAAGCAGCGCAAACCCGCGCACGATCGCCGGTGAGAAACCCAGGTCGGCCAGCACCGCACCGCAGACGCCGGCGCCGTTGAGCGGCAGGGTGCGTCCGAGCGATTCGGGATGCACACGGCCGATGGCCGCGAACAGCGACAGGTGTGGCCCGAAGCTGTTGTGGTCGCGGGCGAGTTGCATGAATTTGGGTGTGCGCGGGTCGGTCACTTTGTGCACCGGGTGCCCGAGGCCGGGCACGAAACGGCCTGCGGCGCGGGTGTCGGCCACGACCGCGCGAGCCACATCGTCCCAGCCGGCATCATCGGTTGGCAGGGTGTCGATTCCGGCGATGGTGGTGGCGAGGAAACCGGCGGAATCTTCGGTGACGCCGAGGAAACGTGACCCGCCGCCGAGGATGCCCGCGGCCACTGCGCCCTGGATCGAATCGGGTGCGCTCAGGTAGGTGAGGCGGGCCGCGATGGCGGTCGGGGTGAAGCCGTGATCGGCCAAGGCCACCAGCACTGCTTCGAACATCACGCGTTCGTCGTTGGTCGGGGGGCGCTTGGCCACCAGCCAGAAGGCCAGTTCACCGAAGGTGACTTCGCCCAGCATCTCGTCGGCCAGGCTGCGCCCGAGCAGGGTGATGGAGTCGGCATCGGAGGTGCCGAGGCCGGTGCGGAAGGTGGGGGTGGTGTTCATCAGATCTCCTTGGGGGATAGGTCAGTTGGCCAGCCAGGCGCGGATCTCGTCGGAATGTTCGCCAAGTCGTGGGGGCGGTAGGTCGTAGCGGATCTCCGAGTTGGAGAACCCGATCGGGTTGCGTACCAGGTCCACGCCACGATCGTTGTCACCCACCCGCACCCGTGGGGCCAGGTCCAGACGTTCGGCGAGGTCGACACCCTCGGCGATCGAGTTGATGGGGCCACATGGCACACCGGCGGCGTTCAATTCGGTGAACAGGTCGTCGGCGCTCCAGCGCGACAGGGCATCGACGAGAATCGGATGGAGTTCATCGCGGTTGGCGGTGCGGTCGGCATTCAGCGCGAACCGTGGATCGTCGGCGATGCCGTCGAGGCCGAGCACCCCGCAGAGGGCGCGGAACTGGCGATCGTTTGCCGCGGTGATGATCACGTCGCGGTCGGCGGTGGGCATTGTCTGGTACGGGTACACGCTCGGGTGGGCGTTCCCCATGCGCTGGGGCACGACGCCACCGGCGGTGAAGGCCGCGGTCTGGTTCACCAGGCCCGACATGGCCGAGGCCAGCAGATTCACCTCGATGTGTTGCCCTTCGCCGGTGCGGTGGCGTTGTTCGAGGGCAGCGAGGATGCCGATGAGGCCGTGCAGGCCGGTCATCACGTCGAATACCGAGATGCCAGCCCGTAGAGCGGGACCATCTGGTTCGCCGGTCAGGCTCATCAGTCCGGACACGGCTTGGGCCACGAGGTCATAACCCGGCAGTGACGCACCGGCGCCCGTGCCGAACCCGCTGATCGACAGGTAGATCAGCCCGGGGTTGTCGTCGCGCACCGCGTCGTAGCCGAGGCCAAATTTGTCGATACCGCCCGGCTTGAAGTTCTCGAGAGCGATATCGGCACGGCGCAGCAGGGTACGGGCCACCTCGAGGTCGTCGGGGTCCTTGAAGTCAAGCACGATTGAGCGCTTATTGCGATTGATCGACAAGTAGTAGGTGGAGGTGCCGTCGTCGGTGGCGGGAGGCGTCCACGTGCGGGTGTCGTCGCCGGCGGGGCTTTCCACTTTGATCACATCGGCACCGAGGTCGGCCAGCAGCATCGAGCAGTAGGGGCCGGCAAGCACACGGGACAGGTCGGCCACAACAAGGCCCTCGAGTGGTCGGTGTGGTTGGGGGGTGGTCATATTGGTCTCCTCGGGTCACCAGGGGGTGGCGGGGCGCCTACAGTGGTCGCCGGTTGAACGACGGAGGCGAGGCGCGATGGGCGAAGTGGAACGCAGCAGGGACTTCGTCGAAGCGCTGTCGCGCGGGATCGATGTGCTGCGCGCATTCGGGCCGACCTCCATGGCGATGACCGTGAGCGAGGTGGCGGCCCGCACCGGTTTGGCGCGGCCGACAGCGCGCCGACTGTTGATCACTCTGGAAGAGTTGGGATATGCCCGCAGCACCAACGGTGTGTACTCGCTCACAGCGCGGACACTCGAGTTAGGTGCGTCGTATATCTCGGCGCTCGGCATGTGGGATGCGGCACGTCCGCACATGGAAGAACTTGTTGCGGTCACCCGCGAGTCGTCGTCGATGGCCCAGCTCGATGGCAGCGACATCGTGTATGTGGCGCGGGTGGCGGTGCCCAAGATCATTGCTCTGGCGGTGACGATCGGGACTCGTTTCCCGGCGGTCGCCACGTCAATGGGGCGGGTGCTGCTCGCGGATCTCGACCCAGACGAACTGGATCGAGTGCTGGCGCTCGGATCGGAGTCGGGTGTGGTGCCACGAGTGGATCCGGCTCGGGCTGATCTCGACCGGATGTTGACCGAGGTGCGCCAACAGGGTTTCGCGGTGTCCGACGAGCAGTTGTCGGTGGGTATCCGCTCGGTGGCGGCCCCGGTGCGTGATGCATCGGGTGTGGTGGTTGCAGCGTTGAATGTCACGGTGCACGCGGCGGAGACGTCGATGGACACGCTGCTCGGGCAGTATCTGCCGCGGTTGCTGGCTGCGTCGGAGGCCATCACCGAGGAATGGTCGTACGTGCAACAGCTCCCGGTCGTGCGACCGGGAGCCGCGCAGCGTCCGAACACGTCGACTCAGCGGTAGTTGTTGTTCGACGTGTGATCGCCGCCCAGCCAGCGCTCGAGCACCTGGTGGGCGTCGGCCAAGCGGTCTTCGTTGATCTCGTCGGCAGAGGGGTGGTCAACGGTGAATTCGAGCACCATGCCGTTGGGGTCGGTGGTGTAGAGCGAGCGGCAGTAGCCATGCTCAAGCACGAAGGTCTGCTCGGGCAGCCAGCCGGCCTCGGTGAGGCGTGACTCGATGTCGGCCTGCACTTCGGCGCTGACCTTCAGTGCGATGTGGCGGAAGGGTGAGGGCAGCAGTTCGGGGTCGAACAGGGCCTGATCTTCGGGGTCGGCGAATTGGAAGAAGGCGAGTGCGCTGCCGTCGCCGAGGCCGAAGAACGTGTGGCAGTAGGTGCGCACGGCCCCGAACAGTTCGTCCTGTTCCGACCAGGTCGCGAGCAGCGGCAGCCCGATGATGCCCTCGTAGAAAGCGCGGGTGGCCTCTTGATCCTTGGTGCAGTAGGCGGTGTGGTGCAGCCGCTGCGGGAGTGCGCTGGTGTCGGTCATGGTGTGCTCCTGAGTGACGTAAACGGGCTGGCGCCCGACTGACGGACAAACTGCCGCTATGCGTACGCTACCGGTACGCGCCGCAGTCGCTCAACATGAGCACACTGGCCGCGTAGATGCAATCTTGTGCCGTACCCTGCGCTGCGATGCCCGTCACCTTCATGTTGTGCAATGACTGAGCGCCCACATCCTGTGTTGCCACGCGACATCGTGCTGGTGCACGGCGCCTGGTTCGGAGCCGACAGCTGGGCCGGTGTGGCCGAGCGGCTCTGTGCACGCGGTCACCGCGTGGTCGCCCCCGACCTCACGGGCCACGGGACGCGCGCCGCAGAGTCGGGCCCGCACATCACGCTCGATGACCATGTGCGCGACGTGGTCGATGCGATCTATGCCAACGACCTGCACGATGTTGTGCTGGTCGGGCATTCCTATGGCGGCCGCGTGATCACCCGGGTATGGGCCGAGGTGCCCGATCGCATTGCCGCGATGGTCTACGTGGATGCCCACGCCCCGGTGCTCGACGGCGGCGGCACCACCGTGGGCACGCCCGCTCACGGCATGGTGGCCTTCGACGGTTTTCGACTGGATGCCGACATGGTGGGTGGTGAGGAAGAACTCGCCCGGATTCGCGCCGGGTTGGTGGAGCACTCGCTGGCCACGACCACCGCGCCGTGGCATGTGGACCTGCCGGCCGATGTGCCCACCGTGTACGTGCGCGCCACCGGACCCGATGCTGCACCGTTCGAGATCTATGCCGCTGCTGTACGTGCACGCCCCGACTGGCGCATCATTGAGGTCGACGGCCCGCACCTGCTGGTGTTCTCGCATCCCGATGAGGTCGCCGCCGCAATTCACTCGGTGGCGCTCACCACCCGTTCGGTGTGAGCGCGGTGTAGATCTGGCGGTGCAGATGCACACCGCTGCCGTCGCCATCGACCACCCGCACGGCACTCAACAGAGCTGCATCACGTGCCACCACCGAGGCGGCCGCCAATGCGGGAACATTGGTAGTGGTAGACGTGGCGGTGGCACAGGTGGTGTCGTCGCATTCGGTGATGCGGAGCCGCGCGTCGGCAGTGCCGGCTGCGATCACATGGGTCAGCACCGGGTACCCATCGGCGGCGAGGGCCAATGACAGGTCATCGCCCACCCCGGCCGGGTCGGCATCGACCACATGATGAGCGGCCACCGTGGCGCACGCACTGTCGTCACAGTGGCTGATCCTCACCGTTGCATCGTGCACGTAGGCCACCAGGGGGCGGCCGTCGACGCCGATGGCCACCTGCGGTGATGCACCGGCGCCCGCAATGGTGTGGGCGGTGTCGAATGCCGTGCAGGTGGTGTCGGTACAGCGCACCGCGGTGATGCCCGCATCGCCGGCGGTGACGATGATCGGGCGGCCATCGGTACCGATCGTGATGTCGGGTGTGCGGTGGTCACCGGCGAGCGTGATCGTGGTCGGCGCGTCACAGGTGGTGTCGGCACAGCGGGTGAGCAACAGACCCTCGCTGCCGCGATGCGCCGCCAACAGCGCCCCGTGGATGTCGACGGCGAGCGCTGCATCGCGTCCGCCATCACCAGTGGTGGGCACCGTGGCCGAAGTGACCGAGGCACAGGTGGGGGAGGTGCAGGTCACCACCATGAGTGCGGGGCTGGCCGCGGCATCGTCGACGGCGACGCGGGGCATACCGTCGGGGCCGAGCACGATGTCGAGGCCGTGGGCACCACCCGATGCGGCCACTAGTTGCGAGGTTGCTGTGGTGCACAGCAGATCGGCGCACGCAGTGACCCACACGCTGCCGAGGTTGCCCCGATGGGCGATCATCACGCGACCGTCAGCGCCCTCTACAACCTTCAGATCAAAACCAGAATGTGTGCGGAACGATGGTTGGTCGGCAACGCCGAGGGTGGCGATGGCACGGCCATAGGCCGGCACACCCATCGGCGACGAGGCGCGACCCGACAGCGCGGCATCCACCGCACCATCAACTGCCGACACCACTGCGGTCTCGACGGCCGGCAGCACGACCTCGCTTACTGCGGTGTTCACGGCGCCGTCCACGGCATCGCTCACCGCTGGTGCAACGGCCGCGTCCACTGCCTGATCGACGGCCTCGTTCACCTCGGTGGCGAGAGCGCTGTCGAGTGAGGCACTCACTGCGGCGATGGCCGCGGCAAGTTCATCATCGTCCACCAGGGTGTCGACATCGATGTCGGTCATTGCCAGATCGGCCACCGCACGGGCGATGGCCGCATCGGTGTTCTCGGCGGTGTAGTAGGCCGACAGATCCACCTCTGCGCTGGTGTCGGGAAGGGTGGCCTCGAGGGTGCGCAATGCACTCAGTTCCGACTCGATGGCCCGCAGTCGACCATCGTCGACATAGCCGGTCACATCGGCCAGTAGATGCGCGCGTCCATACACGTGAAAGCACACGGTGCCATCGGCGGCAAGGGCCACGGTCACCTGATTTGGCACGGTCTGGCCGTCGACGAAGTTCAGATTCGAGGTGTTCGGGCGCGGCACATCGCAGGGATACACGGTGACGAAACCTCCCACCGCGCTGGCACGGGCCTGCACGGCGGTCACGTTCATCACCACCGCCGAGGCGCCCGACGGCACCGCATCGCCGGTGACCTGTAGGCGCAGCGGTGCGCCACTGCCGTCGAGTGCACCCACTGGTGATGCGCCGCGGGTGTCGAGCAGTCGTTGCGGTGTGATCGCGGTGAGCACCGCACCGTCCACACCATCGCCGCTCGCGGCCTCGGCGTGCCAGATGCCGCCCGCGCCGATACTCACCGCCACGGCAGCACCCAGCGCTGCCCAACGTGTGCGGATCGATGCGCCACGCGCACCGCGATCCTTGGTGAAGACCTTCATCGTGTACCCCCGTTCATCGTTCGCCCCCGTGTGGTGGCACGACGGACCCCCCGTCGCCATCATCTAGATCACCCAGCGCGGTAGACCTCGCACTTTTTCGCGTGATCTGCCGCAACATCGGGCGGCACCGGGTTGCGCGGCTTGCCGACGGTCGCCACCTAGGCTCGCGGTGTGCGCGACCCGCTCACCTCACGCCTCGCCGGGTTCGGCACCACGATCTTCGCGCAGATGTCCGCCCTTGCTGCGGAAACCGGAGCCATCAACCTCGGCCAAGGCTTTCCCGACACCGATGGACCATCGGAGGTGCTCGACGCTGCAGTGAATGCCATCCGGTCGGGCCAGAACCAGTACCCGCCAGGTCTTGGCATCGCCGATCTGCGCCACGCTGTGGCCGAGCATCAACTGAGGTTTCACGGCCTTCAATTCGATCCTGACACCGAGGTGTTGATTACCGCCGGTGCCACCGAGGCTCTCGCCGGTGCGCTGCTTGGCACGCTGGAGACCGGCGACGAGGTGATCGTGTTCGAGCCGATGTTCGACTCCTACTCCGCCTGCATCGCACTGGCCGGCGCGACGGTGGTGCCGATCACCTTGGAGCCCACACCCGATGGGTATCGCTACGACCCTGCACAACTACGTGCCGCCGTGGGGCCGCGCACCCGCTCCATCTTGTTGAACACCCCGCATAATCCGACCGGCAAAGTGTTCACCGCAGAGGAAATGGCCGACATCGCCGACGTGGCGCGCACCCACGACCTGATGGTGATCACCGACGAGGTGTACGAGCATCTGCTCTTCGACGGCCGCCGGCATATTCCGATGGCATCACTGCCCGATATGGCTGACCGCACCCTCACCATCTCGTCTGGTGGCAAAACCTTCCACACGACCGGGTGGAAGGTGGGGTGGATGTGCGGGCCGGCTCCCATCGTGCGAGCGGCGATGAGCGCCAAACAGTTCCTCACCTATGTAAATGGTGCGCCGTTCCAACCGGCAATGGCAGTTGGTCTGCGTCTCGCCGATGAGTACTTCACCGGCGTGGCCTCAGGTCTGCAGCACACCCGTGACCTGCTTGCCGACGGGCTACGCGCCGCCGGGTTCGTGGTGTACCCGTCAGAAGCCACCTACTTCACCACGGTCGACATCACCCCGCTACGCGCCGACGGTGACGGCATGGCGTTCTGTGAGGAACTGCCGCATCGCTGCGGTGTGGTCGCGGTGCCCAATCTGGTGTTCTACGTCGACCCGGCGCGTGGCCGGCACCTGGTGCGTTTCGCTTGCTGCAAACGCCCCGAGGTGATTACCGAAGCGATGGAACGCCTGGCGGTGCTCGCTGCCTGAAGTGTTCAGGTCAACGGTCGCGACATCATCATCACCCGTACACCTTTGGGGGTGTCGCGTTCTGCGAGGTCGACAAATCCGAGCGCATGGTGAAATGCCATGGAGGTGTGATTCGGCGGGTCGGTGTTGACCTCTAGGCAGAACGCTTCCACGTCGGGTGCCACCTGTCGGCCGCGCTGTTCCACTTCGGCATATAACGCTCGGCCGAGGCCATGTCGTCGTGCGGTGGCTGCTACCGCCACCCGGTCGAGATACAGCGGGTGGGTGTATCGCTCGCAGAACCAGGCGTAGTTGGTGCTGGTGTAGTCGACCCCGGCCAACATCGCGATCGCCATCGCCGCTGGTGCGCCGTCGAGTTCGGCCACCAGCGCCACAGCGGCAACATCGAGCAGATGGGCAAATGCGGCGGGCCTTTCCGAGCCGACCTCAGGCACGTTCGCCTGGTTCAGGTCATGCGCCCATCCGACATCGTTCGGAGTCATCTCGCGGATGGTGACTGTGGCCATGGGCAGATTCTGCCGTCGCGCGCACCGCATGGCACCGCGCCGTTCGTGGTCGTAGTGTCGCCGTCATGTTGTTCGGGTCGAAGACCGAGATGATCACCGCCGATCAGGCTCTGCCGGGTCGCGCCACAGCCATGCCCGTGGACGGCACCCATGTGGTGCTGGGTACTCCCACCGTTGGCCCGTGGCCCGAGGGGCATCAGGCGCTGTATGTGGCGATGGGGTGCTTCTGGGGCGCGGAACGCATCTTCTGGCAGATCCCCGGTGTACACACCACCGCGGTCGGCTACATGGGCGGGTGGACGGAGAACCCCACTTATGAAGAAACCTGCACCGCCCGCACCGGCCACACCGAATCGGTGCTGGTGGTCTACGACCCCGCGGTTGTGGATGTGCCCACCTTGATGGCGGCGTTCTGGGAGAACCACGACCCGACCACGCCGAATCGGCAGGGCAATGACATCGGCACCCAGTATCGCTCGGCGGTGTTCGCCACCACTGATGAGCAACTCGCCGCCGTGCAGGCATCGGCCGATCTGTACCAACGGTCGCTCAGCGCGGCCGGTCACGGCACGATCACCACGCAGATCTGCGACGCATCAGCAGCGGGTGACGGGGTGTTCTATTACGCCGAGGACTACCACCAGGGCTATCTGCATAAGAACCCGCGCGGGTACTGCAACCACGGTTTCTGCCAGGTGGCATTTCCAGCAGCCACCTGAGCCCAACACCACCGATGGCGGTGTGTGACGGACGGCCCGATCAGGTCGACGACAACAATTCGCCGGCCGCCAACTGCTGGGCGTATAGCCCGCCGGCGGCCACAAGAGCGTCGTGGGTTCCTTCTTCAGCGATCCGGCCGTCATCGAGCACCACGATGCGGTCGGCGGCGCGCACCGTCGACAGTCGGTGGGCGATCACGATGGCGGTGCGACCATCCAACGCGGTGTCGAGCGCAGCCTGCACCCGGGCTTCGTTGTCGTTGTCGAGATGGCTGGTGGCCTCGTCGAGAATCATGATCGCGGGGTCCTTCAACAGCAGTCGGGCGATGGCGAGGCGCTGTTTCTCGCCGCCGCTCAGGCGATAGCCGCGTTCGCCCACCACGGTGTCGTAGCCGTCGGGGAGGGCGGCGATGGTGTCGTGGATGCGCGCTGCGGTGCAGGCCGCCACGAGGTCGTCATCGTTGGCATCGGGTCGCGCGAACCGCAGGTTGTCGGCGATTGACACATGAAACAGGTGTGGGTCTTGGGCGACGACGCCGATCGCGTGGCGCAACGAGTCAAGGGTGAGGCGGCGCACGTCGGTGCCGTCGATGCTCACGGCACCGTCGGTGGTGTCGTAGAGGCGAGGAATCAGCGACACCAGAGTGGATTTTCCTGCCCCGGACGCACCGACGATGGCCACGGTCTCACCCGGGGTGATGTCGAGCGACACCCCGCACAGCACGTCGCGGTCTGGGTCGGCGCCGGGCACGGCCTGTTGTTCCATGGTGGGCACTGCAACCTCGTCGGCCGCTGGGTAGCGGAACACCACATCACGCAAGGTGATCGCTCCGGTTGGGTTCACCAGGTCGATCGCCGATGGTGCATCGGTGATCGGCTCGGGTGCGTCGAGCACCTCGAAGACCCGCTCGAAACTCACCAGAGAGGTCATCAGGTCCACCCGGGCGTTCGTCAACCCGGTGAGGGGTTGATAGATGCGCGTCACCAACGCGGCGAGTGCAACGAGAGTGCCGGTGGAGATACTGCCGTCCACCACCATCAGCGCACCGACGCCGTAGATCGCTGCGGTACCCACCGCACCCACCAGACCGAGGGCCACGAAGAACACGCGGCCCAACATGGCCGAGCGCACACCGGCGTCACGCACGGCGTGGGCGCGGGCGGTGAAGGTGTTGAGTTCGCGTTGGCGATCACCGAACAGTTTCACCAGCAGGGCCCCCGATACGTTGAATCGTTCAGTCATCTGGGTGTTCATCGACGCGTTGTGGGTCATCTGTTCGCGTGAGATGTCCTGCAGTCGTCGACCCACACGTTTGGCCGGCACGATGAACAGCGGCAGCACCACCAGAGCCATGGCGGTGAGGCGCCATTCGAGCGCGGCCATAGTGACCAAGGTGGTGAGCAGCACCACCACGTTCGACACCACCGACCCGAGGGTGGAGGTGAGGGCGCTTTGAGCGCCGACAACGTCGTTGTTCAGTCGCGCAGTGATCGACCCGGTTGGCGTGCGGGTGAAGAATGCGATCGGCAGGCGTTGCACCTTGTCGTACAAGGTGGTGCGCAGGTCGGCGATGAGCCCTTCGCCGATGCGGGCCGAACACCAGCGTTGCAGGATCTGCAGCGCGGCATCGCCGAGTGCGGCCAGCACGGCGACGGCAGCGAGGATCACGATGAGGCCGCGGTCGCCATCGGGGATCGCATCGTCCAAGATGGCCCGCACCACCAGCGGCGGCACCAGAGCGGCGAGCGCAGCGATCAGGATTGACGCCAGAAACACTGTGATGGTGCCGCGGTAGGGGCGTGCAAATCCCCACACGCGACGCGCTGTGCCGTCGGCGAGATGTGCGTCGCGCACGGCGTCGGTGTCGCGAGGCATCAGGTGGTGGGGGCCCATCCGCATGACCCCAAGGCTACGACCCACCTACGATGACCCGATGCGGTGGCGCCCGGTTGTGTCGATGTGTGTGGCGCTGGCCGTCATGGCGGCCTGTGGCGGGGGTGATGCCCCAACGGTGATTGACGCCGATGTGACCGACACCGACAACACCTCCGCTGCAGCAACGGCGGTGGTCACCACCACCGCCCCAGCACCATCAACAGTGGATACGTCGTCGACCACGGTGCCCGCGGCCACGTCGGTTCGTGACATGTTCGATGATGCGCTGTCGCCGCAGATCGACTGGGTGGAGGTTGGTGGGGGAGTGGACACCGCGGTGGTGGAGGCGCCGATCGACCACACCGATCACAGCGCCGGCACGCTGGAGTTGTTCGTGGCTCGTCACCGGGCCACATCACCTGATGATCGCATCGGTGTGATGTTCGTGAACCCGGGTGGGCCGGGGTTCGGCGGGTCGATCTACGCCCAGTACGCCGATCAGGTGTGGGACGACGCGATCATTGAGCGTTTCGACGTCATCGGGTGGGATCCGCGCGGCACCGGTGAGAGCCGCCCGGTGGTCGATTGCATCGATGACTACGACCCGTATTTCGCCGAGATCGATATCACACCGGAAACCGACGACGAACGTGCCACGTTGTTGGCACGGTCTCAAGAGTTCGCCGATCGCTGCACCACCGAGGTTGGCGACCTCATCGCCTTTCTCGGCACCAATCACACCGCAGCCGACATCGATTGGCTGCGGCGTGGTCTGGGCGAAGAGCAGGTGACCTATTTCGGGTTCTCCTACGGCAGCGAACTGGGTGCCACCTGGGCCACGTTGTTCCCCGATTCGGTGCGGGCCGCGGTGCTCGACGGCGCCGCCGATCCCGATGCCGACCCGGTGGAGTCCACATTGCAGCAACTCACCGGTTTCGAGGCGTCGCTCGGCCGGTTTCTGGCCTCATGCAGCGCTCGCTCGGCGTGTGCGTTCCACAACGACGGTGACGCTGAAGGTGCATTTGATGCGTTGATGGCACAACTCGATGCCGATCCGGTGCCCACCGATCCGTCGCGACCGCCAGCGAATCTCGCGGTGGGAATCAACGCAGTGATCCAAGCGATGTACTCAGAGAGCTTCTGGCCACGGCTCGAACGCGCCCTGGCTGATGCAGCACGCGGTGATGGGTTGGGTCTGCTCGCGCTGCACGATTCGTATTTCCAACGCGCGGCCGATGGCACATGGGGTAACGAACTCGAAGCGTTTCAGGTGATTTCGTGTGCCGACACCACCGAACGACTCAGCCCAGATGACGAGGATGCATTGGTGCAGCGCTACCGCGAGGTAGCTCCTCGGTTGGTGCCCGACGGGTCGGTGGGGGTGCCGTTCTGTGGGTTTCTTCCCGCACCAGCTGATGATCGTGCCGAGGTGAGCGGTGTGGGTGCCGGGCCCATCGTGGTGATCGGCACCACCGGCGACCCGGCCACGCCGTTGGCATCGACCCGGGCGATGGCTGCAGCGCTCGATGACGGGCGATTGGTGGTGGTCGACGCGGAGGAGCACACCGGGTACGGGCTCAACTCATGCGTGATTGACGTGGTCAACGACTATCTGGTCGACCTGTCGCCTCCCGACGACAACACCGATTGCGGGTGAGTGACCCGCCGGTGTGGCGGAAGGAGTGGGATTCGAACCCACGGAGACCCGAAGGCCTCAACGGCTTTCGAGGCCGTCCCATTCGTCCGCTCTGGCATCCTTCCGTCCGCGGAGGCTATCGGCGCGCATCGCGATGGCGACCCGACCATGGTGCTGCTCGCAATGGTGAACGAGAGTGTCACCGTCGACGAGCGGCAAAGAACTCGCGCAGCAGGCGACCGCATTCGTCGTCGGCCACGCCAACCGTGCGGCCGACGCGATGGTTTAACACCGGAGAATCGACAAGGTCGAAACAGCTACCGGCCGCACCCGCTTTTGGGTCGGTTGCGCCGTAGACGAGGTGACCGACACGTGCGTTCACCAGTGCACCGGCACACATGGCGCATGGTTCCAAGGTGACGACCAGCGTGCAGTCATCGAGACGCCAATGGCCCACCACCTGTGCTGCATCGCGTAGCGCCAGCACTTCGGCATGTGCGGTGGGGTCACCGGTGAGTTCGCGTTCATTATGACGAGCGGCGATCACCTCGCCGTTGCGCACCACCACAGCACCCACCGGCACGTCATCATGGGCGAGTGCAGCGCGGGCCTCGTCGAGTGCCTGTGCCATCCACACGAGATGATCGTCGTGGGATGGGTCGTCAGTCACGGGGGCGATGCTAGGCGTGTGGCCCGTGCTCGTCGGGCACGGTGACTGAGGTCAATCCGGTTGAGGCGACTCGCTGAAGACCACGGCCAGCATGGCGGTGGTGGCGATGCGATCCCACTCGGCGAGTCGTGCTGCGTCGGCGTTGTGTTCGAGCGTGTAGCGACCGTTCAACATGCCGTACCACCACATCGCGGCGGTCTCGAGATCGAAGGGCATGTTGATCCATCCCCGGTCGTGGGCGATCAGCAACAGAGCAGCCACTTCGCGGGCGACTTGTTGGTCGACTTCGGCGAGTTGGTCGCGCAACGATGGGCGTGACACCGAACTGCCCAGCACGTCCACTCGGATTCGTCGTCGGGCCACCCCGCGCTCATCGGTGAGACCGTCGACCCAGTCGCGAAGCAGTTGGGCGAACTCGTCGCGGGTATGGCATTGGCGGATCGACAGCATGTACTCATCGATCTGGCCGCGCATGGCTCGCCGGTAGCGCTCGGCCTGAGCGGCGGTCACGAGGCCGTCGCGGTCGCCGAAGGAGTGGTACAGCGAGGCCTTGGCAACATTGGCGTCGTCGCAGATGCGGTCGATGCGCATACCTGCTTCGCCGGATTCCCCGATGGCAGCGATAGCGGCCTCAAGGAGGCGGACGCGTACGGACAACGATTTGTCTCCTGAACGCCCGGGTGTGCCTGCCGCAGCCATGACGTGATGTTACGCGCGGAGCAGACGGGCATCCCCGTGGCGGAGAGGGTGGGATTCGAACCCACGGAAGGTTGCCCTTCACACGCTTTCCAAGCGTGCCGATTCGGCCGCTCTCGCACCTCTCCCGATGAACCGCCCACGCTATCGGCGGGTAGCCTCGGAGCCGTCGAGTCATCGGCCGGTCCCCGGCGGGTGAGGTGGCGGTCGGGTCCTGTGCGACGGGCGCCCGTGAACCAGGTCAGGCCCGGAAGGGAGCAGCCTTCAGCGGCATCGTTCGTGCGCCGCAGATCGCCTGGCCGTCACCTCACTCGTCACGGCGTTGTCGTGTCGGGACGACAATGCCACCTCAGCCGCGGAAGGGGCGCAGGCCGTCAGTGGGCACGGTGCCCAAACGACCGGCTTGGAAGTCCTCATAGGCCTGCTGCAATTCGGCGCGGGTGTTCATCACGAACGGCCCATATTTGGCGACCGGTTCACGAATGGGCTGCCCACCCAGCAGATACAGGTCGAGGTCCTGGTCATCGGCTGCGGTGAAGGTGATGGTGTCGCCTGTGTCGAACACAGCAAGATTGCCAACGCCGACAGGGACGTCCTCCACACCGGCGGTGCCCGCACCGGCCAGCACATAGCCGAGCGCGTTGTAGGCCGGGTTCCACGGCAGCGTCATGCGGTGGCCAGCGGTGACGGTGGCATGGGCGATGGTGATGGGCGTGTGTGTTCCGCCCGGGCCCTGATGGCCATCGACATCGCCAGCGATCACCCGAATGAGACTGCCGGCGTCGTGAGTGGTGACCAGTGTGACCAGTTCCGGCCCCAGGTTCTGGTAGCGCGGCGGGGTCATCTTCGATGCTGCGGGAAGGTTCACCCACAACTGCAACCCGTGGAAGAGGCCACCGCGCACCACCAGAGCCTCGGGGGGTGTCTCGATATGCAAGATGCCGCTTCCCGCTGTCATCCACTGGGTTGCGCCGTTGGTGATCGACCCGCCACCACCGTGAGAGTCCTGGTGCAAGAACGCACCGTCGATGATGTAGGTGACGGTTTCGAAGCCGCGGTGTGGATGCCAGTCGGTGCCACGAGGTTCGTAGGGGGCGTAGTTCACCTCGCCCATCTGATCCATATGAATGAACGGGTCGAGGTCCTCGGTGGGCACACCCCAGAAGGCGCGACGCACCGGAAACCCCTCGCCTTCGTGGCCACTTGGGGCGGAGTAGATCGCCTTCAATGGTCGCGGCCGGGCATCGGGCGTGGCCGGCTGACTGATGCGAGCAAGGGTGAGGGTGTCGGCAGTAACAGCAGGCATGGGGGAGACCTTTTCGTGTGAGGGGGCGCAGAGAGTCAACCTCGGGCCGGTGATCGACATTCCCCGCGTGCGTCGCGGTGGCGACGAGCGGCAAGACTGCCCCCATGAAGGTCCACCTCGTTGACGGCACCTATGAACTGTTCCGGCAGCATTTCGGAGCAAGCGCGGGTGGTAGCCGCACCCCGGGTGAATTCGACGCAACGGTCGGCGTGCTGTCGTCCACGATTCAACTGTTGGCCGATGGTGCAACCCATGTGGGGGTGGCCAGCGACCACACCATCACCAGTTTTCGCAACGAACTCTTCGATGGGTACAAAGACGATGCGGAGATGCCCGACGAGTTGCTGGTGCAGATACCGGTGATGGAAGCCGCGCTGTCATCGCTGGGAGTAACGGTGTGGCCGATGGAGCGTTACGAAGCCGACGACGCGCTTGCGTCCGCCTCGGTGGTGGCCGCTGCCGATGATCGTGTGGAGCAGGTGCTGATCGTCACGCCAGACAAAGACCTCGGTCAATGTGTGCAGGGTCGGCGGGTGGTGCAGTTCGACCGACGTAAACGCGAGATCGTCGATGAAGACGCGGTTCGCGAGCGCTTCGGTATCGGGCCTGACGCCATTGCGGACTACCTGGCGCTGGTGGGCGACACCGCCGATGGCATCCCTGGGGTGCCGGGCTGGGGAGCGAAGTCGACGGCTGCGGTCCTCGCCCGTTACGGCCACCTCGACGACATCCCGGCAGAACCCGCGTTGTGGGATGTGCCCGGGTTGCGCGGCGCTGCACGCCTTGGGGCGAACCTTGCGGCACATCGCGAGGCGGCCGTGCTGTATCGCACGTTGGCCACGGTGGTGCGCGACGTGCCGGTCGGCACGGTGGACGACTGGCAGTGGCGCGGCCCCACCATCGAATTCGCTGCCATGTGCACCGACCTCGGTGCTGAGCGTCTTGTGGATCGGGTCGCGCGTCTCACCCCGGGCTGACCTCGAGGGCCGGCAGCGCAGGGTTACGAGGCGACGGTGCCGCCATCGCTGGTGATCACCTCACCGACGGTGTACGCGCCGGCGCGTGAACACAAAAAGATGGTGAGCCCCGCGATGTCTTCTGGTGTACCTACACGTCCGCGCGGGTTGCTGGTGGCGACCGCCGACCAGTCGGTGTTGTCGACGTCGCCGCCACCACCAACACCGGTCGACAACATCCATGTCGGGTATGGCCCCGGCGCAATGGCGTTGGCGATGATGTTGCGACGGGCCAGTCGGGCCGCCATCTCACGCGTCATTGCATGCAGGGCAGCTTTGGACGGGCCATAGGAGTGAGTGTCGAAGATCGGTGTGCGCAGCCCATCGATGGAACCAATATTCACGATGCGCGCCGGATCGTCGGCGGTCCCTCCTGCTTCCAAGAGCGGTAGCAGTTGTTGCGTCAGGAAGAACACGCCCTTCACGTTGGTGTCGAACACCTTGTCCCATCCCTTTTCCGGGAACTCAGCGATGGGCGCACCCCAGGACACGCCGGCATTGTTCACCAAGATGTGCACGGCGCTCTCCCGTTCGGCAACAGCGGCCGCTAATGCGCTGACGCCGTCGAGTCCGGAGAGGTCGGCGGGAATCGACACGCACTCGGCGTTGTAGGTCGTGCTCAGGCGTGCAGCGGTGGCATCGCACTGGTCAGCCTTGCGTGACGAGATGTACACCTTGGCGCCGTTGGCGAGTAGCCCGGCCGCGATCATTTCGCCGATGCCGCGTGAACCTCCGGTGACAACAGCCACCTTGCCAGCAACGGAGAACAGCGAGGAGATATGGAGCGAGTCGGTGGTCATCGACCCATCCTGTCATCGTGCCGGCGGTGCGTCCGAGTTGACGCTTCGCGGTGCAGCGAGACCCCGATGTGTGGCGGGTGATGCGCGCGACCGGTGGAGTGGGAATTGCCAACGGTTAGTTGATGGCACACCGAAGCGCTATTTCTGGATCGTGATGATGAAGAGCAACGGCGCGAAGCCTGCGAAACTGATACGCATCGACGTGTCGCTCGACAGCGACTTCATGGGCTGCGGCTCACCGCTGGTGCCGAGCACCGGGTGGTTGGTCGGGGTGAGAGGATTTGAACCTCCGGCCTCCACGTCCCGAACGTGGCGCGCTAACCAAGCTGCGCTACACCCCGTAGCGGACGCCGAGCCTATCCGGCGTCGACGGTTTCGCCATCGGTGACGGCCACAACAGAGCCGTCATCGGTGGCGTTCTCGGCTGCGGAGCCGTCGTCGGTCACCGCACTGGGCGCATCATCGGCAGACACGCCTTCTGTCCATGTTCCACCGTCGAGAACAGTGTCGACGGCGCGGCGCAGACGCAGCGCGTCAAGTGGCTTCACGAGCCACCCTTCAGCCTCACTGCGCTTCGCCAGATACACATCGGCCACCCGGTCGAGCAGCATGATCACCGGCACATGATCAAGAGCACCAGCCGACTCGTCAAGCCGCAGAGCCATGCAGACCGCCATGCCGCCCATGGAGCCGATCTGCAAGTCGGCAATCACCAGGTCTGGATCTCGGTCGGCGACAAGCGACGACACCAGTCGGCCCTCACGGCACACGGTGAACGAGGTGTCGGGCCCGCCGAGCGCGGCAGTGACCTCATCGACAATCCAGTCGGCGTCGGTGGCAAGCAGCACGTGCACGATGGGCACGATACCGCCCGATGTCGGCGGGCGCCGTCCTCAGCAGCGTGAGCCCGGCGTCGTTGGTCAACTGGTCGTGACGAGATACCCGGCCAACACCGACAATCCAGTGGCGTCGTGTACGTCGGCACCGAGACGACGCACCAGCATCAACGGCGCGCCCAGAGCGTCGGCACGTTCGGCGAGGGGCCCCACCGCGTCGGCCTCGGCCGTGGCCAACTGGGTCATCCATTCCGACCACTCGACGAGGTCATCATCGAACCCTGAGGGCACGCTGATAGGCGGCGACGGCGTCATGCGGTTCACGATGATGCCGGCAGTTGACACCCCGTGTTCGGCCAGTCGTTCATCAAACCACAGGGTCTCATCCACCGTGTCGACTCGGGGCGCGGTCACCAGCACAAACGCGGTGCTGTCATCACGCCACATGGCGCGTACCTCCCGCGCTCGCGCCGCAAATGAAGCCTCCATCCCCGAGAACTCGCGGAGGAACTCCACCACATCGGCCAGGACATCGGAGCCGATCACGCGACCGATGGCGCGCACGATCGGTTGGGTCGCGGCCGACAGCAGGCGCATCCGTCGGCCACCCGAGCCCATCAACAACCCGAATACCGGATGTTCAAGAAAACGCACCAGCACATCTGGTGCATCCAGAACGTCGAGTGCTTGCGCACTCGGCGGTGTGTCCACCACCACCAGATCGAAGCGGTCATCGTTCACCAATCGGTGCACCACCTCAGTGGCCATGTACTCCTGGGTGCCACCAAGAGAATCACCGATGGTGCGGGTGAACCGGTTCGCCAGTGCCCGGCGCGCCTGTTCCTCAGTTGTTGCATGAGTGCGGATCACCCGTTCGAGTTCCACGTCGGCGTCGAGCATCATTGCCCACAGTTCGCCGTCACCTTCGATGCGGTCGGCGAGATCAATGGCCTCAGGGTCGGCACCCAACCCGTCCACCAGGCCTAAGGCATCGGCCAAACGGCGTGCGGGATCCACGGTGACGACCACAACCCGTCGTCCACGCTGTGCGGCCGCTGTGGCCACGGCAGCCGACATCGTGGTCTTGCCCACTCCGCCGGCACCACAACACACGATGACCTGCGCGGTGTCGATCACTGCGGTGAACGGTGCCGCCGTCACGCGCTGCCCCCCGCAAGATCACGGGCGAGCGCACCCACCGTGGCTGCATCCATGCCGGCTACCGGACGCCGCGCAAGAACCGCCACGGCGACATCACCCGCGATGGCGTGTACGCGATCGATCTCGGCCATCGCAGCCTTCGCCCGCGACTGTGCCTCATCATGCAACTCGCGCCAGAGTGCAGCACCGCGCACCCCAGATGGAATTGGTGACGCGGGTGCGCTCTCCACCGCGTTCACCACAATGCCCGCGATGCGCACACCCACCTCGGTGCAGGTCTGCAGCAGTTCAGTGGTTTCGTTCACTGGCGTGGTCTCGGCGAGGGTCACCGCCACCACCGCCGATCGGGTGGGGTCACTCAACATGTCGCGCACAGCGAGCGCCTGTTCTCGAATCGGCCCGCCGTCCACAATGTCGAGCAGGCCATCCACCGAGGTGAGCATCGATGCAGCGTGACCCGCGGCGGGTGTATCCACCACAATCACATCCCACGCGCCGTCATTTGCGAGCTGCTTCACCCGCCCCAGAACCACAAGATCGTGAATCCCCGGTGCTGCGGCACCCACCACCTCGATCACACCGCTGGTAGCCAACCGACGTGCGAACCCACCGAAGCCCACATCGAGCAGGTAATCCTCCAGTGCTGTTCCCGCCGACACCATCTTCACCTCGGGGCCGTCGCCCACCGGGCACAACTGGCGTAGCGTCGGTCGACCATCGAGCCCGACGATTAGGCATCGCAGACCGTCGCGAGAGGCCGCGGTCGCAATGGCGGCGCTCACACTGGTGCGACCAACGCCACCTTTGCCGACAACGAGCAGCACGAGAGCGCGGGCACGACCCGTGGGTAGGGTGCCGTCTGGCAGTAACCAGGGAAGCCCCGCCGACGTGTTATCGGTGGCGGACTCCTCGACGGATCCATCAATCGGAGGCACCTGTGCGGACACTAGTGATCTCAATGCTCGCCGGCATCGCCCTGCTCGGGTTCGCTGCGCCAGCAGCAGCACAAGACGATGCGGCAGCCGAGGCCGCAGCACCGGTTGACGTGTTGCAGGTGAGCGGGCTGATCGATGGGGTGGTGGCTGACGAGATCATCAACGCGGTGGAGCGCACCCGCACGAATGGGTCGCAAGCACTTGTCCTGCAAGTCGATGTGGATGGCGCCGTTGTCGACAACGCGTCACTGGGTGAGGTGTTGAGCGCCCTGCACGAGGCACCCGTGCCGGTGGCGGTATGGGTCGGCCCGAGCGGGTCCCGTCTGTTGGGTGCCGCTGTGCATCTGCTTGCGGTCGCCGACGTCAGCGGTATGGCGCCTGGTTCCAAAGTGGGTTACCTCGACACGTCGATCGTGGCACCCGATGCCGACGGAGCCGCTCGCATCGCACCTTTGGTTGGTGAGACGGTCGGTCTGACGGAGGCCAGGTCACTCGGCGTGTTCGATCAGCGGGTCACTGATGAGGGCATCGCCACCATCGCCAACATGCTCGACGCCCTCGACGGCTACACCGAACAAATCGGTGACACCGTGGTTGAACTGAATACGACCACCGAAGTCATCACTGAGGAAGGCACCGTGCAGCGCAACACCATCGCGGTGCCGCGCTTCACAAAACTCGGCCTGGTCGACCAGCTGTTCCACACGGTGGCATCGCCGCCCGTTGCCTATCTCATGTTGCTGATCGGTATTGGGCTGCTGATCTTCGAGTTCTTCACCGCCGGTGTGGGCGTCGCCGGCGTGGTCGGTGCCGTGTGCGCGTTATTGGCGGGTCATGGCCTTGCGGCCCTACCGGCGCGATGGTGGGCCGTCGCGCTCATCGTCGTGTCCTTTGTCGCCTTTGCCATCGATGTCCAGGTCGGCCTGCCACGCACCTGGACTGGGTTGGGCATCGTCGGCACGATCGTCGGCAGTTTGTGGATGTTTGAACCGTTGCCCGGGGCGTCGCTGCGTCTGTCGTGGATCACTCTCGTGGCGGGCATCGGCGGCGTGATGTTGTCGTTCATCGTTGGCATGCCATCGATGACGCGCACCCGTTTCGCGACGCCGACTATCGGTCGGGAGTGGATGGTGGGAGCCACCGGCGAGGTGATCAGCGATGTAGCCCCCGACGGGGTAGTGCGCGTGGGCGATGGCGAGTGGCGTGCGCGCGCCAACCGGGCAACACCCCTGCACGCTGGCGACACCGTCCGGGTGGCGTCGATTGATGGCATCACGCTCGAGGTGGAACCACTCGAGGGCGCAGCACGTGACTACCGACGCTGATCCACACGGCGACGCGGACGCGCGCACTGCCGGCCGTGGGAGCGACGAGGTCACCATCGATGTCGTCCGTCTCGACGACGGTGTGCCACTGCCCTCCTATGCCCATACGGGCGATGCAGGCATCGACCTGCACGCCACCATCGACGTCGACCTCGCCCCGGGTGGTGGGCGCGCCCTCATCCCAACCGGTGTGGCCGTCGCCATTCCCGTGGGCTGGGCAGGTTTCGTTCTGCCACGCTCAGGTTTGGCGTTGCGTCACGGCATCTCGATCGTGAACAGCCCCGGTCTGATCGATGCGGGCTACCGCGGTGAATTGAAAGTGGTGCTGTGCAACAGTGACTCCACCGACGTCTATTCGGTGTCGCGCGGCGACCGCATCGCCCAGTTGGTGATCCAACAGGTGGGCCGAGTGCTGTGGCGCGAAGTCCATCAACTCGACGGCGACGACCGCGGTGGTGGTTTCGGGCATTCCGGCCGCTAGCCCCAGCAGCAGATCCGGGGCTGACCGGCTGGTCAGGCTTCGATGATGGTGACCGACTCGATGATGAGCGGATCTTGGCCCTCGGCGGCACCCGTCGAACGGTCGCCCGCAGCGTCCATGGCCAACACGGTGGTATCGAGGCCGTCGATGACCTGGCCGAACAGGCTGTAGTTCGGCGGGAGGGCGGCACCACGATCGCCGGTCACCACGAAGAACTGGCTGCCGTTTGTGTCTGGGCCTGAGTTCGCCATCGCCACTGACCCGATGCTGTACGAACCGGGCTCGGGAAGTTCATCGACGAACTGATACCCCGGGCCACCGACGCCACTCGCCGTGGGGTCACCACACTGCACCACGAAGCCGGTCACGATCCGGTGGCATTCGGTGTCGTCGAAGTAGCGGTAGCGCGCCAAGGTCACGAAGTTGTTCACCGTTTGAGGCGCCGCAGCCGCGTCCAGTTCCACGGTGAACGCACCAAGCGAGGTGACGATTTCGGCGGTGTAAGTGGCTGTGGGGTTGATGCACAGCGGTGGCGCAGCATCAAAGTCGCGTTCGGGGAATTCGGTGCCCTCTTCGGGCGGGCACTCAGCGGTTGTGGTCACCGTGGTGGTTGGCGTGGCGGGGTCGCTCGGAGCGGCGGTGTCATCGTCACCGGAGAACGCACCGCCGATGGCCGCGATGATCAACACGACGATGAGACCGACACCGACGAGGGCACCGATACGCCCACCGCGGCGTCGCACCGACGCAACTTTGGCCTGGCGTTGCTCGCGCTGTTGGCGGGCGGTTCGGTTGGCCTTTTTGCGTTCGCGTTTCGCGGTTCCCACGAGGCCGAAGACTATCCGTGTGCAGTCGTGCTCAGCGCGTGGTGGTCTCGGGACCGGGATCCTCCGCAAACCCGCTCGACGCAGGCGCAGCACCGGGATCGAAGGTGTCGCCGAGCACGATGCCGGCGGGGGTGTCGTGCAGCCAGAGCCCACCAAGGTTCGGGGTTCGGTCGCCGTGGCCACCGAGATGCCGTCGGATCACTCGGATCACCCCGGAATGAGTGGCGACCAGAGCCGGTGCACCACCGGCGTGTCGTCGCAGCACATCAGCTGCTGCCGCCATGGTGCGTTCGGCCACGGTGTCGGCGGGTTCAAACCCCGGCGGCCGGCGGTTCTGTTCGAGGTAGCCGGGCCATTCGCGCTTGATCTCGTCGGGGGTCATTCCCTCCCATTCGCCGGCATGCGCTTCACGCCAACGATGATCAATATGGGCCGGAGTCAGCCCGAGATGGCTGGCGATGATGCGCCCGGTTTCGGCGGCTCGTTTCAAGTCGGAGGTGTACACCGCTGCGAATATCACGTCGCCGTCAGCCAGCACCTCGGCCGCGACTTGGGCTTGACGGCGTCCGCGAGTGCTGAGGGCAATATCAGCGGTGCCTTGCCATCGCGCGCGGGCGTTCCACAGGCTTTGTCCGTGACGGACCAGCAGCACCGATGAGGTGATGGTGGTGGCGTCGGACATGGTGACGAGGGTACCGGCGTGCCTCCGGTGGTGACCCAGATGAGGTCTACCATTGGCCCATGGCCACCCTGCGCTTGTTCGCTGCGGCCCGTCAGGCGGCGGGAACCGGTACCGACGAGATAGATGCGGTGACGGTGGCCGAGGTTCTCGACGCAGCAGTTGCCCGCTACGGCGACGGGTTCGCGCAGGTGCTCACAACGTGCAAGGTGTGGGTGAATGGCGAGCCGGCCGAGATGACGTCCGCGGTGGCTGCCAACGATGAGGTGGCGGTGCTGCCACCGGTGTCGGGCGGGTGACGCGATGAGCGATGATCTCAACGTGATGAGCCTCGACGATTTGCGCGCCGAACGTGCCCGGTTGCAAGCGGATGACGATCGGGTGTCATACGCACGCCGTGCAGTGCAGAGCCGCCTCGATCTGGTTCGTGCCGAACAGGAACGACGCGCGGAGGGCACAGGTATCGACGACGACGATGCCGATGTGACCGGTGGGCTGCGGCGGGTTCTGTCGCGCCAGCTCACCGGCGGGGCAGCTCGTCCGCCCCGCGATGATGACGGTGCCATTGGCGAGTCGGCCGACATCCGTCGACTCGATGAGGTGTGCGCGGCTGGGGGTTTTTCGCAACTTGCCGAACTCGATGATGCCGCTGTTGCCGCCCTGGAAGCCGATCTGTCGAGGTTGGAATCCGAGGTGTCTGCTGATCGACGGGAACGGTTTGAGCGCATCGATGCGCTGTCTGCCGAACTGGTGCGGCGCTACCGCGATGGGTCGGTGAGTGTCGACGGGTTGAGCGCCGACGACGTTCGCGGCTGATCACCGCCGGCGACGGCCCGGGGAATATTGGAGCCCACCGCTAGGGTTCGACTCCTCGTGGAACGGGTGGCCTTCATCTCTTTGCACACCTCGCCGTTGGCGCAGCCCGGCGCGGGCGACAGTGGCGGGATGAATGTGTACGTGCGCGAACTGGCCGCTGCACTGGCCCAGTCAGGCGTGGAATGCATCACCTATGTGCGTGCCGATCGCCCAGGCCTGCCGCGTGAGGTACGCGTTGAACCGCACCACACCGTTGTTCATATTGAGGCTGGCGAGTATCACTTGCCGAAAGAAGCCCTCGTCGACGTGCTCGATGAGGCGACCGCTGCGATCCTCGCCGACATCGAACAGCGTGGCGGAGTCGATGTGGTGCACGCCCACTATTGGTTGAGTGGCGAGATCGGGCATCGCATTAAACATGCGCTCGGTGTTCCCTTTGTGGTCACCTTCCACACGTTGGCGCGGGTGAAAGGGGCCGCCGGCGATGCCGAGCCCGACTATCGCGAGCGCGCCGAAGCCGCCCAGATCGGATGCGCGGATGCGGTGTGTGTGTCGTGTGCTGCCGAAGCCGACGACTTGGTGCGTCATCATGGCCAGCCACCCGGTGCAATCATCAGGGTCACGCCGGGGGTGCAGCACGCGTTCTTCGCGCCCGGCGACCGCGGCGGTGCGCGTCGTGCAGTGGGGCTTCCAGACGACGTTCCCGTGGTGTTGTTCGCGGGCCGTATCCAACCGCTGAAAGGCCCCGATGTAGCCATTCGCGCCTTGGCCCAGATGGAGCACACCGATGCACAACTGGTGATGATCGGCGGTGCGAGCGGTGTCGAGGGCGCAGCCGAGGCCGCCCGTATGCATGGCCTGGTCGACGACTGTGGCGTGGCTGGCCGGGTGCGGTTCGTCGAACCGGTGCCGCACCATGTGCTCGGCACCTGGTACCGGGCCGCGGACGTGGTGATGGTGCCGTCGCGCAGTGAAAGTTTCGGGCTGGTCGCGCTGGAAGCGGCAGCCTGTGGCACGCCGGTGGTGGCGTCGGCCGTCGGTGGGCTTCTGTCGCTCGTCGATGATGGCCGTAACGGGTTCTTGGTGCCCGAGCGGACACCGGCTGCGTTTGCGGCAGCGATCGACACGGTGCTCGCTGATCCGGCGGTGGCCACATCGATGTCGATGGAAGCCGCCATCGGTGCCCGCTCGTACACCTGGGCATCGACTGGACGGCATCTGCGCGATGTGTACACCGATCTGATGCGCCAGGCACCGGTGAGCTGTTCGTGAGCGAACTCCAGGGTCCTGAGGGCGTCGCCAGCCTCGCCGATCTGATCGATGGGTGGCTCGCAGACTTTGCGGCGTCGTCGCAGGTGGTGTCGGCAATCGATCGTGGCACCAGCGACGACACACGTTTTGGTGAGCCCCGGTGGTACGTCCGTATGCGCGGCGATTCGAAAGACGTGATCACCGTCTGGTTGACGCTTGGCCAGCGCACCCTGCGGTACGAGACCTATGTGATGCCGGCCCCGGAGGAGAACGCGGCCGAACTGTACGAGCAGTTGCTGCGGCGCAACGATCGCCTTGTCGGTGCTCACTTCTCCATCGGGCTTGAAGATGCGGTGTATCTGCGAGGCGAACTTGCCGACCATGCACTGAACGGCGACGAACTCGACCGAGTGCTGGGCACCTTGTACGCAACGGTTGAGCAGGTGTTCCAGCCGTTGCTGCGGGTGGGCTTCGCGAGCCGATTCACCGACGACTGACCCGATGCGCGTGCATATGCGCGCAGCCGTCGTTTCCCGTCGTCGGCACCGGTGCTCCACATCTGCCCGGCGCGTCGTCCGGGCCATGTCGGGAGGTCGGGTGTCCCGAGCCCGGGCGGCGCACCACCACGCGGCACTAGCGTGCGCGACATGTCAGATGACGCTGTGGTGGTAGTGATCGGTGGGGGCAACATGGGTGCGGCGCTGTTGCGCGGCATGATCGACTCGGAGGTGGTTCGCCCCGACACGGTGGCGGTAGCCGAAACCGACGTCGATCGTCGCCGCAGCCTCACCCACGAATTTCCTGGGGTCACGGTGGTACCCGCAGTTGCCGACGTTCGCTGTGCAGCGGCGCTTCTCGCCGTGAAACCGCCGGCGATTCCCGCCGTTGCCGCCGATGCGGTGGCCGCCGGAGCGACGCGCCTGCTGTCGATTGCCGCAGGAGTAACGACCGCCACGATTCGCGCGGCATTGCCCGATGGGGGAGCAGGGGTCGATGTGGTGAGGGCGATGCCCAACACCCCGGCGTTGGTGCGACACGGTGTGAGCGCAGTGTGTGCCGACGACGCATCATCGGCAACGGCGCTGGAATGGGCACAAACGATGCTGGGTGGGGTGGGGTCGGTGGTGCCTCTCGATGAGTCGGTGTTCGATGCGGTCACCGCGCTGACCGGGTCGGGACCTGCCTATGTGTTTCGGGTTGCAGAGGCGTTGATTGGCGCAGGCGCCGCTGCGGGGCTGCCAGTCGAGTTGTTGGAATCCATGGTGACCGACTTGCTGGTGGGGTCGGCGGCCTTGCTCGCCGAACGCGGCGACCCGGCGGGTTTGCGGGCTGCGGTGACCTCACCGGGCGGTACCACAGCGGCCGGACTCGAGGTGCTCGACGGGGCCGATATCGATGGCATCTTCACAGCGGCGGTCGCTGCTGCGGCGGCGCGCGGCGCCGAATTGGGTCGGGCCGCGCAGGGGTGAGCGTGCTTGTGAAAAGAATCCCGAGTGTGCCCCTTGTCACAGCGCCGTCGGCGTGCCTAACATGTGTCCAAGACGCACCGGGCAACCGGGACGCGCCGACAGGGCTGGTGCCATCGGGGGGTTGGCACCAGCCCTCGTCGTTTTTCACGGCACATTTGTTGCCGGTGGTGGGGGAGAACCGGTGAAGCGCATCGGGTTGCTCGGCGGCATGTCGTGGGAATCGTCCGTCGAGTACGAGCGGGTGATCAATCGGGAGGTGCAGCGTCGATGTGGAGGTGTTGCATCGGCAGACCTGGTGGTGAGATCGCTCGACTTCTCGGTGGTGGAGAAGTTGCAGGCCACCGATCGATGGACGGACGCCGGCGAGCTGCTCGCAGCCGAGGCCGCGCTGTTGGAGCGAGCGGGCTGCGAGATCATCGTGTTGTGCACGAACACCATGCACCGCGTCGCCGATGCGATCGAGGCGGCCATCGGGGTGTCATTCATTCACATCGCTGATGCCACAGCGGACGCTGTGCGCGCTGCCGGTATCACCACGGTCGGGCTGCTGGGCACGCGCTACACGATGGAGGCCGACTTCTATGCCGGTCGCCTGCGCGATCGCCACGGACTCGACGTGGTGGTGCCGCCGGCCGACCAACGCGATGTGGTGCATCGCATTATCTACGACGAGTTGGTGCGTGGCGTGGTGAACGATGCATCGCGAGCGCAGATGCTGACCGTGATCGACGGCCTCCGTCAACGCGGTGCCACTGGGGTAATCGCCGGCTGCACCGAGATCGAGTTGCTGGTGCGTCCGCATGATGTGGACGGGGTCTACTTCCCAACTGCAGAGCTGCACGCCCGTGCTGCCGTCGACGCGGCGTTAGCGTCTGAGGGGTGACGCGCCGCCACAACACCGTCTCGTTCCTGTCCGACTATGGCCTCGACGATGAATTCGTCGGTGTGGTGCACGCGGTCATTCGTGATCTCGCACCGCAGGCCGCCGTCATCGATCTGACCCACGGCATCGCACCGTGTGATGTGCGAGCTGGTTCGCTGGCTCTGGCCCGATCCATCGCGTGGGTGCCCGAGGGCGTGGTGCTCGCGGTGGTCGACCCGGGTGTGGGTTCGACGCGGCGTGGCATCGCTGTGGAAGTTGCGGGTGGTGCCGGTGTGTTGATCGGCCCCGACAACGGCCTACTCGCACCGGCCGTGGCCATGGCCGGAGGTGCCGATCGAGCTGTTGAACTGTCGAATACGGCGTACCACCTCGATGCGCCAGCGGCGACCTTCGATGGTCGCGATGTATTCGCCCCGGTGGCCGCTCATCTCTGCAACGGCGTGGACATTGCCGAGTTCGGGCCCGAGGTCGACCCCGCGTTGCTCACCCCCGCCACCATTCCGCTGCCGCGTCCGATGGACGACAACGACCCGGTGGCGGGTGTGGTGGCCGAGGTGCTGTGGGTCGACCGGTTCGGCAACTGCCAACTGAATGTTGGCCCCGACGATCTCCCACCCACCTGGGATGCTCATCTGCGCGCCATGCTGCCTGACCCCGATCAGGTGTCGGCGACGGTGGTGCGTGCGGTGACCACGGTGGATCACTTCGCAGCGGTCGGCGCAGGCGTGGGCCTCGTGCTCGATGCCTACGGCATGTTTGCGCTGTGCTGCGATCGACGATCCGCCGCTGTTGAACTGTCGATCGGGGTGGGGGATCAGGTCACGATCTGCCCGGGCGATGCGCCTCAGCCGGCGGCGACACCGGTGTCGTTCACACGGTAGGTTCGGCTCGTGCGCCCCGCCACCACACTTGCCCTCGGTCTATTGCTGCTGGCGATCCTCGTCGCTGGCACGATCTCTCTGCTCAGTCTGTAGTCGGTCGCTGGCGTGTCGGCGCCCGGTCGCACGCCGGACTTTCTTCGTCGCACGACTTTGTGAATGTGCGCACGAGCGTCGTAGTCTGACGCTTGATGTCCCCCCAACATCGCCGCCGTCGAATTCCCGATGCCACCGTGGCGCGTCTGCCGGTGTACCTGCAGTTGCTCAACGAACGGATGGCCGCCGGGGTGACGAACCTGTCGTCGGAAGACATTGCTGCCCTCGCCGCAGTGAACGCGGCGAAGGTCCGCAAAGATCTCTCGTATATCGGCACGTACGGCACCCGAGGCGTTGGCTACGACGTCGAATATCTGGTGTATCAAATCTCGCGTGAACTCGGCCTCGACCACGAGTGGTCTGTCGTCATCGTGGGCGCTGGCAACTTGGGCCAGGCTCTTGGTGGCTATGGCGGATTCAACGTGCGCGGATATCCGGTCGCAGGCATGTTCGATATTGACGAAACCAAAGTCGACACTGTGGTCGGTGGCGTGCGGGTGAAGCACCTCGATGACCTGCCAAAAGTTGTGGCCCAGCAGCAGGTGTCGATCGGTGTGGTCGCCACCCCAGCCGAGGCCGCCCAAGATGCTGCCGATCGACTCGTCCGCGCCGGTGTCACCAGCATTTTGAACTTCGCGTCGGTGGTGTTGTCGGTGCCCCTTGGTGTGACCGTGCGGACCGTTGACCTCGGCGTCGAGCTGCAGATCCTGTCGTACCACGAGCAGCGGCGTGTGGCAGCTGCCACAGGGCTGCGCCCTGTGGCGGACGAGGCTCCGAGCGGTCGGTCGGCGTAGGGTTTAGCCGTCATGAGCGTGCTCGTCCTCGGTGTAAATCACCGCAGTGCACCCATTGAGGTGCTGGAGCGCTTGGCCCTCGACGATGCATCTGCGGCCAAGTTGGTTCACGGCCTGATCACAAGCGATGTCGTCCGTGAGGCGGTGGTGCTCAGCACCTGCAACCGCACCGAGGTGTACGCAGTTGCCGAACGGTTCCATGGCGCACACGGCGCCCTTCACGACACCTTGTGCGACATCTCGGGACTCGACCGTGCAGAACTCGATGGCCATCTTTATTCGTTCCATGACGATGCTGCCGTTGAGCACGCCTGTGCAGTTGCGGCCGGTCTTGAATCGCTGGTGGTCGGCGAGAGCGAAATTCTCGGTCAGGTCCGCCACGCGGTCGACGTCGCGCGCGCTGAAAGTGCCGTGCGCTCCACCCTCGAACTGCTGTTCCGTCGTGCGATCGCGGCGGGCAAGCGGGCACGCACCGAGACCGGCATTGCGCGAGGAACCGCGTCGATCAGCCACGCAGCCGTCGAGCTCGCGGCCGATCATCTCGGTGGCCTCAGCGGCTGCCGGGTAGCCGTTGTGGGTGCTGGCACGATGGGTGAGCAGATCGCAGTGGCGCTCGCCGATGCCGACGTCGACTCGATCACCGTGGTGAACCGCAGTCGGCATCGCGCCGACAGCCTGGCCGCACGTATTGGTGGCTCGGCCAGTGGTCTCGATGGGCTCATCGACGCACTCGCGGACGCCGATGTGGTGCTCACATGCACCGGGGCCCCGTCCACCTTGATCGACCGGGCAATGGTGAGCGCAGCCGGGCAGCGCCAGCGACTGTTCATCGACGTGAGTGTCCCACGCGACATCGCGAACGATGTGGCCGACGATGACGCCAGCACGGTGATCGACCTCGGTGACCTCGACCGCTGGGCTGCGGTGGGTCGCGACCGCCGACTGGGCGAAGTGGACGCCGTGCGCGCGATCGTTGCCGAAGAAGCCGACCGGTTCTCGCGTGAACGCATCGCTATGCAGGCCACACCGCTCATCACCAGCCTGCGACGCCGGGTGGAAGATGTGCGCGACGCCGAGTGGGAGCGTCACGCCGCACGCCTCGCTGACTTCGATGAGGCGCAACTCGACGCGGTGCGTTCGCTGGTGAACGGTGTGGTCAACAAGGTGCTGCATGAGCCATCGGTGCGACTTCGTGCCGATGCCGGCACGCCGCGCGGTGAACGCAACGCCGCCGCCGTGGCCGACCTCTTCGATCTCGAGTGAGGTGTCACAATGAGCAGCCGTGACGGCGCGCCGCTGCGATTGGCCACCCGTTCGAGCCCGCAGGCCACCGCTCAGGCCAATGCGATTCGTGCTCAATTGGTCGAAGCCGGAATCGCTGCCGAACTCGTTTTTGTCGACACCGAGGGTGATCGCACCCAAGCCGCGCAGGTTCCCCTGCACAGCATCGGCGGGCTCGGCGTGTTCACCCGAGAGATCCAGACCGCGGTTCTCGACGGTCGCGCCGATGCCGCAGTGCATTCGGCCAAAGACCTTCCGACGGACACCCATCCGGCGTTGTGCATCGCCGCTATCGGTGCGCGACGTGATGCTCGTGATGCGCTCATCGGCGCGCGCCGCAACACCCTCGCCGACGGTGCCACGGTGGCCACCGGTTCTGTGCGACGGCAAGCCCAACTGCACGAGGTGCGGCCCGACCTGCACTTCGTTGAGCTGCGGGGGAACATCGGCACGCGGTTGGATCGCATCCCCGCCGGTGGCGCGATCGTGATGGCGGTCGCGGCATTGCAGATCCTTGAACTGTCCGACCGCATCGACGAGGTTCTTGACCCCGAATATTTCGTTCCGGCGGTTGGCCAAGGAGCGGTGGCGGTGGAATGTCGCGTTGACGACCACGCCACACGTGACGCACTCGCCACGGTGAATGACCCTGCCACCTATGACGCGGTGAGCGTGGAACGTGCATGGTTGGGAGAGCTCGGCAGCGGCTGTTCCTCTCCGGTGGGTGCCCATGTCGTGGATGGAACCCTGTGGGCATTTCTTGCGGGCGACACGGGCGTGCAACGCCGCCAGATCGACCTCGTGGGAGACCCCAGGGTGGACCGTGCCGCAGCGACGACGCTTGCCAGCGCAATGCGCGATGCAGCGATGGTGCGGTGACGCCGATGGTCGGCGTGCTCGACGGTCGAGTGATCGCCACCACCCGGGAGACGCCGGGAACTCTCGATGATGCATTGGCAGCCCATGGGGCTCGCGTCGTTCATGTGCCGTTGATCTCCACCGTCGACATTCCCGCCGATGCCCCGGATCGGCCGTATCAGTGGTTGATCGTGACATCGCGCCATGGCGCCGAGCGTGCCGGTGCGTGGTGGCAACCCAGTGTGCGCACGGCAGCAGTAGGCACAGAAACCGCCGCGGTGTTGTCGGACACCATCGGTGTGGTCGTCGATGTGGTGCCAGAGGTGCAGACCGCCGCGGAGCTCGTTGCCGCGCTACCCGAGCCCGCACCCGGCGCAGATTCGGCATTGGTGGTTCAGGGCGATCTTGCCTCGATGGAAGTACGCGACCGGCTGCGGATGAGGGGTTATGAGGCGGACGTCCGCGTGGTGTACGGCACCCGAGCGGTGGTGCCGTCGATGGGGGACCTCGGCGCGTTGTTGGCATGCGATGCGATCACCCTTGCCAGCGGATCGGCGGCGCGGGCGCTTGCCGCCGTCGCCTCCGACCGCGTGGCCCCACGCCTGGTGGCCATTGGCCCGTCCACCGCCGCCGTGGCTGCGGGTGTCGGGCTCGACGTGGACGCAGTGGCTGACCCCCACAGCGTCGACGGGTTGGTGGCGGCGACCTGTGCGTTGTTTGGTTCCGCGCCCGACGCTCGCTGAAGGGTTGTGGCGTGCGGCGTTGTGCCGAGCGCTGCACCTGCTCGTACCATGCCGGTAATGGCACCTGCTCCGTTCCCGTCGCATCGCCCTCGCCGGCTGCGCGCCACACCGGCTCTGCGCGACCTCGTCGCCGAGACCGAGGTGTCGGTCACCGATCTGGTGGCTCCGCTGTTTGTGCGCGACGGCATTGATGCCCCTGCCCCGATCACGTCGCTGCCCGGGGTGTCACAACACACGGTGGAGTCACTGCGGCGAGAAGTTGGCGAACTCGCTGAACTGGGGATTCGTGGTGTGATGGTGTTCGGCGTGCCCGCGGTCAAAGATGCGACTGGGTCACAGTCGTGCGCGGCTGACGGCATCGCTCAACGTGCGATTGCCGCCCTGCGGGCTGATGTTGGTGATGATGTGGTGATCATCGCCGACACCTGTGTTGATGAGTACACCGATCATGGGCATTGCGGCATCGTCGATGACCAGGGTCGGGTCGATAACGATGCAACTCTCGCGTTGTACACGGCCGCAGCGGTTGCCCAGGTCCGCGCCGGTGCACACATGGTGGCCCCGAGCGGGATGATGGATGGCCAAGTTGCGGCGATCCGTGCCGCACTCGATGCCGACGGTCATCACAACATTCCGGTCATGGCCTATGCCGCCAAGTATGCGAGCGGCCACTACGGGCCATTCCGCGATGCCGTCGACGTGACCATCGCCGATGGTGGCGATCGCAAGGGGTACCAGCAGGATTGGCGCAACGGTCGTGAGGCCCTGGTTGAAGTTGCAGCCGACGTTGCCCAGGGTGCAGACATCGTGATGGTGAAACCCGCAGTGGCCTATCTCGATGTCATCTCACAGGTGCGCGACATGGTCGACATTCCGGTGGCGGCCTATCAGGTCAGTGGCGAGTACGCGATGATCTCCGCTGCCGCAGCGAATGGGTGGATCGATGGCGATGTGGTTGCACTCGAGCATCTCACGGCGATCCGTCGGGCCGGTGCGGGCATCATCATGACCTACTTCGCGCGGTGGTTCGCCGAAGGTGCGGGAGGCCAGCGATGATTCCCCTGTGCGATCCGCTGCGATGTGAGGCTGCGGGCTGTGGGGCCGCCACATGTGTTGGCGCGGGCATCGCGTCGAATGCAGAAATGTTCGACCGTGCCGAAGCGGTGATCCCCGGTGGGGTCAACTCGTCGATTCGTGCATTCCGCTCCGTGGGTGGTCGGCCCTATGTGGTGGCACGGGCCGAGGGAGCACACGTCATCGATGTGGAAGGTCGCGAGTACATCGACCTGGTGCAGAGCTACGGCGCGGTCATCCTTGGCCATGCGCATCCGGCGGTGACCGCGGCGGTATCAGAGGCAGCGACGGCAGGTACCTCCTATGGGGCCCCCACACCGCGCGAGATGAAACTGGCCGAAGCGGTTGCGGCGCGGGTGCCGTCGTGCGAGCGGGTGCGGTTCATGAACTCGGGTACCGAGGCCACATCGACCGCGGTGCGACTGGCGCGTGGATACACCGGTCGTGACCGGGTGGTGATCTTCCACGGCAATTTCCACGGTGCTACCGATGCGCTTCTCGCCGCTGGTGGCAGCGGTGTGGC
Organism: Ilumatobacteraceae bacterium; assembly: GCA_017859395.1. Classification (GTDB taxonomy): domain Bacteria; phylum Actinomycetota; class Acidimicrobiia; order Acidimicrobiales; family Ilumatobacteraceae; genus Casp-actino5. The sequence goes on along the minus strand of JAFMNE010000011.1, from coordinate 20,045 downwards.
CACGCTTGGCCTGCCCGGCACCGTAGGCGTACCCGCCGGTGCGGTCGCCGAGACACTCGTTGTGCCCTACAACCAGGTGCCAACGCTCGATGAGGGCGTGGCGGCGGTGGTGGTGGAGCCGGTCGCGGCCAACATGGGGGTGGTGGCGCCGAGCCCCGGATTCCTCGAAGGCCTGCGTGTGGAATGTGATCGCGTTGGCGCGCTGTTGGTGTTCGACGAAGTGATCACCGGTTTCCGTCTTGGCACCGGCGGCGCGCAGCAGCGCTTCGGTGTCGCACCTGATCTCACCGCCTTCGGCAAGGTGATCGGCGGTGGTCTTCCGGTGGGAGCTGTTGGTGGGCGCGCAGAGGTCATGTCGTCGTTGTCGCCTCTGGGGCCGGTGTTCCATGCCGGCACACTGGCCGGCAACCCGTTGGCGACCGCGGCAGGTCTTGCAGTGCTGAATCTTCTCGATGACGTGGTGTACAGCGAACTCGAACGGCGTGCGGCTCGGTTGGCCGACCTTCTTGCGGATGCGTGCGCCACCGCCGGGCTCAACATGTCATTCCCTCGTGTCGGGACACTGGTCGGGGTGTTCTGCGGCTCTGGCCCCTCACCGATTGATTTCGACTCGGCGCGCACCACCGACGAGGCAATGTATGCAAAGTTCTTCCATGCGATGCTCGCCGAGGGTGTGGCGATGGCCCCTGGTGCCTACGAGGCCTTATTCGTCGGGCTTGGTCATGATGATGCGGTGCTTGACGACGTGGCCGAACGTGCCGCACGTGCCGCTGCTGCTGTTGCGGCAGCGGGCTAACGTCGCGACGTGATCCGTGTTGATGGCCTGACGAAGAGGTTTGGCCGCTCAGTCGCGGTGGACAATCTGTCGTTCAGTGCTGCTCCCGGGCGCGTCACCGGATTTCTCGGGCCGAACGGGTCGGGGAAGTCGACCACCATGCGGTGCATGATCGGCCTTGATCGCGCCGACGCAGGCCAGGTCACCTTCGACGGGTCGCCCTATCACGATCTGTCGCAACCAATAACCCATGTCGGGGTCTTACTCGATGCGGGATACGTGCATCCGGCGCGCCGCGCAGTAGACCATCTACGCACGGTGGCGGTGGCCGGAGGAGTGGCGCGCAGTCGGGTCGACGACGTGCTCGAGATGGTCGGTCTCGTGTCGGTGGGGCGGTCGCGCGTGCGCCGCTACTCGCTCGGCATGCGTCAACGACTCGGCCTTGCCGCGGCCCTGCTTGGCGACCCTGCGGTGGTCATCCTCGATGAACCGGCGAACGGTCTCGACCCAGAAGGCATCAGGTGGATTCGCGACATGTTGCGTCATCTGGCATCACACGGCCGGACCGTTCTGGTCAGCTCTCATCAACTCGGTGAGATCTCGCTGATGGCTGATGATCTGGTCGTGATCGGTCGTGGCCGACTCATTGATGAGTGTCCGGTCGGTGAGTTCATTCGGCGGCACACCACCACACGGGTGCGGGTGCGCAGCCCTCATATCGGCGAGATCGTTCGCCAGGTGCGTGCTCGGGGCGCAGATGCCGACATCGTTGGTGATCTCGCGTTCAGCGATGCGGCGGTGATTACCGGGCTGGCGATTGTTGATGTGGGTGAAATCGCTGCCGAATTCGGAGCCGTGCTTCATGAGCTCACCGAGGTGACTGACAGCCTTGAGGACGCGTTCTTGTCCGTCACCGGTGAGGCCGCTGAATTCCGGAGCGGATCGTGACGGGCGCTGTGCTGGCAGCAGAGTGGATCAAGGTCCACACCATTCGCGTACATCGCGTTCTCGTCGGTGTGGCGTTCGCGTTTCCAGTGCTGGTCGCGGTGCTCGTGGCGGTATTCACTCCCGAGCCGCGAGTTGTCTTCGGTAACGAGGTCATCGACCTCATCTCGGGTACATCGGTGGTGTCGCTGCTGCTGTTGGCATGTCTGTGGGCCATCAACCTGACCGCTGAATACGCCCACGGCACCATTCGGGTGACCTATGCCGCGGTGCCATCGCGTTGGCGCGTGGTGGCCGCAAAGGCTGCGATTGGGTCACTGGTGACGGCTGCTGTGGTCGCTGTCACCTTCTGGGTTGCATGGTGGGTCTCAACTGCGGTGTTGTCGTCGCGTGGATCGTCAGCGTCGCTGGATCAGGTGCGCGACATCTGGGCCACATTCGCTGCGCTCATCGCGTTGTCGGTGGTGGTGTCGTGGTTCGCGCTGGGTCTCGGTCTCATCATTCGCAACTCGCCAGCCACCGTGGTGGTGACATTGTTGTGGCCGCTACTGATCGAGAACCTCGTGTCGTTGGCATTCACCCTGGCAGGCGTTGACGAGGCACAGCGCTGGATGCCATATCAGGCGGCAATCACCGCTGTCGTTGACGACGGCGGAGGCGACAGTCTTGGTCGCCCATGGGGCCCGCTGTACTTCGCGGCGGTGGCAGCCGTGCTGGTTGGCGTGGGGATGGTGCTCGAGAACCGCCGCGACGCCTGAGGCGCGGGCCTGCCCATCGCGCGAGTCTAGTGTCGACGGTATGCGTGCAACCCTTGACAATGGCACCCCGATCGAGATCGTTCGGGCCGATGGCGATCAGGCAATCGTGATCGCTCCCGACATCTTCAGTTTGCGACCCCTGTACGACGACATGGTGGCTGATCTGGCCGAACGATGGGGAGTCACCGTGGTGGCTGTGGAGCCCTTCCCAGGGGTTGATCTTGGACCCGATATCGAGCCTCGCTTCGCTGAGGTGGCTCGCCTCGACGATGCGCGCGTGATCGGTGACTTGGTGGCCGCGGCAGATCTCGCCGGAGTCCCTAATGTCGGCCTCATGGGGTTCTGCCTCGGTGGAATGCACTGCTTCAAAGCGGTGAGCAGTGGGCGTTTCGATCGCATTGCCAGTTTCTACGGCATGATTCACCTGCCCGATGCCTGGCATGGCCCAGGCCAGAGCGATCCGCTGTCGCATGTGGGGACCGCACCGTCCTCCCTGCTCGCGATCATCGGTGAACGCGACACCTACACCCCGCCCGATGCGGTCGCAGAGCTGTCAGCGACCGGTGCCGAAGTGGTGATCTACCCGGAGGCCGAACACGGGTTTGCCCATGACGCAAGCCGTCCGGCGCACCGCGCCAATGACGCCGCCGACGCCTTCGAACGTGCCCGGCGACACTTGTTGGGCTGAGCCTCAGCGGGCGCGCTGTTCGAGGCGGTCGCGCTGCACGATGCGATAACGGCGGTCGTGCTGTTCCAACCACCCGAGGCGCACGAAACTGGAAATCGCTTTGTTGACCCGTTCGCGCGAGGCGCCGACCATGCCAGCGAGTTCCTCTTGGGTGACCGGCAGGGCGAACTCATCGGCTCCTTCGGACATCTCGATGAGCCGCTTGGCGGTGCGACCGGTGACGTCCAGGAACACCGAGTCGGCCAGCACACCGTCCATCGTGCGGAGGCGACGTGCAAGTAGGCGCGCAGCGTTCCACACCAGTTCGGGGCGGGCCGCGAACAACTCGCGCACCGGCGTGAACGGAATCGTCATCACCGTCGACGCCTCGAGGGCGCGGCCGGTGGCCGATCGGGGCTGGTCATCCAGCATGCCCAGCTCCCCAAAGAGGTCACCAGGTTCCATGAGCGCAATGACGCTCTCGCGGTCGTCGCTCTCGGAGTGCTTCACGATGGCGATGCGGCCGCTCAGCACCACGTAGAGAGCATCGGGCTCGTCGCCCTCATCGAAGAGGACGTCGTTGCGCACCATGTCGTGGCGCGTCGCGGCGGCCGCGAGAGCCCGCAGATCGGCGGTGGTGGCATCGGCGAAGAAATCAATCTCCGCCAAGACGTCGGTGATATCAGAGGTGGATGGCGCGTTGGAACTCATTTCATGCCCGACGGTACTACCCTCGGGCGCCGTGGCAGGTAGCGGCGCGGTCTGGACGATCGTGGTCGGTGCGGGCGCCGGAACCCGGTTCGGCGGCCCGAAACAGTACGAATCGCTGGGCGAGATGCGTGTCATCGACCATGCGGTAGCCGCGGCAACTGCGGCGAGCGATGGTGTGGTGGTCGTAGTGCGGCCCGAGGATGCCGACTGCGAGCAGGCCATCCCCGGTGGTGCAACTCGTGCGGCCAGCGTGCGAGCGGGACTCGCGGCCGTGCCCGATGACGCCGCCGTGGTGTGTGTGCACGATGCCGCCCGGCCCTTTGCTGACACAGCGGTGTTCGCAGCGGTTATTGCAGCGGTGCGTGGTGGAGCCGACGGTGCGGTACCGGGGGTCGCCGTGACCGACACGGTGAAGGTGGTGGCCGACGTGATCGATGGCGTGCGTGATGTGGTGTCGACCCCGGCACGCTCGTCATTGGTGGCGGTGCAGACACCCCAGGCATTCGACGCCGCGGTTCTGCGTCGTGTGCACGACACCGATGCCCACGGTGAGGCCACCGATGATGCATCGATGGTCGAAGCGACTGGTGGTCGGGTCGTGGTCGTCGCGGGCGACCCGTTGTACCGCAAGATCACCACCCCGGAGGATCTGGCGTGGGCCCGTGGCATCGTTACCGACGGAGGTATGCGGTGACAGCGATCACGGATGTGCGTGTGGGACAGGGTTTCGATGTCCATCGGTTCTGCGACGACGAGAGTCGTCGACTGGTGCTGGGCGGAGTGGTCTTCGACGGTGAACGACCTCTGGCCGGGCATTCCGATGCTGATGTGCCGGCCCATGCGGTGGCCGATGCGCTGCTCGCCGCAGCCGACCTTGGTGACCTCGGCGCCCTGTTCCCCGATGATGATCCACAGTGGGCCGACGCCGACTCCATTGGCTTGCTGACTGAGGTGTCGTCGCGCGTGCGTGCAGCTGGTTGGCGGGTATCGAATGTGAGCGCAGCAGTGATCTGCGAACGCCCGCGTCTTGCCCCGCATCGAGCGACGATGGCGGTGAACCTGTCCGCGGCAGCTGGTGGTCCGGTCACGGTGACCGGGCGGCGCGCGGAGGGATTGGGTGCCATCGGCCGGGTGGAGGGCATTGCGTGTATCGCATCGGCGGTGATCGTGCGATGAACGCTCGACGTGGCCCATCTGGACCTCGCCGTGGTGGCGGTCGCAACGGCCAGGGCCGATCGCGACCCGGTCCGCCACGGAGCCGTGGCGCAGGTCGCACCGGAGGTGTGCGCCGCGACGGAGAGGACCGCCCGCAGCGGCGGCGCTCCCTAGGCGGCACACAGGTTGAGGGCCGCCAAGCGGTGCGGGAACTGCTGCTCGCGCAGCGACGCAAAGTGCATGAGATCTGGATCGTCACGGATCTCGAAGGTGATGATGCCGTTGCCGACATCGTGGCCCTCGCCCGCGCGAACCGCGTGCCGATTGAGTATGTGGCGCGGAAACGTCTCGACACGGCGGCCCGTTCTGAAGCGCCTCAGGGGGTGCTCGCACGAGCCGGCGAGCTACCCGAGGCGGAACTCGGTCATCTGCTTCGACGCCGGCCGGGACATGTGCCGTTCCTCGTTGCGGTCGACCAGGTCACCGATCCCGGCAACTTCGGTGCGATCCTGCGCAGTTGCGAGGGCGCCGGCGTTGACGGCGTGATCGTGCCCCGGCATCGCGCCGTGCACGTCACCCCCACGGTGGCCAAAGCAGCCGCTGGTGCGGTGGAGTATCTGCCCATCGCCGTGGTGCCGGGTTTGCCGGCCGCGTTGTCACGGATGCGCGAACAAGGCATCTGGGTGGTGGGCCTCGATGACGCATCCGATCACACCCTGTTCGACCTTGACCGCCTCGCCGACGATGCGGTGTGTCTGGTGTTGGGTGCCGAGGGTGCCGGGCTGTCACGTTTGGTGGCCGAGCGCTGCGACATGGTGGTATCGATTCCGATGCGTGGTCGGGTGTCGTCGCTGAACGTGTCAGCAGCCGCTGCATTGGCCACCTACGAAGTGCATCGCCATCGCCTGAACAATGGGTGAACGCCCGGTTGGGTAGTGGGGTGTACGCAGGGTGATCTCCTAGGATCGCGCCGTGTTACTCACCCCCCGTGATGATCACGATGCTGACCTAGGCCCGTCAGACCAAGTTGTCGACCTCGGTGTTGATCGTCGCCGATTCCTTCTGGGAGCTGCCGCAGCCACCGCCGCAGTGATGATTCCGGCGGTTGCGGCGGCCCCGTGGGGGTCATCTCAACTGGCGGCTGCGGGATCGGTTCCGGCCGGGGCCACTCGCTTTGTTGCGTTGGGGTCGCAGGTACGCCTCGCCGACACCCGCCGACCAACGGGGGGCACGAACCTGTACAGCGATCTCGACACGGCACCGTCCTCCCCGCGACGCCCGCGGGCCATCCGGGTGCAGGTGGCAGGCCGCGGGAGAGTGCCCGCTGACGCCACTGCGGCTGCCCTTGTGGTGACGGCAGCGGCGCGCGCAGGCGGCAACTTCGTGTCGGTCTTCCCCAGTGGCCTCGATACCCCACAGGTGTCGAATGTCAATTTGGACCACCCCGGCCAGATCATGGCGAATCTGGCCTTCGTTCGTCTCGGGGACGACGGTGCGGTCGATGTGGTGACCCATGACGATGCTGATCTGATGATCGATGTCGCCGGGTCGTTCGTGCCCACCGATGCCGCGGTGGCGGCCGGTCGAATGGTGTCGCTTGATGTGCCGCGACGGGTGCATGACACCCGCGGTACCGCAGTGGTTGCTCCAGGGGGCACCACGCGGGTGTCGTTAGGCACCAGCGTTCCTGCTGATGCCGCCGCGGTGGTGGTGAACCTCACCACCACCGGAACTCTTGGGTGGGGGTTCCTGACCTGTCACCCTGCAGACTCTGTGCGTCCTGACACGTCCAACCTCAACGTGGATGCTGATGGCCAGACCCGCGCAGCGCTGGCGGTTGCAGAGATTGCGAATGTGGACGGGGTGGCTGCCTTCGACGTGTTCTCCTACGGGGGTGGCCACGTGATCGTCGACGTCATCGGGTACCTCACCGGACCGTCATCGCCGGAGTCCACCGACGGTTTGTTCGTGCCCGCTGACCCCGTGCGCATTGTGGATACCCGCACCCCGGTTGGTCGCCTGTGGCGCCACCACATGCTCGAGACCGCAGTGCCCACTTCCAATGGGGCTGCCGCGGTGATGAACGTGACCGCGGTGGATGCTCTTGGGTGGGGTTTCTTGTCGGTGTTGCCCGCGCGAACGTTTCGTTGGTCACGAGGCGCGGTACCGGCGTCATCGTCGGTGAACCACACCTCGTCCGGTGAAACCGTCGCGAACCAGGTCATCAGCCGGATCACCGCCGACCACGGTGTTGCGGTGTATGCCTCTGAAGGTGCACATGTGTTAGTCGACTACGCCGGATATTTCACTGGCACTCCTGGTGTGGCGGCGACCTCGGCGCCGTCGAATCCGGCACCGCAAACAGCAGGTCCACCGTGGACGCTGCGGATCCCGCGCCTCGGCGTTGTGTCACAGGTGTACGACGGTGACTCGGTCGCGGTCACCGATGCCGGCGATACGTGGCATTGGACTGGAACGGGCGACATGGGCCAGACGGCGAACGTGGCCTTGTTCGCCCACCGCACCGACGCCGGCGGAGTGTTCCGTTACATCGACCGTTTGGTCGCTGGTGACACGGTGGAGATTGTGACCGACGACCGACGTCTGTTCGTCTACGAGGTGGTGCAGCGGCATCTCACCAGTGATGAACGCAACGACATCTTGGATGCGGTGCGTCGCGACGGATCGGCGACGGTGTCGCTGATCGCCTGTTCGAAACGTGACTTCAGCCCGACGAGCTTGGACTGGCGCATCGTGGTGAATGCACGTCTCGTCGAATGGTCTGAGTTCTAGGGGCTGCTACTCCACGGTCTTAGTGTGCCTGCTGCCATGGGGGGACAGGTCTCAACCGCGGGTACCACGGGCTCCTCAGTGGGTCACCGTGTTGGAGATTCAGCGAGAGGCCGGGTGTGAGCGGCACCGTTGGTTTACCAGGCGGTCGTGGTGCGTACACGATGTCGTCGCCGTACATCCGAACGGTGATAGCGCGTCGGGTGCTCTGAGGCCCTGTGGGCCCACCGCCGTGAAGTGTCGCTGGGTGGGCGAAGATCACGTCGCCTGGTGCGATGTCCCACGAGACGATGTCCCACGCGGACCGGTCAGCCTCGATGTCGGGAAGCGGGGGATATTCCGACCCGAAGTACGGCAGCGTCGGGTCCTCATTCACCCGACGAGGATCGAATCCGTCGTAGCGGGCTCCGCGATGCGTTCCCCGGACGTACTCCAGACATTCCTCAGCTGGGAGGGGATCCAGACTGATCCAGGCTGACGCCACCATGGACCCTTCCATCGGCCAGTACGGCATGTCCTGATGCCACGGAGTGCGCCCTCCGTTCGGACCCTTCACAAACCACTCGTCCGAGTACAGCCAGATGTCAGGAGAATTGAGTAGCACGGCCATCATGTCGGCGATCGGGGAGTCGAACATGAAGCGTTGCAACTCGGGGCAGATGTCAGTGTTGCGAACCAATTCAATGAACTCGCGGTCGGTGCCGTCGTAGAACAGATGCTTCCGCTGGCCGGCATCGCCCATGACGCGGTCGAGTCCCAACTGAAGAAGGAGGAGCCATTCCGGGTGAAGAGCCTCGCGGAGGATGACCACTCCATCTCGTGCATACGTCTCGCGTACGTCTGGGGTGATCATGTTCCGTGCTTGTTCGACAGTCGTTGGTGCCCCCATGGACGCAGATTAGGTCAGCACGCGGCCGAGGCTGCAGGCACGGAAGTATCAGCGATTCACCCGGGACGGACCCAGTGCCCGTCATCGTCGAACACCAGGGGAGTGAGTTCGCCGGGTCGCACCTCCACATCAGTGCCGAGCGCGACCGGGATCTTCTGGTAGTTCCACTTCATCACGTCAACGGTGAGTTCGACGATCTGCTCCACGGTGAAATAGCGGTGCAGATCAGCCCGTAGCCCGTCGTCGATGAGTCGAGGTTGGGTCATGATCGCATCGGCGAATCGCAGCGCGACGCGGTGGTGCTCGGCGAGATCACTTGATTCGTACCGACGCACCTTGTCGATGGTTGGTTCATCGAGACCCTGCTGCTCAGCGACCGCCAAGCGAACACTCAGTCAAGTGTGGCAGTCGTGGTAGACGGCGCATCGCATCCGCACCAGTTCCGTCGTGACCGGATCGAGATGTTGCAGACGCACCACGGCGGCCTGCCATTCGCTCAGAGGTCCGAGAATGTCGGGGTGGGGGTGCACCCCCGATGCGATGCGGCGTGACTTGTCCGTCACGATGCGACCTCGAGGACCTGCTGGATGGCCAACGCCATGCGATAGCGCTGCTCGACGACGAGCAATGCAGCGACGAAGTCCGCCAGGCCCTGATCCCCGAGGTGATCTTGCACCGCGGTGACGGTGTCATCGTCGAGTCCTGCAACATCGAGCATGTAGCCGTCGACGAACGCGAGGCATGCCGTAATGGCTGCGGAATCTCCGGCATCGGCAGGCGCTGAGGCCACACCGAGCAGTTCGCAGATGCGTCGTTCACACTGGGTGAGGAGGTCGGCATCAACGGTGTCGCGTGCGCCTCGGTGGGCGGCATCCACCTGGGTGAGCACGTCGGGCACGGTTGCGAGGTGTCGGCGAAGCAGTTGGTCGACGTCCACAGCAACACACTAGTTGTCGCTCGAGCGGTGCCGGTTGTCGTCGACGGGTCGTCGTGGGGGCTACGCAGCGGGGTCGGTAGCCTGCTCAATGCGCCGGGTTAGCTCAGTTGGTAGAGCACTTGACTTGTAATCATGTGGTCGCGGGTTCGATTCCCGCACCCGGCTCTGATCGGCGCGGATGTTCTTACCCGCGATGATGGTGGTGCAGGGGTTTCGCGCGAGAAACATGCACGGTTAACACGTACTACGATGCGCCCATGGCGATCACACGGCGTCCATTTCTGTCCGTTCTTGCTGTGGTGCCGTTCGTCCTCGCTGCCTGCGGTGGTGGCGACGACGAGGCAGCCGCGACCACCACGGTTGCGCCGACCACGACGGTGCCGGTACCGGCAACGACAGCGGCGCCTGCCACGACCGCAGCACCCACCACAACCACCACGGTGCCGACCACGGTCACCGATGGAGCCACGGTGGTCGTCGCCAACGCCAGCAGTGTGAACGGCTCGGCAGGACGGATGTCGGAGATTTTGGCAGGCGCTGGTTTCGAGATGGGGACGCCGACGAATTCCACCGAAGGGAAGCTCGGGGCGACGAAGGTGTATTTCGCCGCGGGTGACGAGGCCGCGCTTGCGGTCGCCGAGTCGCTGGTGCGTCTCCTCGGCGGAGCGGTCGAGTTGCTCGAACTGCCGACGGTGCCGCCGGTGGCGTCGTCAGATCTTGGTCCGGCGACGGTGCTGTTGACGCTCGGCGACGATTTCGCTGATCAGGATCCAACCGTCTCGGTTGGCGGCTGAGACTGGTCGTGGTTGGTCGGTGCTGCCACACCGGCCAGTTCGCGCACCCGAGCGAGCAGCACGTCGATGGCAGGGCGATTCAGGCCACCTTCGGGAATGATCACATCGGCATGAACTCGGCTGGGTTCGATGAAGTCTTCATGCGAGGGCCGAACGGTCGCCATGTACTGGTTCATCACGCTGTCGGGCGTGCGGCCACGTTCGACGACGTCGCGCCGCAGTCGGCGGATGAGGCGCAGATCGGCGGGAGTGTCAACAAAGATCTGAAGGTCGAATCGTTCGCGCAGTTCGCTCGCCCACAGCACCAGGATGCCTTCGATGACGATGACCGGACAGGGCCGCACCCAGTCGATGTCGTCGGTGCGGTCGTGGATGGCGTAGTTGTACACCGGCACGGGCGCGGGGCGTCCGGCGAGCAATTCGTCGAGGTGGGTGCCGAGGAGATCCCAGTCGAATGCATCGGGGTGGTCATAGTTGACCGCGGCCCGTTCCTCCATGGGTTGGCCGGTGCGACGCAGGTAATAGGCATCGAGTCGGATCAGGCCGAGATGGTCCGCTCCAACGATGTCGGCCAGTCGTTGAGCGATCGTCGTCTTGCCCGAACACGTGCCCCCGGCGACGCCGATGATGAAGGGCCGGTCGTGCATCGGGAGGATTTTAGGCGAGCTGTGACCCGCCATGACAGCGGTGGTGCTTGTATCGGCTACCGGAAACCGGTAAAGGTGTGCGGGTGATCACCGACCGCCAACGTGCGATCCTCGACTTTGAGCGTTCTTGGTGGACGCTTGACGAGCCGCGGGATCTCGCCATTCGAGCACGATTCCAGTGCTCGGTGGACGAGTACCGCACCGAACTCCACGAATTGCTCGATGCCCAAGGCACGGCCGATATCGATCCGTTACTCGTACGTCGTTTGCAGCGGCAGCGGAGTCGTCGTCGTCGTGAACGTACCGATACCGATGCAGGAGCAGGATCATGAGTGACCCAAGTGGTGGTGTGCCGCGGCGAGTTCCGCGTAATGAGCCGGGACAGATCGCTGGTGGACTCGCCATCGTGCTGTCCGTGGTGGCTGTGGTGATCGGCTTCGTCGTGCTCCGGTCGATTTCTGGTTCGGGTGACGATGTGGTGGGATCGCCCACCGAGTCGGTCGATGTGGCAGCGACGACCACGGTGGCGGAGGAACCGGTTGGCGAGGTCACCACGACGGTCGCGGCTGCTCCCACCACAACCGAGCCAGCCCTTGTGACCGAGGGTGCCTCAGTGATCGTTGCGAATGCCAACTCGGTCAACGGGTCGGCGGGATCGATGACCGATCAGTTGGCGTCCGCTGGGTACAACATGGGCGCCGCCACGAACGCGTCGGCGTCGATCGGTCGTCTCGATGAGACTGTGGTGTACTACGACCCGGGCATTCCGAGTGCCCAGGCGGTTGCGGAGTCGGTCGCGGCGAGTTTGGGTGGTGTCACATCCATCGCTCCGGTGGCTACGCCCGCACCGACACAAACCGGTTCCATGGATGGTGCCGGCGTGTTGGTTCTCCTCGGGCTCGACAAAGCCGGCCGCTCCCTCGCTGAACTCGTGCCCACCACGGTGGCCACGGTGCCAGCTGGTGCCACCGCGACCACGGTTGCTGGCTGACGACGGCCCTACCTGGCGAGCAACTCGTCGATCAGGCTCCCGGCGGAGCGTTCAATGCACCACAGGGTGCGTTCCACTGCGGCGTCGTGGCCGTGATCTGCGACGAGTGAGCGCATCGGTAGTCGCTCGGCGACATCGTCGTCGGCTACTCCGCAGACAACACCGACCGGGATGCCGGCGTCTGCAGCCAATGCCGCGACCCCGCCCACGACCTTTCCGTTGAACGATGGCGCATCGAGGTGTCCCTCGCCGGTGATCACGGCGATGCTGTCATCGATCCGACCGGCAAGGTTGACCTCGTCGGCGACCAGGTCGAATCCAGGCACGATGCGCCCACCGATGGCGGCGAGCCCACCGGCAAGCCCACCGGCTGCACCGGCACCGGGCAGAGCGGTGACGTCCACCCCGAAGCGATCGCGATAGTCCGCTGCGAGAGCATCGAGCCGGGCGGTGAGCATGCGTACCTGCGCCGGGCTCGCGCCTTTCTGGGGGCCGAAGACGGCGGCCGCATCACGGAACGGCGTGGTGACATCGCAGGCGATCAGCAATTCGACACCGTGCAGGCGCGCGGTGCCGCCCAGAGCCTCGATGGCGCCATGTCCGCCGTCGGTGGTTGCGGAGCCGCCGAGCCCGATGATGACCCGTCGGGCTCCAGCGCCGACGGCGGCAGCGACCAGTTCCCCGACCCCGGCCGTGGTGGCCACCATCGGGTCGTTGTGGTCAATTCCTCCCGCGAGGGTGAGGCCGGCCGCTCGGGCCATTTCGATGACGGCCGTGCGTCGGTCGAGACGCCATCCAGCCTCGATGCGTCGCCCGTCGGGGCCGGTGACGATGCTGGTGCGGTTGGCGCCGCCGAACACATTGAGCATTCCTTCGCCGCCGTCTGACAGCACGACCTCATCACAATCGAGGTCGCGTTCCCATGCGGCGTGGCCGATGGCGGCGGCGACGGCAGCAGCATCCGCAGTCCCTCGGAACTTGTCGACGGCGGCCACGATGCGCACGGGTCGAACCTAGTACTGGCGTTGCATGGGCGCGACGGTCGTCGTGGGAGTGCCTGTGGCGCAGGGTGGGTAAAAGCCGACCTGTCCGGTTAGATTTCGACCTATGGCTGTGACCGTGCGAATCCCCACCACCTTGCGTCCAATGTCAGGCGGAGCCAAGACAGTTGAGGTGGCTCCCGGGTCGTTGTCGGACGTGATCGCACAACTGGAGTCGGCGCACGCCGGTTTTGCCGATCGCCTTCTGGACGAATCAGGTGACCTGCGCAAGTTCGTGAACATCTTCGTTGACGACGATGACGTGCGGTACCTCGACGGGTTGGCCACCGATGTGGCCGACGGCATCACCGTCAGCATCATTCCTGCGGTCGCCGGCGGGTGATCCGAGCCCGTCGGGGCTCGACGTGGCGTCTGGCAGTCTCCGGTGTAGAGTGCTAGCACTCGGCATTGCCGAGTGCCAAAACCCCTACACGACTTTCGTCCAACGGAGGACTGCAGATGTCGAAGATGATCGCATTTGATTCCGAGGCCCGTCGTGGTCTCGAGGCGGGAATGAACAAGCTCGCCGATGCGGTACGTGTCACCCTTGGCCCGAAGGGCCGCAATGTCGTACTCGACAAGAAGTGGGGCGCCCCCACGATCACCAACGACGGTGTGTCGATCGCCAAGGAGATCGAACTCGAAGATCCCTATGAGCGCATCGGTGCCGAACTGGTGAAAGAGGTCGCCAAAAAGACCGATGATGTTGCTGGTGACGGCACCACCACCGCCACGGTGCTCGCCTGGAACATGGTGCGCGAGGGCATCCGCAACGTGACCGCCGGCGCGAACCCGATGAGCGTGAAGCGCGGTATCGAAGCGGCCGTCGTCGCCGCCGTCGATTCGATCCGCGGTCTTGCCAAGGAAGTCGATTCGAAGGAACAAATCGCGCAGGTGGCCGCCATCTCGGCTGCCGACACCGAGATCGGTCAGATGATCTCCGACGCGATCGACAAGGTCGGCAAAGACGGTGTGATCACGGTTGAGGAAAGCCAGACCTTTGGCATGGAGATGGATCTCGTCGAGGGCATGCGTTTCGACAAGGGCTACATCTCGCCGTATTTCGTGACCGACACCGATCGCATGGAGGCCGTGCTCGACGACCCCTACGTGTTGTTGGTCTCTTCGAAGATTTCGACCGTGCGTGACCTGGTCCCCGTACTCGAGTCGGTGATGCAGTCGGGCAAGCCACTGTTGATCATCGCCGAAGACATCGAAGGTGAGGCCTTGGCCACCCTCGTGGTGAACAAGATTCGCGGCACGTTTAAGTCGGTCGCGGTGAAGGCACCTGGTTTCGGTGATCGCCGCAAGGCGATGCTGCAAGACATGGCCATCCTCACCGGAGGCCAGGTCATCAGCGAAGAGGTTGGCCTCAAGCTCGAGAACACCACCCTCGATCTGCTCGGCACCGCCAAGCGCGTCATCATCACCAAGGACGAGACCACCATCGTGGAAGGCGCCGGTGATGCCGATGCGATCAAGGGTCGGATCTCGCAGATCAAGACCGAGATCGACAACACCGACTCCGATTACGACCGCGAGAAGCTCCAGGAGCGTCTCGCCAAGCTCACCGGTGGTGTTGCGGTTCTCCGCGTGGGTGCCGCCACCGAGGTCGAGTTGAAGGAGAAGAAGCACCGCATCGAAGACGCGGTGTCCACCACCAAGGCCGCAATCGAAGAGGGCGTGGTGCCCGGTGGCGGTGTTGCCCTAGTCCGCTCGGTCGACGCAGTTGAAGCGTGCGCCGCGCAACTGTCCGGCGACGAGGCCACCGGTGCGCGCATCGTCGCTCACTCGCTGGTGGGCCCGCTGCGCCAGATCGCCGAGAACGCCGGACTCGAAGGTGGCGTGGTCATCGACCGGGTGCGTGCCCTCAGCGGAGCGGAGGGCCTGAACGCGGCCACCGGCGAATACGAAGACCTCGTTGCTCTCGGTGTGATCGACGCAGCAAAGGTGACGCGCTCCGCGTTGCAGAATGCGGCATCGATCGCAGCATTGTTCCTCACCACCGAGGCGATCGTTGCCGATAAGCCAGCTGATGACGCCCCGGGGATGCCCGGCGGCGACATGGACTTCTGATCCATCGACGCCGCGCGGTCACGCGCAGCACATGACTTGCGGGCCCGTCCACCACGTGTGGGCGGGCCCGTCGTCGTGATGAGCGCCATAGCCTTTCCGCGGTGATCGCTCTCGTCACTGCCACCGCCGCTGCACACCTCGACACCGACCTTCCGCTGCTCACCGCAGCTCTCGATGATGCTGGTGTGACCCATCAGGTGGTGGCATGGGACGACCCCGATGTGGATTGGGCGGGTTATGACCTCGCCGTGGTTCGCTCCACATGGGACTACCACCGTCGGCTCGACGAGTTCTTGGCCTGGGTCGACATGGTGGCATCCGCCACGGTGCTCGCGAACCCGCCGGCCATGATCCGCGCCAATGTCGACAAGCGGTACTTGGTTGGCCTTGCAGCCGATGGTGTGGATGTCGTACCCACCGTGGTGCTCGACACGGTGGCCGCAATCGATGCTGCTGATCTTGGTGGCGACATCGTCGTGAAGCCAGCAGTGGGTGCGGGTGCGAACGGCGCGCGCAGGATCGTCGACGATGTGACGACCGCACGCGCACATGCCCGGTCACTGGTCGCGACCAGCGCTGTGGTCGTGCAGCCGTATCTCTCCGCGGTCGATACCGCCGGCGAAGTGGGGTTGGTCTTCATCGGTGGGCAGTTCAGCCACGCGTTCAACAAAGCGGCACTGCTCGGTGGGCACACCGAGTGGGCTGACGATTTGTATGCGGCCGAGGAGATCACATCGCGGGCCGCTCGCGAAGAGGAACTCGCTCTTGCAGAGAACGTTGCGGCGAGGTACCCGAGCGCGCTGTACCTGCGCGTGGATCTATTACCCGGGCCCCATGGCCCACTCGTCTCAGAGGTCGAAGCGGTGGAGCCGTCGTTGTTCTGCCACATCGATCCGAGGTCGGCACAACGTTTCGCCCATGCGGTCGCTGAACAGATCGGTGCGTAGCCGCCCACGGTGAACCGTCACCAGCCACGGAGTGCTCGGCGTATGCCATCGCTAGCGTGGAGGTATGCGCATGGAGACCGGAGTCTGCGTCCTTCACCTGTTCTGCCACGTTGGGCCCGATGTGGACGTCGCAGCGGCCTCCACCGCTGTGGAACGTGCCACAGCAGACGGGTGTCAGGTGGTGACGGCGTCGATGCTCGGTCATCGGTGCGACCTCGGCGTGATGGCCATCTGTGCCGATCTCACGGTGTTGCGTCGTCTGCAGTCGGCACTGCGTGCGGCAGGGGTGTGCCCCACCACCAGTTATCTCAGCATCACCGAGGTGAGCGAGTACGCCAAGGGTCTACCGGCTGAGGCCCTCGCAGATCGGCTCTATCCGCAACTGCCTCCTGCAGGAAAGCCTGCATTTTGCTTCTACCCGATGTCGAAGGCACGCGAGGCTCACGCCAACTGGTACGCGACCCCATTCGACGAACGCACCGAGATGATGATGGAGCATGGTCGCAGTGGCCGAAACTTCGCGGGTCGGATCGTGCAGCTCGTCACCGCCTCCACCGGTCTCGATTCACACGAATGGGGTGTGACCTTGTTCGCTGTGAACCTCGAGACGATCAAGGACGTGGTGTACACGATGCGCTTCGATCGTGGTTCGGCGCTCTACGGCGAGTTCGGCGACTTCTACATCGGCTACCTCGCACCTATCGGCGACGCGCTGGCTGACGCCCTTAACTGATCTCCACCCCCGTCGGCGCAACGACGACTTCTCGCCCGTCGTCGCCGAACGTGAATTCGACGAACCACGCACGTTGGAGATCGCCAGTGGTTGCCGACAGTTCCACATTTCCCGACAGGCCGTTGTAGTCGATTTGCAGTCCGGCTGCGATGGCATCGCGGCACTCGGTGAATTGGGTGCACACACGTCCACCGGTTGACACCGACGGGAGGCGGGCCGCGATCGCGCGGGGGTCGTCGGTACCGGCCTGCACGGCCGACAGCGCGATCAGCATCGCGCAGTCGTGAGCGTTGGTGGCGAAATGACCTTCGGGCTGATCAATGCCCGGAACGATCGACCGCGCCGCGACACCGATGATGGCGTCTCGTGTGGTGGGTTGCAGTTGGGCCATCACCTCGGTGGCGGTGCGCAACCCATCGTTCACCACAATCGTCGGCACCTCTTCGGCCGATCCGATCGCGGCATCGAGCGCAGCGATCATGCGACCGCCGTCGTCACCATCGGCGAGCACCGCCACCACTCCGGGATTCTCGGCGAGAATTCGCGCGGCCTCATCGGACAGGTCCGGGTCATCGGCGGCGAAATCGACTCTGTCGACCACGGTCACCGTGCCACGACGCACCAATTGAACCGAGAACTCGTCAGCGAGATCGCGGCCATACGGGTCGTCGAGGTGGGTAACCACGGCCTGCACATTGCCGGTGCGCGATGCGGTGCGCGCCAGTGCCGACATCTGTGTGCTGTCGGAGCCCACCGTACGGAACATCAGGTTCTGGTCGGGTGCGTCGTCGAGCGTAATGGCCGTTGCTGTTGGCGAGCACGCCAATATCGGCGTCGACACCAATTCGCTGAGCGTCGATAAGGCGATGAGTGATGATGCGGGCCCGATGACCGCATCCACGTCGGCATCGCGCACCTGCGTGAGGTCGGTGGTGGTCACCTCGTCGAACTGCACCAGATCAACGGTGCGTCCAAGAACGCCACCGCCCAGGTTGATCTCCTCGATGGCCGACTCCACCGCCGCGGCGAGGGGAACACCGAGTCGGGCGCCGCTACCGGTCATCGGCATCACCGTGGCAATCCGCAGGGTCCCATCCGCCGTGCGGGGAGCCGCAGTTGTCGATGTGGCAACGGCGAGGGTGACGTCGGGCCCGGTCTGCGACGCATCTGAGCACGCCGAGATGGCAAGAGCGCCGAGTGCGCACAGCGCCAGACGACGCCGGGTCACGGCTCGATGCGACGCGGGCATCACGCCACGATAGAACGCCAATGTGCCGAACCAGACCCATGACGCCACTTCTGGGCGACCAGAACAGGTCGCCGATCTGGTGGCAGCCCTCACCAAGTGTGTGCCGCAGTGGCTGGCGCGGTGTGTGACATCAACAGCGAGCGGGCAAGGCATCGACCTCGATAGAGCCGATCGACTTGTCACCGACATGGTGCACGCAGCGGCTCCGGTGGTGCTCGCCGAACTCGTCGACCTGCTCGATACCGATGTAGATGCCCAGTCGACGAACCCATTGGCAATTCTGCGGTCCGCCGTCATCTGGCCAACGCAGGTACTCGACGATCTCGGTGCCCGTGCCGTGGCGCGTGATGAGTTCGCTATTCGGCACGCTCCCGACGACCGGTACGGCCTCGCCCCTGCGGGTTGGGACGACATCGATGCCGATCTACGTGAACCCGGGCTGATGTGGGGAGCGTGGAAGGCTGCGGTGGTGTTGCATCGTCGCCGCGCCGAAGGTCAACGGTGACGCGTTCGCGCCTGGGCGCTGTGCTGCGTAGCATCGCGGTGTGTCCGATGCGGTGGTGACCTCCACAGCCGACCTGCTCAACGTGCGCCAACAGGTGATCGGCGGCGCTGATGAGCAGGGCCGAACGTTCTGCCATCGCTTGGCGGCTGCCACCGATGACTGGTTGGCGGCGTTGCACCGCGATGCGGTCGCTGCGCACCCGGGCGCTCCCGCCTGTGCGCTGGTGGCTATCGGTGGGTATGGCCGGGGTGAACTGGCACCATTCAGCGACCTCGATGTGCTGTTGGTACATGAATCGGATCCGGGTGCGGTCGAAGAGATCGCCGCCGCGATCTGGTACCCGATCTGGGACGCCGGCATTTCGCTTGGCCATGCGGTGCGCACTCTCGACGATCAACTCGAACTGGCGGTTGAGGATCTTGATACGGCGACCTCGCTGCTCACAGCCCGCCACCTTGCGGGTGATGTTGCCCTTGCATCGCGGGTGGCCGCAGCGGGTGAGGACAATTGGCGGCGGCACCGCGACCGGTGGTTGGACGAACTTCGTGGTCGGGTCCGTCGTCGCCAGTCCGATGCGGGCGATGTTGCCTACATCCTCGAACCGGACGTGAAAGATGGCCACGGCGGTATCCGTGATGCACAGTCGCTGTGGTGGGCATCGGTCGCTGGTCTTGCCCTTCATCCCGACGATTCGCAGGTTCTCAACGACTGCTACGACGTATTGTTGGGTGCCCGAGTGGCATTGCATCGCGCGACCGGACGCCGCGGCGATGTGCTGCGACTCGAAGACCAAGATGCCACCGCTGCTCGTTCAGGTCACGATGACGCCGATGCGCTGATGGCTGATATTGCCGCTGCGGCGCGCACGGTGGCGTGGATCGCCGATGAAACTTGGGGGCGTCTTGGGCGCCGCGTCACCGGCCGGTTCGAACTCATCGCACCCGGCGTGATCTTGGTCGACGGCGAGATTGAACTCGACGACGACGCCTCGCCGGCCACCGATCCGCGGTTGGTGTTGCGGGTTGCTCAAGCCGCTGCACGGCACGAGGCCCGCATTGGTCGACGGTGTCTGGATCGTCTGACCGATGAGATGCCAGATTGGCCACAGCGATGGCCTGCGGGTGCCGTTGATGATCTGGTTGCCCTGCTGCTGGAGGGGCATCGCGCCATCGGCGTGTTGGAGGCCCTCGACCAGCGGGGTTTGTTGCAGCGGATGTTGCCCGAATGGGCGCCGGTGAGGTCGCGTCCACAGCGCAACGCGTACCACCGTTTCACTGTCGACCGGCACCTGTGGGAGGCCACGGCCAATGCCGCAGATCTTGCTGATCGGGTGCGGCGTCCGGACCTGCTGGTGTTGGGCGCACTATTTCACGACATCGGCAAGGGCTACCCGGGTGAACACACCGAGGTCGGGGTGGAGTTGTTGCGCACCTCGA
>JAFMNE010000082.1 GCA_017859395.1 Ilumatobacteraceae bacterium | reverse complement strand
TCACGTACCGCATCAAGTTCACCGGACGACGTTTCGATGATGCCGCAGGCACCGGCGGCCGACACCGCTGACGCCAACTGGCTGCGAGCAATCCATCCCATGGGCGCCTGCACGATGGGAATCTCCACACCGAGGTCGCGGGTCACCCGGTTCACCGCCGGGTCAAATGCCGGATGGGTCATGGGCTCAGCCCTTCACGGATCCGGCAAGGATGCCGCGCACGAAGTAGCGCTGCAGAGCGAAGAACACCACGAGTGGCACGAAGGCCTGCACGAACGCGGCTGCGGGCAGCAGGTGTTCGTTCATGCCGAAGTCGCCCGCGAGGTTCGCGATGAGGATGGTGGTGGGAATCGCATCAGGGTTCGTGCCGGCCATGGTGTTGGCGATCAGGTAGTCGTTCCAGGTCCACAGGAACTGGAAGATGGCAAAGGCCGCCAGCACCGGCACCGACAGCGGTAACACGAGGCGCCAGAAGATCGTGAAGTGATCGGCTCCGTCGATGCGCGCCGCTTCAAACACGTCGCGCGGCAGCGACGAGATGTAGTTATGCAACAAGAAGATGGCGAACGGCATCGCAAAGCCCGTGTGGGTCAGCCACACCGCGGTGGTGGTGTTCACCAGACCGAAGTCGGGGATCAGCGTGACTGTCTTGTCGATCCAGGGCAGCGTCACATGAGCACCACCGACATAGAGCTGCAGCAGCGGAATCAGTGCCACCTGCAACGGGATGGCCAGCAGCGATACCGTCGCGATGAACAGCCCCTTGCGCCCCTTGAAGTCGATCCACGCAAATGCGTACGCCGCGAAGGCCGCGATGGAGATCGGGATGATGGTGGCCGGCAGACTGATCGCCATTGAGTTCAACAACGAGTCGCCGAGGCTGGACGTGGCGCTCGATTCGAAGATCGATTGGTAGTTGTCGAAGGTGAGTTCATCACCGGTGGTTGTCCACCACGCCCGTGAACGCTGGGCATCACGGGTGCGGAACGAGTTGATGAACACGCTGAGTGTGGGAAGGCTCCAGATCACCACGATGAGCCACAACACCCATGTGGGGATGGCACGCAGCACGCGGTACACGCGGTCGACGACGCCGCCGTCGGAGGTGGTCGCAGTTCCAGCCATGTCAGCCCTCCCTCTGCATGCGTCGGATATTCAAGAACATGATCGGCACTACCGAGATGAAGATCAGCATCGCCAACGCCGCGCCGAGCCCGCGGTCACCCACCTGGAATGCTTCGCGGAACATGTTGTTGGCCAGCACTTCGGTGCCGAAGTTGCCATTCGTCATCACCTTCACGATGTCGAACACCTTCATCACCAGCACGACGATCGCGGTGACCACCACGCCGATCGTGGTGGCAATCTGGGGTAGCACGACGCGCCAGAAGATCTGCGACTCGGTCGCTCCGTCAACTTTCGCTGCTTCGATCAGTTCGGCCGGAACGGCCTTGATGGCTGCCGACAAGATGACCATGGCGAAGCCGGTCTGGATCCAGACCAGCACCACCATCAACCAGAAGTTGTTGAACGGTGGGTCCTGAATGAAGTTGATCGGCTGTGCGGTAATTTCGCCGGTATCGCGGATGCGGAAACCGCCCACACCGCCACCGGTGATGCCCCAGTAGCGCCACCCGAACCAGCCGATCAGGATGGCGAGCACCGCGGGTGCACCGGCACGAGCGGGCTCGCCCTTGGCCAGTGCACGTCCCGTGAACGCCACAAGGGCGATGAACACCGCGATGATCAACAACCCGATGATCAGAGTCGGGAGCCCCTCGCCGGTGCTGAGGCGCCCGAGGCCAACCCACAGTGAGTTCAACACGCCGGTCTGGGTTTTGGCGGAGTCACGAGCGATGTACATGAATCGCCAGATCACCGACGCGCCCACCAACGACACGGCCATCGGCATGAAAATGATCGATTTGGCGATTCGTTCGAAGCGGGCGCCATCTGCGAGCACGGCGATTGCGAGGCCGAGCGTGGTGGAAAACAAGGTGACGACCAGCACCCACCAGATGTTGTTGACGATGGTGCCCCGCACAGTGGTGGTGATGGCGAAGCCGATCAAGATCACAGCGCCGAGCAGCGGGAACGAACTGGGGCTGCCCAGCTCAACGATGCGGCCGGTGCGGCGACGATGCACCGCCCCGAGGATGGCGAACACGACCAAGAGCGCGGCGCCGGTGACCATGAGTCGGCTGGAGAACATGTTGGTCCACTCCGAGGTGTCCCAACTCTTCGGGTCGGAGAAGATGGTGCGGTAGTTCTGCAGGCCAACCCAGTTCTCTGTCCGGCGATCAAATAGCGACAGGTAGAAGGTGCGCAGAGCGGGAATCACCAGGTTCATCGAGATGAACCCGAGCGCAGGGAACAAGAAGATGATGGCGCGGCTCTTGTGGTCGAGGCGATCGAGCGCGCTTTGGTCGGGAGCGTCCGGTCGCGCAATGCGCACACCGATCACCGCGGTGGGCACAGTGAGCGCGACGGCGGCCCAACCACTTGAACCAGCACCCAGATTCGGCGCACCCCACGCGCCGATGACCCAGCCGAGAGCAGATCCGGTGAGAGCGCCGGAGATCACGTCGCGATGCCGCAGGGTGGACACCGCCGCCCCGATGCCGGCAACGATCACCGTGGCCAGAAGGATTGCGACCGGTTCGATATCGGGTCGGAACTCCTCGCGTACTAGGGCACCTGCCACGGCGCCCACGGCACCGAGCCCGATGGCACCGATCGCAATGCGGATGCGCCGGTCGGTCTGACGGCCGACAACAGCGCCGATCACGGCGAATGCAATGGCGGCCACGAGGGGGAACCACACCCATGCGATGAACCGTTCGAACCAGCCCCCGGTAGTGATCCAACCGAGCACCTCGTCGTTGCGGTCGGTCTCGACTTCGATCGTTCCAGTGCCGACGAGGGCACGGTTGCCGGCGAGAACGATGCCGAACGCGAAACCGCCCACACCCATGGCGAGAGTGGAAAAACGTGACCAGTGGTGTCGTGCCTGGCCGACGATCAAGTTGGCGGTCAGCCAGACCGCACCGCTCGCGGCGACGGCAACCACAATCGTGATCAGCGTCGAGATGATCTTTCCTGCGATGTCCCCCACGTCGACGGATCCCCTTCGTTGGTTGCAAGCCCGGCACGAATGTAGTCGCACCGGAAACGGATTCGGGGCGCCGACACCATGGTGCCGACGCCCCGAACCCTAGTTCCAGCAGTGATTCAGCTCATCACTCCGGCCAAGACGCGTCGATCGTGGCGGCGGCTTCTTCCACGGTGATGTCACCGTTGACGAGGGACGTGCCCTCGGTCCAGAAGGTGCCGGCGCCGACGTCGGCGGGCATTAGGTCGGAGGCGTCGAAGCGGACGATCTGAGCGTTGCCCAGAGCTTCCAGGATCGACTGCTCCAGAGGCTCGAACACCGAGGCGTCGATGCCCTGGGCCGCGGACAAGAACCCGGACAGGGCGGGGCTGCCACCCTTGAGGTTTTGCTGTGCGACTTGGCGGGCTTCGGCGTATTCGGCGGAGGCCATGT
>JAFMNE010000042.1 GCA_017859395.1 Ilumatobacteraceae bacterium | reverse complement strand
CGTGGGATGTGAACTTCATGTCGACGTGGGGCTGAACCCCCTCGCCGATCGGCTGATCGATCGGCTTGTCGATGTGCCCGCCGAGCCGTTTGCCGAGGAGCTTGTTGTTGTCCCAACCGATGGTGTTCGCAGCTGGCTTAGCCATGTCATCGCCCGTCGCATCGGTGTGTGCGCCAACGTACGGTTCGTCTACCCCGGTGCGCTCATCACCGAGTTACTCGACGATGTCGTCGACGTTGCCACCATTGAACACGCCGATGTTCCCCAGCGCGGTCGATGGTCGACAACCACACTCACATGGGCGGTCCTTGCCGAATTGGCGGCGGATGGGCACCCCGATGTCATTCGGGCTCGAGCCATTGCCGACCTGTTTGACCAGTACACCTTGCATCGGCCGCATATGGCGCGGCACTGGGGGCAGGGCCACGATGTCGATGGTCTCATCGACGACCTCGACGGGTTGCATACCTGGCAGCCCGACCTCTGGCGTCGCGTGCGGACACGGCTTGGGGGAGTGACCGACGCGGAACTTCTCCGCGACCAGGTGGATGCCCTCGCCGAGGGCACGCCAGGGTCGGGCGCTCATCCGCGCGTGTCGATCTTTGGCATCACCGCGTTGCCGCATCCCCATCTTGAAGTGCTGGCCGCCGCCTCACGTCATCGCGATATCGCAGTCTTTGCACCCACGACGTCGCCGGCGCGGTGGGAACACATTCGCGGCATGGTCGCTGAACCACTGCGGCATCCGGTCGCCCGTGATGTCGTACCTCGTCCGGGCACGGGGCATCGGCTCGCTGGTGCGTGGGGTCGCCCCATTGATGATGGGCACCTGTTGCTGCTCGATATGGCAGCGGCGGCGAACGGAACTGTTGTTGGGCCGCAGACGGCTCCGAGCATGTCGACCACGCTGTTGGCTCGCGTCCAAACCGACATCGCCGACGATGCCATCGCGCCATCACAGTGTTCAACAGATTCCTCGTTGGTGTGGCATCGCACCTTCGGCATCGGCCGGCAGGTGGAGGTACTTCGTGATCACCTTCTGCACCTTCTCGACGAGCCCGCATCAACGGGGAGCGCTCCGTTGGAGCCACGCGACATCGTGATCTTGACCCCTGACGTCGAAGCCGTTGCTGGTTTGGTGGAGAGCACCTTTGCGGGTGACCCCGCTCATGGTCTTCCCGCACTGCCAGTACAGATCGCCGATCGTTCCCTCGGCCGAGAGAACCCCGTCGCTGCCGTTGCGATCGCTGTGCTGGCCATGCTCGACGGTCGATTCCGCATCGATGACCTCATCGATCTCATATCGACAGATGCCGTTCGTGAACGTGCCGGCCTCAGCGCCGACGATGTCGTTCGACTCGTTGAGCTTCTCGTCGATGCCAATGCTCGATGGGGTCTAGATGCCATGTCCCACACCGATGCCGGTGTGAGTGGGGTCAATGCGTTCACACTCACCGATGCCCTTGATCGAGTGATGATGGGCGGGTTGACCGGTGTGGCTGGCCCCGAGCTCGTGGCGGGGGTCGCCCCGTCCACCCGAGCGGGAACCGATGACCTTGCATTGGTGGGCGCGGCGCTAGGTATCGCCGACACTCTCGAGCGTGCATACCGAGAACTGAGCGAGTTCGACACCGCCGATGTGTGGATCCGTCGACTGCGCCATGTCATCGACGACCTCGTCGCGCTTGATGATGAGCGCACCTATTCATGGCGTGCGCTCGACCGGGTTGTTGACGACATCACCGACGCCATCGAGGTCGCTCGGTGTACCACCCCGGTGGATCCCGCGCAGATGTCGCTCTTGGTCAGGCGGGTGCTGTCATCTACGGCGGGGCGACCGCGTTTCGATACGGGACGCATCACCGTGTCGTCGCTCACCGCCCTGCGCGGCGTTCCGCATCGGGTGGTGTGCCTGCTGGGTATGGACCACGGCGTGGAACCTGCGTCCACACACCGCTCCGACGACCTTGCGGCTGCCGCGCCATGCCTTGGCGACCGCGACCCGCGAGCAGAATTCCGCGCGCAGGTCCTCGACGCGGTCATGGCCGCTGGCGACCATCTCATCGTGTGCTCCACCGGGTTCGATGTGCGGTCACGCGCCGAGCTGCCGCCCGCAACAGTGGTCGAGGAACTCTCTGACCTTGTCGAGGTGATGACCGGGGGTCACGACCACATCATTGAACATCCTCGCCAGGGGTGGAGCGAGTCTGCGTTCATGCCGCACCCTCTCGTGGGCCATGCTCCGTGGAGCTACGACACGGCCGCCGCCGAGGCCGCCCTCGCTCGCCGTCATCAGAGCAACATTGCTGTCACGGTGCCGGTACTCGAGGCGCCACCGGTCGCGTTGGTGGCACCACGTGATCTGCAGCGCTCGGTGTCGAGCCCGGTGCGAACCTTTGTTAACGATCGCCTCGGTATTGCGATGTCCGACCGTGAAGAAGAGCAGCTCAATGTCGACATTCCGCTCGCTGTCGACCCCCTCGATCAGTTCAACCTGCGCCAGCGTCTCGTCGATGGGGCGCTGAGCGGGGCGTCACCCACTGCCTGGGATACGTACCTGGCTCGGGCGGGCGACATTCCTCCCGCTGGCTTCGCCAAGGATGCACTCGCCGCTGCTCGTCAGACAGCTGAGGCGTTCTCCATGGCGCTCGTCACCGATGCTGCAGATCTTGGAATTCCTGATCTGGCACGTCGGCCGATGGATGCGGTGGCACTGCCGGTACGCACGACGGTCGAGGTGCCCGAAGTGGGACCGGTGGTGATCGAGGGCGAAATCGATGGCGTGGTTCGTGGCGACGGTGTCGCCGCTCTGGTCGATGTCCGGGCGTCAACCATCACCGACGAACACCGACTTCATGCCATGGTCAACCTGGTGCTCGCTGCGCACATGGAACCGACCACCACGTGGGTGTCGCTGCTGTATCGCCACGAGAAAAGCGATGCGGTCTGCGAACAGATACGGCTTCGCCCCGATGCCGATGTAGCCGATCTGGTCACACTCATCATCGATCGACATCAGCGTGCGCTGTGCACGCCGTTGCCGTTCTTCGCCGGTGTTGCCGCCGCAACAGCAGCCAACAACCACAAAGCGTGTGCTGCGGCATGGAACGGCAACAGGGTGAGGCCCGGCGAACGAGGGCGCCCATGGAATCAACTCTTCTTCGATATCGATCTCGATGAACTGTTGGCACTGCCGGCGCTTCATGACGAGATCGCACAGGTGTATCTGCCGCTGATCGATGCGGTGGATGTCACTGCGCGAACCGGGACCGAGGTCACGCAATGACGGCAACATCGTTCGATATCTCGATGGTGCCCGCACCTGGGCTCACCGTGATCGAGGCGTCTGCGGGAACCGGCAAGACGTTCTCCCTCGCGGCGTTGACGGTGAACGCCATCGCCGATGGACGTATCACAGCACGTGAACTCTGCACCGTCACGTTCACCGAGGCGGCCACGGCCGAACTGCGGAGCAGGCTGCGTCGTCGCATCGCTCGTGGGGTCGCTCTCCTCGATGACCCCGCCGTGGTGGCAGATCCTGCTGCCGCATCGCTAGTCGATCGTGACCCGGTCGATCAGTTGCTGCTGACGGGCAGCGCTGATGACCGGCGGGCACGCCACGAGCGCCTTGTTGCCGCTCTCACCGACGTTGATGCGGCCACCGTGTCGACGATCCATGGATTCTGCCAGCGGTTGTTGGCCATTGCCGGCGCACCGCAGGCCGACATCACTACCGATGCCGACGACGTCGCCGACGTTGTGCGCGACCTGGTGTTGGCGGCAGGGCTCTCGGACGATGACGTCATCGCCACCGTCGATCTCAAGCGGTTCATTGCCGCAGTGAGCCGGCGACTCGCCAACCCCGAGGTGGCGATGTTGGCCGACGACAACCCGGTGACGGCCGCAGTGGCGCATGCTGTCGATCAGGCAGTGGAGCGTGTGCGAGCGACGAGGTCACACTGGGGGCGACGCACTTTTGATTCGATGCTCGTGGATGCTCACGAGGTACTCCACGATCCCACCATCGGACCGCGCCTGATTACAGAGCTCCGTTCTCGGTACGGCCTGGTGATGATCGATGAGTTCCAGGACACAAACGTCGTGCAGTGGGAGATCTTCCGCACGGCATTTCTCGACCCGGCATTCGGCCCGGCGACCCCGGTGGTCGTCGTCGGCGATCCCAAACAGTCGATTTATCGCTTCCGTGGTGCGGAGCTGTCGGCCTACCTCGCTGCCGTGAACTACGCGACCACGACCGGCGGTGTGGTGACCACCTTGTCTACCAACTGGCGATCCGATCAGGGGTTATTGCGCGGCCTCGACGCGATGATGGCCGGGGTTACCTTCGGCGACCCATCGGTGGTGTTCCAGTCCGTTGATGCCGGTCGGGCTGGCGAGTCGGGAGTCGTCGACCCGCGGTCGTCGTCGCCGTTCATCATCCGAGCGCTTGGTCCGGTGGAACCGGGCGGCAAAATCACTGCTGACCCCGCGAGGGAACTCGCCGTTGACGACCTGGTGGCTGAGGTCACTCGACACTTGTGCGAGGTCACGATCGCCGGTGATGACGGCGCACCGCGTCGCGTTCGGCCCGACGACATTGGCATCTTGGTGCGCTCCAACAACGATGCCGTGGTGTTGGCCAGCGCACTGCGTGGCGCTGGGGTTCCGGTGTCGGTCAGCGGAGGCGATTCCGTTGTGAACTCAGCTGGTGGCCGACATTGGGCGGCTCTCATTGCGGCAATGCAACGACCCACGTCGCCGTCGTCAGCGCGCCGTGTGGCGCTCAGCATCTTCGGTGGAATGACTGCCGACGAGGTCGCACATCTCACCGACGACGGCCAAAGTGCCATCACCGAATGGCTACGTGGTCTCGTCGACGACCTTCAGCGTGGTGGCTTGCCGCGATGTATGGGAACACTCCGCCAGCGGGGTTATGCCCGACGTCTGCTGGCCACCATCGGCGGTGAGCGCGACCTCACCGATATCGATCACATCGCAGAACTGATGCAACGCGCCACCGGGGGCCGGGGCTGCAGCCCAGCTCGGCTTGCCGCGGTGCTCAACGATCTCGCCGGCGTGTCGGGTGACCCGGTGCTCGGCGAGGCCGTCGATCGTCGCCTCGATCGCGACGATGACACAGTCAAAATCATGACGGTGCACAAGGCCAAAGGCCTGGAGTTTCCCGTGGTGATGTGCCCCCTTCTGTGGACATCAGCCGACCGAATCCAGGGCACGATGGTGCATGCCCATGTGGCCACTGGCGTCGGGGGGCATCGGTTGATCGATACCGGGTGGATGTATGGCTCGGCCACAGCCAGCATCGATTCGTTGGCGAAGGGCGAAGAGGAGGCTGAAGCATTTCGCCTGCTGTATGTGGCTGTCACGCGTGCCGCTCAACGCCTGGTGCTGTGGGAGGTGCCGGCGTACACCTGGCGCTTTCAGCCGTTGCGGAAGATCTTCGCTCAGACGTGCGACAACGACCTTGTCGCGTTGGCGGCCCGCTCTGATGGTGCCGTCGACGTGCAGGTGTCCTCTACCGCTGGCACCGTCGTCGACGTCGCGGTAGATGCGGTACCTGACACTAATCTCGCGGCTGCAACCTTCGACCGAGAGCTCACGACAACCTGGCGTGTGTGGTCGTTCTCCTCCATCAACCGTGCAGTCGACGACGACCGCCACCATGGGATTGTTGAACCACCGGTTGTGACCGGTGGCCTTGATGAACCCACCGACAGTCACTCGGGAGAGGGTGCTCATCCACTGGCGCCGGCTGGCCCCACACCAGATGAAACGGAATCGGCCACGACGTTGCGGACCGTTCCCGGCTCAGCTGCGTTTGGCACCTTGGTGCACCGCATTCTCGAAGTCACCGACTTCACTGCCGCCGACCTGAATGAGGAGCTTCTCGACAACACGATGGACGCCATGCGCTACCGGCGGATGCCGATGGCTCCGCAGCAGTTGGCTGCAGGGCTGTCCGATGCAGTGCGCGCCCCTCTCGGTGGTCCCCTGGGGGGACATCGGCTCGCAGATATCTCGCGTGGTGATCGCCGTGATGAACTGGACTTCCTCTTCCCGCTGGCCGCGATGTCAGCAGCCGATATCGCCCGGATTGTCAGCGAGGCGCTCGCCCTAGATGACCCGCTTGCGGGCTGGTTTCGTGCAGCAGCAGACGGGGTGCTCCACGTGGATATCGAGGGCATGCTGACCGGGTCGATCGACCTTGTGGCCCGTGTCGACGGCCGCTACGTGGTCGCCGACTACAAGACCAACCGCATCAGCGACAACGCCGCATTCACCCAGGCGGAGATGATCGGCGAGATGGAACGCCACGGCTACCCGTTGCAGGCGGTGCTGTACCTGGTCGCCCTTCGGCGCTACCTCACCTTCCGGTTGCCCGAGGTCGACGTGGACGACTGCATTGGCGGTGCGGCCTATCTCTTCGTGCGGGGGATGACCCCAACATCAACACCGGTGACTGTCGGTGACCAGGTTCCCGGTGTGATGTGGTGGACTCCGCCACCAACGGTCATTGCTCAACTTGATGCCGAGATCGCCCCGGAGGTGCGCCGTGGTCGCTGAACTTTGGTCGCGTCGACACCTTGTTGGCGCACTAGATCCATGGGTCCGAGCAGGTGTCGTCACCGCAGGCGACGCTCACGTGGCGGCCAGCGTCTGCGCGCTGTGCGGCGAATCGGATCCAACGGTGGCTCTGGCCGTCGCATGTGCAGTGGGTGCGCCTCAGATGGGCCACTCAGCGGTATCGGCGCGTCATGCTCATGAACAATTCCCCGCCTCCCTCGACGACGCCGATGGAGCCGATGACCCGTTGGCAACCCCAGGCGAGATCGAGCCCACCGCAGCGGCCCTGTCCGTCGAATGGCCCGTTGATCGAGTGGCATGGCTCGAACGAGTCGCATCATCGCCGGTCGCGAACCAGCCAACGTCACCGTTGGTGGTCGATGGGGGACTCATCTATTCCCGTCGTTTCTGGGCCAACGAAGTCACGGTGGCCGAACACGTCGCCCGGCTCGCCGCGACACCTGTGGCGACTGGCGAGTTCCGCATCGATGATGTTGCCGGGGTCCTCAAACTTGACGCCGGGCAGCTCGCGGCCGTGCAGCGGTGCCTGGGTGGCGCCCTCGGTGTGCTCGTCGGTGGGCCGGGAACAGGCAAGACCCGCACGGTCGCGGCGTTACTTGCTGCTCTGTATGACCGCCATGGGGTCGAGTTGTCGGTGGCGCTCGCGGCACCTACCGGTAAAGCCGCGGCCCGCATGGCCGAGAGCGTGGCCGATGCCATCGGTCTTCTGGCGAATTGCACCGATCAGGCCCTTGTGGCTGTGGCCGCGGAGATGCAACGCCTTGAACCCTCCACGGTGCATCGATTGATCGGCAGTCGGCCCGGCGACGGATCCACGCGATATCACGCCGGTCATCGGATGCCGCACGACGTTCTCATCGTTGATGAGGCATCGATGGTCTCGCTGCCGCTCATGGCACAGTTGTGTGCAGCGATGCGGCCCGATGCCCGCCTGATCATCGTGGGCGATCCCGGACAGTTGGCCAGTGTTGACGCCGGGTCGGTTCTGGGCGACATCGTCGGTGCGGGCGCCCCGGTCGCAGATCGAGTGGCCACACTTGTGGAGAGTCGTCGGTTCCCCTCACACAGCCAGATTGGGCGATTCGCTGCGGCGGTGCGCGCCGGCGACGCCGACATGGCGGCAACGCTGCTGCGCGAACCAAGTGAGCCGTGGCATGAGGACGGCCCTGCCGTGTTGTTGCACGCGCCCACAGCCGATGGCGTACTTGCCGACATTGTGGAGAGCGCTGTCGACGCTGCCGGTGCGGCGCGGGCCGGCGATATCTCGTCGGCGCTGGCATCGCTTGGCCAGCGACGCATCTTGTGTGCTCACCGCCGCGGGCGCCGAGGCGTGAGCTGGTGGAACCGTGAGATCGAACATGCAATGACGGCCTCGGGTGTGGCCACAACCGGCATGTACGCCGGGCGGCCACTGATGATCACCGCGAATGACGCCACGAGGGGATTGTTCAACGGCGATCTGGGGATTGTGGTCCGTGATGAGGCAGGCCTTGGAGTGATGTTCCCCGGCGCGGATGGGCCTCGCCGGGTGTCGCCTTCCCAGATCGAGGCGATGGAGACAGTGCACGCGATGACCATCCACAAAAGCCAGGGATCGGAGTTCGATCACATCGTGGTTGTCCTGCCCTCGGCGACGTCGCCGTTGGCCACGCGTGAG
This sequence comes from Ilumatobacteraceae bacterium, assembly GCA_017859395.1. Classification (GTDB taxonomy): domain Bacteria; phylum Actinomycetota; class Acidimicrobiia; order Acidimicrobiales; family Ilumatobacteraceae; genus Casp-actino5. Next base: position 8,588 of record JAFMNE010000042.1, on the reverse strand, counting down.
TTGTTGTATACCGCGGTGACGCGGGCACGGCGGTCGGTGACTGTTGTCGGCGACGTCGAGTCGGTGCGAACAGCGACGCAGCGACGTGAACTTCGGGTCAGCGGGCTAGCGGATCGACTGTCATCGGCGACCGGCGGCCACGGTCCGCAAACTTCGTCGCCACAGGCCCAACCACATCAGTGATCAACACATAGGCAGCGCCAAGGGCTGCGATCTCGGGGCCCTCCACGAGCGACGCGCCGAGGGCAGCGACCACGATGGCGAATTCACCGCGTGCAATCAGCACCGTGGCTGCACGCCACCGGCCACGTGTGCCCACGCCGAGACGACGCGCGGCATACCACCCGGTGCCGAACTTCGTGGCCGAGGTGACCGCCGCCAAGATGATCGCCGGCACCAGCACCGGCACGAGGTCCGCGGGGTTGATGCGGAACGAAAAGAACACGAAGAACACCGCCGCTGACAGGTCGCGGAGCGGCCCGATCAATTCGGCGGCCCGGTGTTGCACCTCGCCCGACAGCGCCAGTCCCACCAGGAACGCGCCGATCGCTGCCGACACCTGCAACTGCTGGGCCAACCCGGCCACAACGAGGGTCAGCCCGAAGACGGCCAACAGAAGTGTCTCATCGCTGCCAATCGATAGTGAGCGACTCAGCGTGTCGCCGAACCGCAGGCCGAGACCGATGATGACAGCAACCGCAACCAACGCGATGGCCACGGTGGCGGCAGTGTCACCGGGAGATCCGCCCACCACGAGCGCTGCTGCCACCGGCAGGTACACCGCCATCGCTAGGTCTTCGAATACCAAAAGGTTGAGCACGGCGGGTGTTTCACGGTTACCCATGCGGCCAAGATCACTCAGCACTTTGGACACGATGCCCGACGATGACACCCAGGTGATGCCGCCGAGCAAGATGGCCGCGGGGGTCGACCAGCCCAAGATGTAACCAACGGCCACACCCGGTCCGGCGTTCGCGATGGCATCGACGATGCCTGGAAGCGCGCCCGAGCGCATACCGCTGCGCAGTTCGTCGGTGGAGTACTCGAGCCCCATCGACAACAGCAGCAACAGCACACCGATTTCGGCGGTGGTGGCCACGAATCCTTCGGCCACGGTCACGTCGATGATGCCGCCTTCGCCGAACGCCAGACCGGCGATCAGATACAGCGGGACAGCGCTCACTCCCACTCGACCGGCGGCGAGCGCAAGGAACGAGAGCCCGATCGCGATCGCGCCGATTTCGATGAAGGCGACCGCAACCTCGGCGGAGGTCGCCGCGAGCAACGTCACAGTGGCATCAACCGGTCAGTAGCGCGCGGACGTCGCTGAGGCCCTCATCGGTGCCAACGCAGACGGCGGTGTCGCCAGCGCTGAACACGAAATCGGGGCGGGGTGCCGCCACGGTGTCGGCGTCGCGTACCACCGCCACGACCGACACCCCGGTGCGGGTGCGAAACATGCCATCGGCAATGGAGCGCCCGTCGAAGGTCGAGCCCGCGGCGATGGGAATCCAGTCGATCGCGAGGCCTTCGATGTGTTGCTCCACGGCGGCCAGAGAGTGAGTGACCTGTGATGCACCGAGCAACTCCGACAGGGTGCGGGTATCGCCTTCGGTGAGGTGCACCACACCGCTGCAGGCATCGGGGTCGTCGCGGTCGTAGATCAGGATTTCTTTGCGGCCACCGCGGTGTGAAATCACACCGAGCGCCTGCCCGCTGTCGGTGGTGAACTCGTGGCGTACACCCACTCCGGGCAGTTGGGTCTCACGGATCTCAGCCATGACCGAAGGCTATGTCACGCCGGTGCAGCCTGTCGTGTGGTGTGGACAGCACGGGCCACAGTCCCTAGCGTCGGCGTATGGCGATCGATATCCCCACCGCACCTCCCGGCCCTGCTGACGGGGTCGACGTCGAGTTCTTCTGGGATCCGGTGTGTCCATTTGCGTGGCTGACCTCACGCTGGCTGGTCGAAGTGCAGGCACAACGCCCACTGTTTGTCGATTGGCGGTTCATTTCATTGCGTCTGATCAACGCCGACAAGGACTACGACACCCATTTCCCACCGGGATACGAGTTTGGGCATACGGCGGGCCTTCGGATGTTGCGTGTGGCTGCACATATCCGCCATGACCACGGTCGCGACGCCGTCGGCGCGCTTGTTACCGCTTATGGGCAGAGCTATTTCGACAAGCCGCAGGGCTCGGGGATGCGTGATCGGCTCTCGACACCCGACCATCTGACAGAGGTGCTGGTCGCCGCCGGCTACGACCCTGCGTATGTCGCTAGTGCCGATGACACCGAGTGGGATGCGCTGTTGCATGCCGAGGGCGAGATGGCGCTGGCCCGCACCGGTCGTGATGTAGGGACGCCGATCATCACCCATGGTGTGCCCGATGGGGTGTCGTTCTTCGGGCCGGTCATTTCGCGTATCCCGCGCGGCGATGACGCCGTGCGGTTGTGGGATGCCGTCACCGAATTGGCCTCATTCCCCGGTTTTGCCGAGATGAAACGGTCCCTGCGCGAAGTGCCGCAGTTGAACATCCTCGGCGGCATTGTCGACGACCCGGCGAGCGAGGACTGGGAAGCTGGCCATCGCCGCATGGATTGAGATGCCGACTACCGTCATGGTGTGATCATGCGCCGCCTCGTCGTCTTCGCCGCCTCGGTGGTGATGGCGCTGGGCCTTCTCGCATTTGTGCTTGGGCGGGTATTGCTCGGTATCGCCGGTTCTGCGGACGCGGTTGGTGATGTCGTGGTCGACGTCATCGACTTGCCGGTGGTGCGTGATGCGCTTGCTGACGAGGTTGCTGAGCAGCTCGCCGCCGACGAGCAACTTTCCAGATATGTCGATGACGCCACGATTCGCGCCGCAGTCGACACGGTGCTGTCCACCGACCAGCTCCAACGCGTGGCCCGTGACCTGGCCGAAGGCGCCTACGCCGTGTTCATCGAAGGTGACGACACTGCACGGATCGGCCTCGACGGCCTTGTGTCGGTCGCCATCGCCGAGTTGGCCGACATCACCGCTGAACCCGACCTTGCGGTGATGGCCGCGGAGTATGGCGTGGACCCGTCGGTGCTCGACACCCTGGACCCGTCCACAGTGGTTGCAATCGAAGAAGCGATTGCGACCGGTGCCGAGATGGTGGGCGACAGCATCGAGATCGAACCCATCACCATCGAGCGCTCCGTCGACGACCCTGACCTGTCGGGCCTGCCGGACACGGTGCGGCTGGTATCGAACCTTGGTTTGGCCCTCGCTATCGGTGCTGCCGTGGTGATGCTGGCGGTGTCACCGGTGCTGTTCCTGCGTCGGTTCCTGTCGCTTGGCATTGTCGCGGTCATCGTCGGCGTGATCATGATCATCGCAGCGAATCTGTCGTCGCTCATCCCCACCGAGAACGCGCCACGGCCCGAAGTGGTCTCCGCGATTGCAGCCGAACTCTTCGGTCGTTTCTCTGGCCCCGGGTGGACCCTTCTGGTGCTCGGCCTCGTGGGATTGGCTGTGGGAATCGGTGCCCGGTTGATTCCTTCGCGTCGCCGGCGCTGAGGAAGGGCTCAGCTGCCCGCGTCGACGATGGCTTCGAACTCGGCATCGGTGAGCGGAATCACCGACAGACGGTTGCCCTTGGCCAGCAGCCGGCAATCCACCAGTTCGGGAATCTCTCGAAGCGTGTCCAAGGGCACGAAATTCAGGCGCTTCTTCGGCGCAACCACCACCCAATCCCAGCGCGGGTCCGCCGCCGTGGACTTTGAGTCGTAGTACTTCGATGTGGGGTCGAACTGCGTCGGGTCGGGCTCGGGGCGACTCACGATCCGGCAAATGCCAGCGGCCCCCGGCGGGGTCGCATTCGAGTGGTAGAAGATCGCAAGGTCACCTTTAGACATCTGCCGAATGAAGTTGCGGGCCTGATAGTTGCGGACACCATCCCACCCTTCACGCTTCACCCGAACCAGATCTTCGTAGCCGAACACATCCGGCTCTGACTTCATCAACCAATACGCCACAAGCCCGACCATAGTTCTTGTGCCGCTACCGTCACTTTTCGTCATGGCCTCCGCATGGACGATCACCTACCCCGACGATCTGCCGATCTCACAACGTCGTGACGAATTGGTCGACGTATTGGCGCACAACCAGGTGGTGATCGTGGCCGGCGAGACCGGATCGGGCAAGAGCACCCAGCTGCCGAAACTGTGCCTTGAAGCCGGTCGTGGGAGCGTGGGCATGATCGCCCATACTCAGCCGCGTCGCGTGGCGGCACGCACCATTGCCGCACGGGTGGCGAGCGAACTCGGCGTGGATCTCGGGGCCGAAGTGGGTTTCAGCGTGCGTTTCGATGATCAGGTCGGCGAACGCACCGTGATCCGCTCGATGACCGACGGCATCATGCTCGCCGAGTTGGGCCGTGATCCCGACCTGTCGCGCTACGACACCGTGATCGTCGACGAGGCACACGAGCGCTCATTGAACGTGGATGTGCTGTTGGGTTACCTCGCTCAACTTCTGCCACGACGTCCAGACCTGCACGTTGTGGTGACCTCGGCCACCATCGACACCGATCGGTTCGCTGCGCATTTCGCCCGTGATGGTGTGCCGGCACCAGTGGTCGTGGTGGAGGGGCGCACCTACCCGGTGGAGGTGCGCTACCGCCCACCCGACGACGGTGCCGACCCGGTCACCGCTGTCCTCGACGCGGTGGATGAGGCCATGGCCGCTGTTGATGGCGACGTGCTGGTGTTCTGTTCGGGTGAACGCGAGATCCACGACATCGCCGATGCGCTGCGCGGACGATTGCGCCCCGGGGTCGAGGTGCTGGCGATGTATGCACGGTTGTCCAGCGCCGAGCAGCAACGGGTGTTCGCTGCGCACAACAATCGGCGTGTGGTCTTGGCCACCAATATTGCCGAGACATCCATCACCGTTCCGGGTGTGCGGTCGGTGGTCGACACCGGCACGGTGCGAATGTCACGATATTCAAAGCGTCTGCGGGTGCAGCGGCTGCCGATCGAACCCGTGTCGCAGGCATCGGCGGCGCAGCGCGCAGGGCGATGCGGCCGCGTCGCACCGGGGGTGTGCATTCGGCTGTACTCCGAGCAGGATTTCGCTGAGCGTCCCGTGTTCACCGAACCCGAAATCCAGCGCACCAATCTCGCCTCGGTCGTGTTGTTGATGGCGTCGCTCGGCCTTGGTGATGTGCGTCGCTTCCCGTTCGTTGACCCACCCGACACATCAACCATTTCAGGCGCTGTCGACACCCTCACTGAACTGGGCGCGGTGCGACACGGGGATGGGCCGGTGCGGCTCACACGCCTCGGTCGACGTCTGGCGCGTCTGCCGATCGACCCGCGCCTCGGCCGCATGATTCTCGATGCTGATCGGCACGGCTGTGTGCGTGAAGTCCTTGTGATCGCGTCGGCCTTGTCGATCCAAGATGTGCGTGAACGTCCTCGTGACGCCACGGAAGCCGCAGCGGCTGCACACCGCCGTTTTGACGTTCCAGGCAGCGACTTGATGTCGATTGTCGCGCTCTGGGACTACGTGGAGACCCAGCGACGCGAACTGTCGGGTAATGCTTTCCGCCGTCGGTGTCGCGAGGAGTATCTGAACTGGTTGCGGGTGCGCGAGTGGCGTGACCTGTACACCCAGTTACGGCGGGTTGCCGGCACGCTCGGGGTGCGTCCCGGCGCCGACAGCGGTCATCCCGATCGGGTGCACGAATGCGTTCTTGCCGGGCTGTTAGGCAATATCGGTCACCGCGAGGACGACGGCCGCACCTATGCCGGTGTGCGCGGCTCCCGTTTCGAGATTGCCCGCGGTTCGGTGCTGAGTCGCCGCGGACCACGGTGGGTGATGGCCGCCGAACTCGTGGAAACCGATCGACTGCGTGCGCGCCGATGCGCAACGATCCGGCCCGAGTGGGTGGAACGCCTCGCCGGCGATCTTGCCCGACGGTCCTATGGCGAACCCGAATGGGATAGCGAGCAAGGTCGGGCGGTGACCACCGAGAGCGTCACATTCCGCGGGCTTACATTGGTGTCGGGCCGTCGCGTGTCCTTGGAACGCGTCGACCCGGTGGCAGCACGCCACGTGTTGATCGTTGAGGCACTGGTGCGGGGTCATCTCGATGATCGGGCCCGCGACCGACTCGGATTCATCGCCCACAACGACGCAGTGATCGATGAACTCGTTGAACTCGGTGAGCGCCGACGACGTGACCTCACGCCGAGCGAGTCGGCATTGGTCGAGTTCTGGTCGGCGCGTCTGCCCTCATCGATCACCTCGCAACGTGCTCTCGAACGATGGTGGCGTGACATTGCCGATGACGATCCATCGGTGGCCCATCTCGATACCGATCCCACCATTGCCGAGGTATTGCGCGAGGGAGCAGCAGACCTGCCGGGGTTATGGCACGACATCGATGGCTCGGCATACGACATCACCTATCTGCACGACCCGGACAGCCCCCTCGATGGCGCGACCGTTCATGTGCCCCTCGCCCGGGTGAATGCATTCACCGGTGCGCACCTTGACTGGTCGGTGCCCGCCCATCGGCCGGAGATGGCGCGTGTGCTGTTTCGTACGTTGCCCAAGGCGCTGCGCACCCGACTGATTCCCGCGAACGACACGATCGATGCCGCGCACGATGCGCTGGGCCAACCGGACGGCACACCGTTCGTGGCGGCGTTCGCGCAGGCGCTGTCGGAGGTGTCGAGCACCCGGGTGCGCCCCGAGGATTTGGACCCGTCCGCTCTGCCGGTGGGGCTGCGGGTGCATGTGGTGGTGAGCGATGACCACGGCGAGGTCCATGCCGTGGGCGATGACTGGGCGGTGGTTCGCGACACCGCGCGCCCTGCTGCACGACAGGTGCTCGCAGCAGCGGCACCGTTGAGCGAACGCACGGGCATCACCACCTGGGATGTCGGTGACCTGCCCGAGGTTGTCGAATGGTCCGACGCCACGGGCACGATGCGGGCCCATCCCACCCTGTTGGATCGCGGTGAATCGGTGTCGCTGCGCCTGGTCACCGACCCGGTGCTGCAACGGCGACTGATGCACGACGGCGTCATCCGGTTGGTGCTTCTCGCCACCGGGCAGCGACGTCGAGAGATGCGTCGGCGCCTCGGTGATGCCGATCATCTGGCACTGTCGCTGGTGGGCACAGGGCCTGACGCTCTGCTCGACGACGTGGCGACCGCCACCGTTGCCCGCTTCATCGACGAGGACGGCCTAGCGTTCACTCAGGCTGCTTTCGAAGCCTTATGTGCACGCATGCGGACCGAGGGCGCCCAAATTGCTGTTGACATTGTCGATTCAGCGTTGCATATCGTGCATGTAGCAGCCGATGTGCATCGTCGCCTCGACGGCTTGCGGGCACCCGCTGCTGCCACCACCGTGGCCGACGCGTCATCACACTTGTCGCGACTGGTCGGGCCTGGCTTTGTGGCCCGTGCGGGTTCGCGACGCCTCGGCGACGTGCACCGATATGTGCGTGGTGTGGACTATCGCCTCGACCAACTCGGTGGACGTCTCGAACGTGACCGATCACGTATCGCCGAGGTGACCCCACTGGAACAGCGGTACGCCGACCTGCGCGCTCGAGCGCGTACGGACGACTCGATCACCGTGGATCTCGACGAGGCCGGTTGGCTGCTCGAGGAGTTGCGAATGTCGTTGTTTGCTCAACCCGTGGGCGTCAACGCTCATGTCAGCACCGCACGGATACGACGACTGCTCGGCTGAACAATGAGTTACGCAGACAGCGAAGGGGATCAGCCCTGCAGACGCGCGGCAGCAGCGGTGAATCCGGCCACCGTGTCGGCGATGATGTCCGCAACTGAGCGAATCTCGTCGATGCGGCCAGCGACCTGGCCGGAGAGCGCAATCGCTGCGTTCATGTCACCGCCGAAGTACAGCGCCTGGGGGTCACCGAAGTCACCGAACACGTTGTGTTCGGCATCGACGAGTGCACTGGTGCGATCGGTGCGCAACGCCCGCAACGCGGGGGAGTGGCGCTGATTCAAGAACACCGTGTCGACCTCGGCGGCATCGACAATGGCCTGCTTCCAGTTCGCATGCACCGGTGACTCGGCTGCAGCGACCATCTGGGTGCCCATCTGCACACCTTCGGCACCGAGGGCGAAGGCCGCGGCCATCGTGGCGCCGTCGCAGATACCTCCGGCGGCGATGATCGGCACATCCACCCGGGAATGAATCAGCGGCAACAACACCATGGTGGACACCGGTGTGGGGCTCTTGAACCCGCCACCCTCACCGCCTTCGACGACCAACCCGTCCACGCCAGCATCCACGGCTTTCAGTGCCGCGGCGAGGGTGGGCACCACGTGATACACGATGAGGCCGGCCTCTTTGAGGACGGACGTGTATTTGGTAGGTGAACCTGCCGACGTCGTCACAAACCGCACGCCTTGCTCGATGACGAACTCGGCGATGGCCGGGTCACGCACGAACGCTTGGGCGATGTTTACACCAAATGGACGGTCGGTGAGGTCGCGCATCGCGCGGATCTCGTCACGTACCGCATCAAGTTCACCGGACGACGTTTCGATGATGCCGCAGGCACCGG
>JAFMNE010000041.1 GCA_017859395.1 Ilumatobacteraceae bacterium | reverse complement strand
CCACGGTCGGCGAGTGCCATGCACAGCAGCGACATCGACACGCGTTCACCGGTGGTGAGCAACATGTCCATTTCGCGGCCCGGATGCACCGACGACACCTCGTTCGCCAACTTGATGAGGTTGTCGGTGCTCTTGCCCATGGCCGACACCACCGCCACCACGTCGGACCCATGGGAACGGGTGAACGCGATGTGGTCGGCGACGGCGCGCATCCGGTCGGGATCGGCGACCGAGGTCCCGCCGTACTTCTGGACGATGAGTGTCACGGTGTTGGGAGTCTACGGCGCGGTGTCGGCAGGCATCGCCGATGATCCATGGCGCCGCGGCGTCGCGCTATTCGTCGCTGCTCGGAAACGAGAGCGACACGACGTCGAACTCGAGCAATGATGCGCCGGTGGACACGGGCTGTGTGGGCTTGGCCTCGCCGTGCCCACCATCGGTGTGGGTGTCGCGGTGCTGATGCGCGAAGGCCTGCCCGGTGCGCCATGCCTGAAACGCTTCTTCTGATTCCCAGCGGGTGACGACGAAGTAACGGGTGTCGCCGGCGGTGGGGCGCAACAACATGAACTCTTCGAACCCGGGTTCGTTCTCTACTGCTCCGGCGCGGGCAGCGAACCGCGCTTCGAGTTCGGGACCGGCACCGTCGGGTACCTCGATGGCGTTGATCTTCACGACTGACATGTGGTCATGGTGTCATCTGCGACGCGGTGTGTCACATCGCGGGCGCACTCACCCGCGCTGATGTCGGCTTGCGCCCGTTCACACAGCGTTCACAATTGAGATACGGGAAGGAAACGGCTCGCTGACAGCCTTCGGGTCGCCCCTACAACAACGACCGGAAGGAATCTCCGTGGCGTACCAAGCTGAATACATCTGGATCGACGGAACTGAACCCACTCCCATGCTGCGGAGCAAGACCAAGATCCTCGCGGACGACGTGTCCACTCCCCCCATTTGGGGTTTCGACGGCTCCAGCACCAACCAGGCCACCGGCGACAAGTCCGACTGCGTGTTACGGCCGGTGTTCACCTGTCCTGACCCGCTGCGCGGCGGCCCGAACATCTTGGTGATGTGCGAGGTGTTGGTTGCATCCAACATGCGCCCCCACCCGACCAACACGCGTGCGGCCTGCGCGAAGGTGGAGAAGAAGTACGCCTCGGACGAGATGCTGTTCGGCCTCGAGCAGGAATACACAATGCTGCGCACCGATGGCACCCCGCTCGGCTTCCCCGAGGGTGGCGGCATGCCGGCTCCGCAGGGCCCGTATTACTGCGGCGTTGGCGCCGGCCGTATCGCTGGCCGCGACATCGTGGAAGAGCACACCCAGGCATGTATCGACGCCGGCCTGTCGATCTCGGGCACCAACGCCGAGGTCATGCCCGGCCAGTGGGAATTCCAGATCGGACCACTCGGCCCCACCGCCGTCGGCGACCAGTTGAACGTGGCGCGTTGGCTGCTGCAGCGCATCGCCGAGGACTACAACGTGGTCATCTCCTTCGATGCCAAGCCGATGAAGGGCGACTGGAACGGCGCTGGCTGCCACACGAACTTCTCGTCGGTGGCCATGCGTGACAGCTACAAGGCGATCATCTCGGCCTGTGACGCCATCGGCAAGAACTACATGGAGTTGGTGCAGAACTACGGCGTGGGCATCGAAGACCGCCTCACCGGCCAGCACGAGACCGCCCCGTGGAACAAGTTCAGCTACGGCGTGTCCGACCGCGGCGCATCGATTCGTATCCCATGGCAGGTGGAGAAGGACGGCAAGGGCTACGCCGAAGATCGCCGTCCGAACGCCAACTGCGATCCGTACACGGTGTCGCGGATGATCACCGACATCGTGTGTGGCGCAGCCACCAAGGGCAAGAAGAGCTGAGGCCTCCGGCCATCAGTACCTGATCCCCCTGACATCACGTCGGCGACACGGGGGCCCCTCGCGGGGCCCCCGTTCGACATCGCCACACCATGTCAGGGTGCGATTTACCTACAAGTGCCGACACACTGTCGGCGTGAAGGAGCATCCCATGCTCGACCAGCACCGCGACTACGTGCTGAAGACGGTGACCGAACGCGGCGTGCGCCTCGTGCGTCTGTGGTTCACCGATGTGCTCGGCAATCTGAAGAGTTTCGCGATCAGCCCTGCCGAGCTGGAGAACGCCCTGTCCGATGGCATGACCTTCGATGGGTCATCCATCGATGGGTTCTCCCGGGTGCAAGAGGCCGACGTGTTGGCCGTGCCCGACCCGCACACCTTTGAGATCTTGCCGTGGGGCGACCCCGGTAGCGGTGCCGAAGCCCGTGTGTTCTGCGATATTCACGACCTCGACGGCCAACCCTTTGCGGGTGATCCGCGGCAGGTGCTGCGCCGACATGTGCAAGCCGCGCACGCCCAAGGGCTCACCTTCTACATCGCACCCGACATCGAGTTCTTCTACTTTGAACCACCGCGACCAGGAGAGCGGCCGGTGCCGCTGGATTCGGGCGGCTATTTCGACTTGACGACGCGTGACGCCACCGGCGACCTGCGCAAACGCACCATCCGCACCCTCGAACAGCTCGGCATCCCCGTCGAATACTCGTTCCACGAGGACTCGCCCAGCCAGCAAGAAATCGACCTGCGCCACACCGACGCCTTGACGATGGCCGACTCGGTGATGACGTTCCGCCTGGTGGTGCGCGAAGTGGCGGCCAGCCAGGGCCTGTACGCCACCTTCATGCCCAAGCCACTCGAAGGGGTGCAGGGCTCGGGCATGCACACACACCTGTCGTTGTTCCGTGGCGATGAGAATGCCTTCTACGACCCCGACGACCCGTACAACCTGTCGGCTCTTGCCAAGAGTTTCATGGCCGGCTTGTTGGTGCACGCCGCAGAAATCACCGCCATCACGAATCCCACGGTGAACAGTTACAAGCGATTGGTGCCCGGTTTCGAAGCACCGGTACATGTCAGTTGGGCGCGCAATAACCGTTCCGGGTTGATTCGGGTGCCAATTCCCAAGCGGGGTAACCCGGTGGCCACCCGGGTGGAGTACCGCTCGCCTGATCCAGGGTGTAACCCGTATCTCGCGTTCTCGCTGATGTTGGCTGCCGGTATGCGCGGGGTGGAGCAGGGCTATGAACTGCCCGCTGAAGCCGACGCGAACCTGTTCGAACTGGACGACATCCGGCTGTCGGATCTGGGAGTGGGGCAATTGCCGCAATCACTCGCCGATTCGCTGCGGGTGATGGAACAGTCTGACCTTGTGCGCGAGGCTCTCGGCGATCACATATTCGAGTGGTTCTTGCGCAATAAGCGCCGCGAGTGGCGCGACTACAAGACCCACGTCTCCCAATTCGAGATCGACCGCTACCTCGGCTCGTTGTGACGGTGACACCGAGGCAACCCTGATGAGTGCGCATCCGATCCGAGGCCGTTGTGGCGAGGGCGCTGTGGTGGTGTTCGCTGCCGACATGCCTGCTGATGTGGCCCGCGCACTCGACATGGCCGGCTACGAATGGCGGCCGGTGCCGGGCCTGCCTGATGCCTCCGCCGCCGAACCCTCCACCGGATGGGGTGCAGCCGTGGTCATCGTCGGTGACGACACCGAGGCTGCGTGGGCGTTCTGCCGGGGTCTGCGCCGTTCCGACACCGATCCTGTGCGCACCCTGGTGCTGATCGGTGGTGCGCGCCTTGATGAACTGGATCTGCGCGATGACCTGTTCGACGATTTCTGCATCACGCCGTTCCACCCATCGGAGTTCGATGCGCGGATGCGTCACCTGCTGGCTGCCACCCCGGTGGGACCGGCGCGGGCCGATCTGGTGGAGCATCAGGAACTGTCGTTGAACCTCGAGACCTATCAGGCAGCTATCGCCGGGCGACCGTTGGATCTCACCTTCATGGAGTACGAGCTCTTGAAGTTCCTCGCTCAGAACCCCGGCAAGGTGTTCAGTCGCGAAATGCTGTTGAGCCGTGTGTGGGGGTACGAGTACTACGGTGGTGCGCGCACAGTTGATGTGCATGTGCGTCGCCTGCGCGCGAAGCTCGGCGAGGAGTACGCCGACATGATCCAGACGGTGCGATCGGTTGGCTACCGCTTCGGTCAGATGCGTTGGGGCGCAACCAGCGACGACTGAGTCGGTCACACGTCACTAGACCAGCAACCGCATCGACCACCATCTGAGTTGACCACGATCTGTGTCGGCCGAGGTCAGGCCGGGGAGGTGGCGCGTCGACGACCCGTGGTGGTGAGCGCGACGATTGCACCGAGAGCCGCGATCAACACGGCCCACATCATCAGTGGCGGGGTTTGCCGCGACGACCGTCGCTGCGCCAGACGACAGTGGGCCGCTCGCCACCACCGACCCAACGGTGACCACCGCCACGGCAACAACCAGCGATACCAGCGATGCAATGCGATGAGCGACGTTCTCGGCCATGAGGAATGTGATGGGCTGCTGCACTCACAGGCACAGTGAAAATCGCTTCTAAGTTAGCGAAATTCTGTTCAGCAGCCCACCGGTACCGGCCACGCGACCGCCATCACGGCCTTCACACGCAACGGATTCGCTCACTCTGCGTGGCGTTGCATCGCAGCGGCTGCCGCGGCGTGCGCCAACACCATCTCATCCACGCGGCTACTCACCGGTGTGCCATCGCGCACCACTGCTCGACCAGCCACGATCGTGTCGCGCGCCCCAGTCGGCCCGCACCTCAACCATGCCTCCACCGGGTCGGCCACAGCACCGGCATGAGTCACACCAGTCAGGTCCCACACGGCAATGTCGGCCACCGCTCCTGGGCTCAGCTGGCCGATCTCACCGTTGCGACCCAGACACGCTGCGCCGCCGCGCGTGGCCATATGCAACACATCACGCGCAACGATCGCATCGGCACCGTCGCGCAGTTTGGCCAGCAGTAACGCCTGCCGGGCTTCGAGCCACAACGAGGCAGCATCGGCCGACGACGACCCGTCCACACCAAGCCCGACGGGGCAACCGGCGGCACGTAGCGGCACCACCGGCGCGATCCCCGACGCCAAAATCAAGTTCGATGAGGGGCAGTGCGCCACCCCCACACCGGCGGCTCCCAAACGATGAATCTCGTCAGCGTCGGGCATCACACAGTGCGCCACCCATGTGCGGTCACTGCACCAACCTGTGCGCTCGAGATACTCGGTGGGTCGACACCCAAACGTGGCCAAGCTGAACTCATCGTCTTCGGCGTTTTCTGCGAAGTGGGTGTGCAGGCGAACATCAAGTCGTTCGGCCAACTCGGCACTTGCAACAAGGAGATGCTCGCTCACGCTGAATGGCGAGCACGGCGCCAACGCGATACGCACCATCGCTCCGTGCGACCGGTCGTGATGACGCCCCACTGCCGCTTCGGCTGCGGCGAGGATGTCGTCGTCGTCATGGACCACATCGTCGGGAGGTAACCCCCCGTCTTTTACCGACAGCGACATCGATCCGTGGGTGGGATGGAACCGCATGCCCACATCGCGTGCCGCGTCGATCTCGGCGCTGAGCAGGTCACCTGCGCCATGCGGGTGCACATAGAGATGATCGGTGGAGGTGGTGCATCCCGACAGGGCAAGCTCGGTGAGGCCGACCCACGCCGACAGGTACACGTTCTCCGTGTCCAGCGCGCGCCACTGCGGATACAGGGTCTGCAACCATCCAAACAGCGGACGACCGGTCATCGGCGGCCACGCCCGCGTGAGGTTCTGGTACATGTGGTGATGCGTGTTCACCAGTCCGGGGGTCACCAGACATCCGCGGGCATCGATCGACGTGCGTGCCGGTGGTGCCGTACCTGCGCCCACGGCACTGATCAGGCCGTTGTCGATGGCCACCCATCCGTCGGCCAGTTCGGTGCCGGCATCATCGACGCAGGCCACCATTCGGGCCGAGTGCACCACAAGGTCGTGCGTGACCGGGTGGGGCGCGCCCCCCGACGCAGCAGCGTTCATAGCGAACTCAGTCGTCGATGTCGAGCAGTTCGCTGCCCTCGTGACGGGTTTCCCCGTCACGCTGCAGCACCGTGCCGAGAATGGCACTTGCCACACCACCGCTCATCAAGATGGCGACGGGGAACAGTGCGAGGACAACAATGATCGCGATTGCTCCAGCCATGGATTTAGCCTACTGCGAACGCGGCGTTCACGAGTCGCCGACGTACGCCCATGCTTCGATCTCCACCTGGGCGCCGAAGGGAAGACCAGCCACACCGATGGTGGAGCGTGCCGGACGGTTGCCGTTCATCGCGGACACATAGGCGTCGTTGAACTCGGCAAAGGTGTCCATATCGGTGAGGAAACACATGGTCTTCACGACGGCATCGAGGCCGAGGCCTTCATCACCCAGGCGAGCCGCGAGGTTCGCCACCACCGCAGCGGTCTGGGCAGCGACGCCGTCGGCCATCACGCCGTCGACCATGCCGACCTGACCCGACACGATCACGAACTGGCCGGCGCGTACCACCGGTGAATAGGGGCCAAGTGCGCTCATGTGCCGCACCGTAGTCGGTCACCGGCACCGATGCGGCTGGCGAAATGGATGCCTTACGACGGGCCTGCGGCTACCCGGGCTTCGATCGCGTGGAACTCCGCCCAACGACCCTCGGCCAGCAACCGCGCCTGCAGTGGCCATGTTGTGGGGTCATGCATGCCAAAACGAGGGCCCGCATCACCGAGCATCGACCGCAGACCATCGATCGGTGTGTTCGCCAGATCCCACCAGGTGCGAATGCCGACCCCTTCGCAGAGGCGCTGCACCGCCGGGCCGATACCCACCACCACCGTGAGATCATCGATTTTGATGATGCGGCCGAGCGCCTCGGTGGCACCATCAAGATCGGGGGCGGCCGGCGGAGCATCCGCCGCAGCCAATTCGGCGAGTCGTGACTTGGCCTGTTCCAGTTCGCTGCGCAGACCGTCACGTTCGGCCGCTGCGCGTTCGGCACGATCGGTGCGTTCACGCAGGTCGTTCATCTCGGTCGCCGAATCGGCGCGGGCACGGTCGGCGGCCCGCACGATCTGCCGCACAGCGACACCGGAGCGCCCCAGCCAGCCGAGCACCACCCCCAGTACAAGAGCGCCGAGATACCACACAATCCCGAGGGTCAACGTGTACGGCACGGGTTCATCCTCCCACAGGTCATCGCATCACCACTGCGAACTCCACGCGCCGCGACGCGTCTTTGTCCTCCACCCCATCGACCAGGATCGGTTCGGTCGACCCCACACCAACAGCGCTGAGACGATCGGCGTCCACGCCCAAATTCACGAGCGCGGCCACGATCTCGCTCGCACGCCGACGACTGAGGTCGAGGTTCGATTCTGCGATGCCGTCAGAGTCGGTGTGGCCACGCACGATCACGTCCAACTCTGGATAGTTCTCGATGACCGCAGCGACCTCGGCCAATGTCGACAGTCCCGATACGAGGTAGGTGCCATTCGGTGCGAAATCAATGTTGCCCTCGGCCACGAGCACCGCGATCTCTTCGGCGGCGCGGGCAGCGGTGCTGTCCACCGGTGCGGGCACTTCCACCAGATCGAGCGTGGCATTCGCGGCCGCGGCCAACGCCTCGAGAGCGTCGACGTCGGCATCATCTACCGCGTCGGTATACGTGCCGGCTACGACCAGCCCGTCGGCATCGAGAGTGATACTGGCGCTCTGCACCGTTGTCACCACGGCCACCAACAACCGCGTGAGTGTGCTGGTGACCTCTGCGTCGTAACTGACCGATGGGTCGACACCGAGTTCGATCACCGGTTCGCGGTCACTGTCGCCGCTCAATGCGTCGGTGATGTCGGCCACAGTGGTGGCGTCAGGCAGCGTGCCCGACACGGCGATCTGGTCGGCGGTGATCGACACGACGAGCGTGGGGCTGCGCACCTCGACGGTGGGCACCAGCACCGCGTCGATCAGCCACACATGACCGCGGGCCACCTCCACGGTGTCGAGCACCCGGGCGAGGCCGTCGAGGAGCAGGCCGTCGGCGTCGCTGGTGACCAGCACCGTGTCGGCCGCGGCGGTCGACAGTTCGATGCCCCCATCTGATGCGGCCGCATCGGTGGCCACGCTGGAAATCGGGTGGCGTGCGGTCAGCACATGGTGGCGCAACAGGGTTGCGATGGTGTCGGCATCGGTGGTGAGGTTGCTCAACTGATCGGCGCCCAGTTCGTCGAATGCCGCATCGATGGGCACCAGCACGGTGATGCCATCGGGCGCGTCCACTGCCGACAGCAGCCCGCTGTCGGCGAGCAAACCCGCCATGTAGCTCAATTGCGGGTCGGCAGCCACCACTTCGTCAACGGTCACGGTGACCTCATCGACGATGTCGGTGACGGGCAGGGTCACGTTAGGTGGCACCGTGGTGGGCGTGGTGCCATCGGGAGATTCGGTTGTGGTGCCGACGGTGGGCGCCCTCGTGATGCGACAGGAACGATCAACATCAACGCTGCGCACGCCACGTACATCGGCGATGCCATCGGACAACTCCGACGGCCGGGTCACCGGCTCGGTGCAGAACAGGGTGACGTTCTGGCCGCTCACACTGACTCCATTGATGGCTTCGGACACGTCACCGGCACGAGCGAGAACCCGTGTGGTCAGGTCATCTTCCACCCGGTTCACGTACCACGGGGCGCCGATCGCACCGAGTATGACCACACCGGCCACAGCGGCGATCGCAACGAGTCGACGCCGGGCGCTGCCGGGTGCACGACGGCGGTTCGTTGCCACCTTGTGATGATGTCAGATGTGCACCTACCGAGCGTGGCAGGTCAACAGATCACCACTCAGCTAAAGCTCTGACCACAGCCGCAGGTGCGGGTGGCATTCGGGTTCGTGATCGAGAACCCAGACTGGTCGAGACCGTCTTTGTAGTCGAGGGTGGCGCCTTGCAGCAGCTGAGCCGATGCGGGGTCGACCACCACGCGCACGATGTCGCCAAAGGTGACCTGCTCATCGTCGCCGGCGATGTCGCCGTCGAAGAACATCTCGTAGGAGAAGCCACTGCAGCCGCCCGGGCGCACAGCGACGCGCAGAGCGAGATCGGCAGCGCCTTCGGCGTCGAGCAGTTCGCGGACCTTGGTGGTGGCGGTGTCGGTGAGTGTGATCACGATGTTCCTCCCGGTGGGTGTCGTGGTGTGATGTTAGTGGGCGGTCACGAGGGCGTGACACGCAGCTCCATCGCCGTCGGCGACGAGCATGGTGACTTGATGGTCGCTCTGGCTAAGCCAGCCGTCGAGCAGGCCGCGGTGCAGAGCGCACACCGAGTCGGTGGTGGTGACGGCCCGCAGGGGGCACGCCGCGAATGAGATGCAGGTCGTGTCGCCGTCGGCGTCGATCTGCGGGGCGAATCCGAGGCGACGCTGGTCGGCCACCAGGCCGGCCAGTGTTGCTGTATCGGCAGTATGTGTCAGCGCCCGGCGACGACCGAGTTCGACACCGGCCACGGTTGCAACCTCGGTGCTGAGTTCGGCATGGTTGACGAGCGCGCCGAGCATTTCGATCGTGGCCGTGTCGCTGTCGAGCGTGGCCGCCGCGGGGTCGATGAGGACGTGACGGCGGCGGGGACGGCCAACGGCGCCCGAGCGATCGTCGCTTTGCACAGTGATGCCATCGGCGTGCAACTGGGCGAGGTGTTCGCGAGCGCTGTTGGGGTGCACCCCCACGGCCTCGGCCACCGCGTCGGTGGTGAGCCCATCCGCACCGGCGGTGGCGAGAGCATCACGAATACGGTCACGGGTGCGCGCGCCCTCGCGCCGCGTCAGGCGGCGGATATCACGGTGTACCAGAGCGCTCACGACTCACAATTTACACGGATTAGTCCGGTAAAATAACCCCATGGCCGACTCCCCGGATGCCGCACCCGCTCTCGGCGACACCGCAGCGGTCACACCAGAGGCCATCACCGAGGCGCTGCGCAGCGTGATCGACCCCGAACTCGGTGTGGACATCGTGACACTCGGCATGGTGCCCGACGTCGCGGTACAGGGGCGTGACGTCACCGTCACCATCAAATTGACCATCGGTGGCTGCCCGCTGCGCGCCGAGATCAAACGCGAGGTCACCGACCGCGTCAGCGTGCATCCCGGCGTCGACTCGGTGCACATCGAATGGGGTGAGATGACCCCCGAGGAACGCTCCAAAGTGATGTCGACTGCTCGCTGGAATGCCCGCGAGAACGCACCTGACACCGCCATCGCGCAACGCACCCGCGTGCTCGCCATCGCGTCGGGCAAGGGCGGCGTGGGTAAAAGCTCGATCACGGTGAACCTGGCAGCCGGTCTCGCCGCTGCGGGCCACACGGTGGGCGTGCTCGATGCCGACATCTGGGGCTTCTCGGTGCCGCGTCTGCTCGGTATGTCCGACCGGATGGACGCTCACGAGGTGGATGGCCGCCCTCGCATCATTCCGAATCGCCGCACGGTCGGCGACGGCGTCCTCGAGGTGGTGTCCACCGGGTTCTTGGTCGAAGAGTCGACGGCGTTGATGTGGCGTGGCCTGATGCTCACCAAAGCGGTCGAGCAGTTCTTGCGCGACGTTGCGTGGGGCGACCTCGACTATCTGCTCATCGACATGCCGCCCGGCACCGGCGATGTGCAGATGGGGTTGGCGCGGCTGTTGCCACGCACCGAGATGATCGTGGTGACCACGCCAGCGCGCGCGGCACAAACCGTGGCCCAGCGCGCCGCCGACATGGCCGCCCGGTCATTCCTTCCGGTCATCGGTGTGATCGAGAACATGAGCGCCTTCGTGTGCGAACACGGCACCGAATACGCCCTGTTCGGCTCCGGTGGCGGCGCCGCTCTGGCCGACGCGGTGCATGTTCCCCTGCTGGGGTCAATTCCTATGGAAGCCGCACTCGCCGCCGGTGGCGACGATGGTGAACCGGTGGTGCTGCATGGTGAGGGCCCCGCGGCCACAGCGCTGCGTGCCGTGGTCGACCGGGTCCGCGCGGATGTGGCGCCAGTGCGCGGTGGCGATGATGCCGTCGACATGTCGGGGTGCTCGGCGCGCCTGCTCGACGCGGTGAATGCCGCGCTTGACGCAGCCGACGTGTGAGCGTTGCCGGTTGAGTACGACCGGCGCGACGACGGCGCCGTCGGCGATGTGTCAGCGATGCGACCCGAGCACGAACTCGGGCAGCGGCACATCGAGATAGTCGGCGTCGTCGGGCATCGCGATACCCCGCATCCGGCCGTCGGCGTCGATGCGGAGCCGCGGCAAGATCGGTGACGGCACACCCATCTCCTCGCCGGCGGCCAGTGCCGCATCGGCATCGGGCTGGGCATCCAACCATTCAAGATTCACGATCGTCGGGGGGAACATCTGCAGGTCGCCATCACGGCATCGCTGCAGGGCATCCGATGGTCGCACCCACAATGAATCGATGGTTTCCCCACCATCGTGAAGAGGTTCTTGCGCTTCGGGAGCCCGTGCCAACAAGAACCGGGTGTCGAAACGTCGACGCTCCCCCATCGGAGTGATCCAGTGGCTGACGAACCCGATCGGGTCGGTCACCAGTCGAAGATCGAACTCGGCGCACACATCGGCCAAGCTGCGCTCGCCGGCATGCACCTGATGTCGGGCGGTGGCCATGGCCGTAGCCAGGTCACCCTCGAAGCGCACGAACGAGTCCTCGTCGGCACGTCGCGCCAGCAGCACCCCGGCCTCTTCGAAACATTCACGAATCGCCGCGACTATCCAACCGATTCCGCCGCGCTCCAGCCCTAGACGTGCCGACGCCTCGGCGTCGTCGATGCCATCGCAGATCGCTTCGAGTTCATCAGCATGATCAGCATCGTCTACACGACCGCCGGGGAACACGTACTGGCCGCTGGCAAACGATGCCGACAGCGTGCGCTTCATCATGAACACCTCCACACCGGGGTGGGCGTCACGCACCAGCATCACCGTGGCCGCAGGTCGCACCGGCACCTCATCGGCACGTTGCGGACGATCATCGGTGTTACTGCCAGCCATGGATGCGACCGTATCCGCAGCCGGCGCAGCCCTCGGCACCGGGGCTGGCGTAGTGCTCAGGCGTCCGAGGCTGAATCCGTGGCGGCATCGCTGCTGCGGGCACTGCCCCGGCCGGCAGCAACTGCGGCCACCGCTGCGGCCACCACCGCCACCAACACCACCGCAATGATGCGCCAATGGTCGTTCACCAACTGCAGAGCGCTGCGTTGCACCGACTCCACCGCGCCGGTGATCGGGTCGATATCGCCGCGGATGTCGACCACCCAGAAGTACCAGGCGAGGTACAGGCCCGATGCGATGACGAAACCGGCTGCCACCCGGTCGACGTGGCGCATCGCGCCGCGCAACACACGCAACAGCCCCACGTTCGCCACCGCAAGCGACACGGTCAGCGCAGTCACCACGAGACCCATACCCGCGGCATACACCGCCACATGACCAACGGCGGCGATCACCCCGTCGTCACGCACCGTGAAGATCGAGGGCAGGAACAGCCCGATGGTGCATCCCAACGACGCCACGGCATAGGCCACCCCGAACAGCAGCATCGACCACAGCGACCGGTCACGGCCACCGATGTCGACACGGGGCGACAACCACACCGGGGTGCGCCCGGTCAGCATCACCACACCGAGGGCCACCAACGCCACCGCGATCACGATGGTGGCGTACTTCGCGTTCGCCTGGATCCACGAGGTGAAGTTGTAGGTGATCAGACCCACCGCGACGAACACACCAATGAATCCGGTGGTGAGCGCTCCACTCACCACCAGTGCCCGTCGCAACCCGGCGCGTTGGGCACCCATCGCTGCCGATGCTCGGCCGGCTTCGGTGCCAAGGAAGTACATGAGGTAGGTCGGCAACAGAACGAACCCGCAGGGGTTCACGGCGGCAACCAGTCCGCGCAGGAACGACAGCGTCATACGCCCATCTCGATCTCGAACAATTCGCTGATGCGGTCGCGGAGTTGGTCCTCGGTCAGAACCCCGGTGCGGTCAACCACGGTGCCGTCGGCCGCGACGAACACGGTGAGCGGAAACGACACGGTGCCAAGGGCATCGGTGAACCGTCCGAGCGGGTCGCGTAGCAGTTCGTACTCCACGCCGGTGCTGGCCGCGAACGACAGCATCCTCTCCACATCGTCAATCGGGTTCACCCCAACGAAACGCACCTGTTCACCGACGTCGGACGCCACCGCGGCAAACTCGGGCATTTCGCGCGCGCACGGCGGGCATGCTGAGAACCACAGGTTCACCACCATCGGTTGGCCGATGAGGTCGCCGGTGAGCACGCCGGTGCCGTCGGTGGCGAGTACTTCCACCGAGGGCAGTGGGTCGCCGACGTCACCACCTGAGACAGGTGCGTCATCTGCAGGTTGCTGGTATTCACCGGGGGTATCAAGAGCCACCTCGTCATCGACCCCATCGACAGCGTCACGCACCCGCGGAGCACCGAACGACACGGCGGCGACCGCAATCACGGCGCACAGGGCCGCGAACATGCGCAACCGGGTGCGTCGCTCCATGAGGTCAGGCTAACGGTGGGTGATCCGGCGCGCCTGTCGGCCCAAACGGCATCGTGGCCGTCACCAAGCCACGGCGGTCACGCACCGCTCACGCGACGATGTCTCACGCAACGTTGTCGGTGAGCAGATGTGCGGGCACCGGCACCTCGTCGACGACGAGTGCGGGTCGCGGTGTGCGTGGCGGGCGGCCACGTCGCGGCCGGTCGGCCACGATCACTCCGTCGAGCAGAAGTTCTCCGCCCCACACCCCATCAACCTCGGCGCGTTCAAGCGCGCCAGCAAGACACGATGCCGACAATGGACAGCGCGAACAGATGGCCTTCGCACGGGCGATGTCGAAGGGATCGTCAGAGAAGAACAGTTCGGTAAGGCCGCCGTCGCCATCGGCGCAACGCGCTCGACGGGTGGGCAGCAGGTCGACTCGCTGGTCGAACGGGTCAGGCAGGATCGGCTCGCTGAACGCCTGGGCGTCCGCGTGCGAATCGGTGGTGGTGTGAATGTCGGTGATGCTCATGTCCGTCCAGAGGACGTGACCGGCAATTCCTCGCAGTTTTCACCGTGATATTCATCTCGGTCGGTGGCCCAGCCGGGTCACCGCCACGCTCACATCTGCAGCAGGATCTTGCCCACGTTCGCATCGGCTTCCATGTGGCGGTGCGCGTCGGCGATGTCGTCAAGGGCAAACGTGGTGTCCACCACCGGGCGCAACGTGCCGTCGGCGATCAGCGGCATCATCTCGGCAGCAAAACGCTGCACGGCCGCGATCTTTTGCTCCAACGGCCGATTCCGCAAGGTGGTTCCAATCCAGTGGATGCGCTTGGTGAGAAGCAATCCCGTGCTCACCGAGGCGGTGGCGCCACCGAGAAGCCCCACCTGCATGATCGTGCCCTGGGCGCGCACCACTTTCAGGTTGCGATCCACCTCGTCCCCACCGACCACATCGAGGACCACGTCAACCCCGTCGGGCACCGCATCACGCAGCTGAGATGCCCAGTCCGCTGGCGAGCGTTCCAACACCAGGTCGGCACCCAGATCACGACACGCATCAGCTTTGCGTGCTGAACAGGTCACCGCGATCCGCGCGCCAATCGCACGAGCGATCTGAATGGATGCCGTTCCCACGCCGGAGCCGCCGGCATGCACCAACGCCCAACGGCCGGCCGACAGACCACCCTGGGCAACGAGGGCATCCCATGCGGTAATGAACACCTCGGGAATGGCCGCCATCTCGTCGTCGGCCACGCTGTCGGGCACGGCGAGCGCCATGCGTTCATGCGTCACCACGAGTTCGGCGTTGCACCCGCCGGCTTCGATACCCATGACCCGATCGCCGACGGACCAGCGGGTGACCCGGTCGCCCACCGATTCCACGAAGCCTGCATATTCGAGGCCCAAAATGTTGTGCGAGCGTTGCACCGGGTCGGGGTACCCACCGAGGCGTTGCATGATGTCGGCCCTATTACATGCCGACTGGGTGACCCGCACCCGGATCTCGTCCGGGCCAGGAACCGGGTCGGGAACGTCCATGATCTCGAGGACCTCGGGCCCTCCGGGTGTGGTGACGACGGCGGCGCGCATGCCGGCAGTGTCGCCGCTCGGGCACATCGCTGACGAGTCGTGATCGTGCGTGCATGATCCGGTGATGCACCTCGTGGTGCCGAGCCTCAGGTGCCGGCGTCGTCGGTGGTGGCACGCGCCGCGATGGCGGCGGCCACTTCGGTGCTGTCGCGGAAGAGCAGATCGCGATACAGCCGCAGTTCGGCAACGCTTTCGCGAATGTCGTCGAGGGCGCGATGGTTGTTTGCTTTCCAGCGGCGCTGGGCCAACACATCGGGGTTCCAGCGCCGTGCGAGTTCTTTGATGCTCGACACGTCGACGGAGCGATAGTGCAGATGGTTCTCGATCTCGGGAAGGTACCGGGCGAGGAACCGGCGGTCGGTGCCAATCGAGTTGCCACAGAGCGGCACAGTGCCGGCCTGCGGGCAGTGCTCACGCAAGAACTCGAGGGTGCGCGCACCGGCAGTGGCGAGGTCCACGTCGGATGCGCGGATCTCGTCGAGCAGGCCCGACTCGGTGTGCATCTTCGTGACCACGTCGTTCATCGCGTCGAGCACGTCGGCCGGCTGGTGGATCACGATGTCGGGACCTTCCGCGATGATCTCCAGGCCGTCGTCGGTGATCAGCGTGGCAATTTCGACAATGTGGTCGACGGTGTGGTCGAGCCCGGTCATCTCGAGGTCCATCCACACCAGCACGCCGTCGATGCTACGCCGGTGAGCGGAGATCACCCCAGTGGAGTGCTGTTCACGCGGGCAGGGTTCGCCGCACACCTGCTGCGGCGGCGACGATGGAGCCATGGTGCGCACGCGGTCGGGAGAACCCTGCGGGGTCGAGACCTTCGGCGACCTGCTGGCCGAGCCGGGTGTGCGCGAGGAATGCGTGCTGCGGTCCCAGTTTGGGTTCATGGCATTCCACGGTGGTGGGCTCGAAGCCGCCACTGACGTCATTGCGGCCGCGGCCGCGGAACGTGCCGACGCGTCGTACTATGCGGTGCTGCACCCGGCTGGCGATCCTCCACATCTGCCGTCGACGCGCTTCGATCCTCAGCATTCGGAGCTGATGACAGACTTCTTGGATCATGTCGATGTGGTGGTGACGGTGCATGGGTTTGGTCGTCGTGGGCTGTTCTCGTCGATGCTGCTCGGGGGACGTAACCGTGACCTAGCGCGCCACATGGCCAACCATCTGGAGCCGCGCTTGCCCGCCTACCGGGTGATCGCCGATGCCGAGGCACTCCCGCGCGATCTGGCCGGCATGCATCCGGCAAATCCGGTGAATCTGCCGCGCAATGCCGGCGTGCAGTTGGAGTTGCCGCCACGGGTGCGCGGTGAGTCGCCGATGTGGTGGGATTTCGAAGGCGATATGTGCCCACATACCGAGACCCTGATCGATGCGTTGGCAACGGCCGCGACCACGTGGCCGAGCCTGTCTGTGCCCGCTGCGGGCTGATCATCTTCCGCGCAGTCGTTGCGGCGTGCGCCACCGGCGCCGTGCTGGAGACGCCAGCACCCGCACTCATGCGGTGATCGATACTGAGGACAACGACATGACGATGTACGGCGCAGATCCCGAACAATTGACGGCGTTAGGCAACACCTTGAGTGCCCAGATCGAGGTGTTGCATCAGGTGACCGGCACCGTGGAACGGGTGATGACCGGCACCGCGTGGCAAGGCCCGGCTCGTCAGCGTTTCGAGCAGGACTGGTACGGGTCGTTTACCCAGGTGCTGGCGCGCCTGCAGGACGCCCTCGATGCCGCCGGACGTGACTGTGTGAACCGATCCCTCGAGTTGTCACGCATCATGGGCGGTTAGCCAAC
>JAFMNE010000040.1 GCA_017859395.1 Ilumatobacteraceae bacterium | reverse complement strand
TCACCGGAGGTGAACGTGGTGGTCTCCACCGCCACATCGCCGCCGGCGATCTGCACCACAGCCCCACCGAGCAGGGTGCCATCAGCGGCACGTACCACGCCAGACACCGTGCCTGTCGCCGGTGTGAGCGCAACATCGAGACCGGTGTTGGCCTCTCCGGGTCCGAGGCGCACCGCCAGGGTCTCCGATGAGAAGCCCTCGCCCGCGAACGTCACCAGGTAGGTGGCCGGTGTGGGGAGATCGGGTACCCGGTACGAGCCGATCACACCAGCGGTTGGGGTCACGGTGCCGACACTGAAATCGCCGCGCTGCACGAGGATCTCGACACCGCCAACAGGTGTGCCATCGGGGCCGGTGACCGTGCCACCGATCGTGCCACCCGAGGCCGGCAGGCGCACCGTGTTCACCACCACGGTCTCACCTGGCCCGAGAGTCGTGCTCGCCTCCACCGACTGGTAGCCATCTGCGGCAGCAGTAATGCGATACGTCGCTGGAGAGACCAAACCATCGACCGACCATGTGCCATCAGGGCCAGCCAGCACCGTCGTCGGCTCACCAGAATCGACCAGATCCACCGGTGTCACGGTCACCGAGAGGTCGACAGGATCATCGTCACCGGCGATCACTCGGCCCGACACCGTTGCCGACGCACCGCTCACCACTGCGTCGATATCGGGAGTGGTCGCATCAGGAGCCACGAACAACGCCGTTGCCGACGACCGTGTTGGCGCATCTGGCCACCAACTCTCCACAATGCCGGCACCCCTGAACCGCAGCGTGTAATCGACAGGTCGTAGACCACCCAAGGTGTACACACCCTCGGCGTCTGTTGCCGCCGCAGTGATCAGAACACCGTCGCCATCGAAGGCCTCGACCGTGACCCTCGGCAGTGGCTGGGCCGTCGTACCGGCCACCACACGACCGGTGACCGACCCGCCCACCTCGATCACGTCGTAATCGGCAAGGCCAACACCGTCGGCCCATGTGGCCGGAACCGACTTGGTAGGCGGCGGTGTCGCCAGCGCAGCACGCACACCGAAGTACATCGCCACAGCCCACAGCCCGAGGATCAGCACCAACGTGAAGATGGTGACGATGCCGGCGGTAATCACCGGCTTTTGCACCATCCGTGCCGTTCCGGTGGCGGTGACATCGCCCTGTTCGGCAGTCACCGTCAGCACATGTTCGAGCGGCTCGCCACGCAGGGGACGGCCATGACGAGCAGTGATTCCGGCTGTGCCGCGTTCTCCCGGCGTCAATCTCACCGTTGGCGTGTCGACCTGCAGTTTGAGGCGCTGGTCCGCATCGGTGGCGCGCACCAACAAGGTGAGCGTGGTGTTGCCGGTATTCGCCGCCGTCATGTTGAACCGGCCCCGGCGACCTGCACGCCGTAGCGGTGGATCCACCTCGACGACGAGATCGGGCGCCGCTGGCACATGCACCACGAGTTCGTTCTCCGCGACGGCTCCTGTGGACTGCCCAACGACTTGAATCAGCGCTGTATGTGTTCCCGCCGGCAGCTGCCGCGGGAACCGCAATCGCAACGTCAGCCTGGCGCTCTCATCGGGGAACAGCGTGAGGGTCGACGGCTCAGAGTCGGCCGCGGTGATCTCCACACCCAACACCTCGACCCGCACCTGCTCGATGACCCGAGCGGTGTTCAACACCTGGATTTCCACCTCGACCGATTCGTCGGGCGATGTGGTGACCTCGGTGGTCAGCAGGTCCGCGCGAAGGCGTTGTTCATCCGTCGTCGGATCGTTCGCCATCGGCATCCTCTGTGAACGACGTCAACGGTTCGCCATCTGGATCGGTATCAGAGACCAATCTCAGTTCATCGACCGAATCGCCCGGCAACGTGAAATGCCCGGACTCCTCCACCATGGCCGACCCTCGACGGCCAACAATACGCCGGCCGGCATTGGCCGGATCGGTGCGACCCGCGAGTCGACGACGATGCGAAGCACGAGTCGGTCGCTCGGTGTCGGCCAGATCGATATCGACAGTGGTCGGAGGTTCCGCGGTCTCCATCGACAGTGGCGGCCCTGCGGGGAGGTACACCGTGAGATCGAGCGAGACCCGCGGGGAAATGCCCAATGACCCCCAGCCATCAAAACGCGGGCGGTCCTTCTCCCCCACCAGCGACATCGATAGTCGCTCCGTTGGGAAAGGAAGTGCCGGATCACGATCTTGGGTGGGTAGTTCAGAATTTGATGCCACGGTGCGCATCAGATCGCCGAGCAGGCGGTGCTCGTCAGCGGGGTCTGACACCCAGGCCGTCATCACGTAGGTGAGCGCCATGGTTGGCAAGTCACGCTCCCGCACGGTGTCGCCACCCACTCGACGCTCTCGCAGACCCGACGCCGCACGGGTAGTGGCTGGCACGATGGAATAGAGAAACAGCCCGACCGTTGGCCGGTTGCGTTGCGCTGCCCAATCACGATCCGGGGCACCGAACATCACGTCGATCTGCGATGCCGGCAAGGGCACCGCACGACGAAGGAATGCCTCCAGCGATCGGTCGAGCGCATCGATCATCTCATCGACCTCAGAAGATCCACACCGCCAACAGGGCAACGACAGCGCCCGCGAGGGCGCCACCGGTCACCAGTGGCCATCGACGTGCCACGAACACCAACGGTTCAACCTCGGCCGGTTCGGCCGCAGGTGCCTCGAGAGGTGCCGGAGCGGTCGGACGTATCAACTGCGAACTGCACCGCATGCAATTCATCGTGCCCGGAGGGTTGCGTTCACCACAGGCCCAGCAGGCATCGGCGCCGAGCATCTCACGCCCGTCGGTGCCGGGGAGTCGCCGCCGCGCCAAGGCGGTATTCGTCGTCACCGCCGCCGGGGCCGGCGCAGCGAGGAACAGGGGGTAGTCACAATTCGGGCAGAACCATGCAGCGGTGGGACGCGGATCGACGCCTTCGCACAGCAGACCGCACCCCGGGCACTCGACCACCACGGTGTGGCCCGGGCCGTCAACATCGAGCTGCGCCACTTCGCGATCGCTGGAGCCATCTGAGATCAGCACCCCGGTCTCCACCCGCACCGGATGCGTGGTCTCGGTGGTCTCAGATTCGTCGATCACCACCACATCCGTGCCGCCACTGGTGTCATCGGGTTCGAACAAATCCAACTCGCCATCGCTCACCGGGGTGATCACCACATCATCCACATCGGTGCGCTCGTCGGCGCGGACATCATCGTGGTTGTCAGCCATGGTCAACCTCCGGAGCCACGGTGACCCGCACCGGCACATGGGCGGGAACCTCGGCGCGCACGATGGCTTCGACCTCGTGCATGCGCAGATGCCCCAGACGTGACAGATGCACGTCCACGGGCCGATATGTGGGCACATCTTCGTCGCCGATCACCGCGCCCGAATCGGTCACCCAGACCTGACCTCGGGTGAGTGCTTCGAGAAGTTCCTGCAACGCTCCTGCGGTGCCCCGACGCGTCAGCGTGTGACCCAACGCCTCCACCACTTCGCGTTGATGCTCGGGATCGAGACGAGGATCGACAAGGTCGATACCCATCCACCGTCCCAGATAGGCCAACACCGGCAGCGGTGTCACCGCTGGATCAGCGACGTACTCCACGTTGTCGGCATCAGCCCGAATCGACTCGGCAAGTCGTTCAAAGATGGTCGCGAAACGCACCGTGAAGTCATCCTCGCGCACCCCCATCGGCAACTGTCCGGTGAGCCACCCCTGCGGGTACACGGTGGTGGCTGGTACGAGCGCGCTCATCTCACCACCACCTGATGTCGGCGGCCGAGGAAGAGTGAGCCCTGGTCGAGGGCCACGAACTCGGTCGAATCGCCGAGACGACGGTCGTTGCGCAGGTCGACTTCGAAGAGGGCGATCTCATCGATGCCGCCGACTCCGTCGATCTCTCCGATCATCGCGGCCAATGCGGTTGCGGACAGCCCGGTGTTGAACGGCCACCCGGTGCCGTTCGGCCCTCCGATCACCGGTGACAGATACTGATGCAGCGCATCGAGTACCCGCTGACGAATCTGCGATGTCGACCGACCGGTCGCGGCGCGCACACGGGTGATCACCGACACGCCCTGGTAATAGGGGGTGGTGACCTGCACCACCGATCCGAGGGTGCGACGTTCCTCGAGGTGGTCGCGCACGGTGGAGAACAGATCATCGTCGAGCGCGAAGTCGTCGATGCTGACCGTATCGGGCGGCAGATCACAGCGGGGCACGACCAGCACCCGCACCGGACCCCAGTGCTCCTCCGGCGGCAGGCACAGCGCACGTGCAACCAGCGGTGACGATTCCAAGGTGAGTTGCTCGAAATCACCCACCGTGACGGCGCGCTGACCAGCTCGGAGGCTGGCCGGGCCGCGCTGGCGCACCTCGTCGACACTTTCGGGGTTGACGCCGCCGGTCGCAGGAGCCAGGTTCACCACCCGGTCGACATAGGGCACCGCTTCACGCAAGGTGGTCAAGGTGCCCGCCCCGATGTTGCCGGCCGATCCCCCACCCCAGCGGTACATCGGCACCATGATCTCGGCACCGAACGGCGGCACCGCACCGTGCTGCACCGTGCTGCCGTCGGCATAGCGAACCGCGGGACCGAACTCGAGCACGCCTGAGGCAGCGTCCCACACGACGTGGTCGTCATCTGGGCCTGAATGGGAGAAGTCCGCCACTTCGCGGAAGATGCGATGTCGGCCGTCGTGGGATACCACCACATGCTCACCGGGTCGGCGCGCCAGCACCGGTCGGTTCGCCAACGCGAATCGTTGGCCGGGTTCCCCAATGGAGCGCCCCACCACTTCTGCGTTCACCAGATTCGCGTGTTCGGCAAGCACCGACCCACCGAGCGGCGTCACCGAGATATCGGAAATGGTCGGTGGTGATCCGTACCCGGCCTGACCGGGACGAGGTTCGAGAAGCCGCACCCGGATCCACCAACGACGCAACCCGGCCTGTGTGAGCGCTTCATGGGCGGGCGGAACCACCATCCGCACCACACCGTCACGATTGAGGCCACCGGTGGTGTCCACCACCATCGTGCATGGTGCCCACACCTCCCCGGTCCACGCCTCCCAGATAATCGGTGCATCCTCAGGGTCGACGCCGATGCCGCGTTCGGCAGTGGTAACGCCCAACTCCACGAGTTGTCCGGCCATCGACCCGTCGAAACCGAGATGGAACGCATCGCCGTAACGCACCGGCACCGATGGGAAACACGTGACCGTGTCGCGGTCGTACTCGAGTTCAGCCGTGACGTCGGCAAAGACCTCTTCAGGTGTCGCGGTGATCGCCGACAGCAGCGTGGCCGGTTCGATACGTAACTCCGACAGAGTGGCGAACACCACACCGTCCTCGCCCTCGGTCGTCACCTCGGTGCCCTCGGGAACGACGACTGCCTCCTCCGGCGGTGCAGATAGCCAGAAGGTCACCGGCACGGTGGCTGCGGATGCGCCGAAGGGCCGCACACCGACAAGATTCAAGAAGTCGATGTACATGCGTTCAGGCACCTGATTGAGCCGGAACAGCACCTGCTCTGACATCCAGGCGAAGATCTCGATCAGGGCAACACCCGGATCGGACAGGTTGTGGTTCGTCCACTCCGGGCACAACGACGGAATCATGCGTTTGGCTTCATCCACGAAGTCCTGGAAACGGCGATCGTCGAGATTCGGGGTGGGCAGTGTCATCAGATGTCCTCGTCGTCGCCTTCACCCGGAATCGTGTAGAAGGGATACACGAGGTTCCGGGTCTCGTTGGTCGTCGCCACCGTGTACTCGATCTCGATGTGCACCGAACCGGTGGAGGGATCGTCGCTCACCGCGGTGACCTCGGTGACCTCCGTGCGAGGTTCCCATCTCGCAAGGGCCTCACGCACCATCGATTCCATCTGACCGAGATTGTTCAGAGTGATCGGCTCGAAGAGCATCTCCCAGATGCGGCACCCGAATTCGGGCCGCATGGGTCGCTCACCCGGCGCAGTCGACAAGATCACACGCATGGCTTTCTCGAGGTCCTCCACTCCCGTGGACATGGCGATTGAACCCGATGCGTCGACGCGCATCGGGAACGCAATCCCCCGTCCGACATAGGACGGCATTGACGGATCGCTCATCGCCCACACCTCAATTGATCTTCACCATCCCACCTTTGACCGCGGCCATTGCACTACCTGTCAGTTTGGCCTGTACACCCTTGGCATCGAAGGACGGTCCGCCGTCGATCTTCACACCGGTCGATCCCTTGATCTGCACCGACTTGCCCTTCACCTGAACATCACCTGCCGGGGCATCCACGGTGACACCTTTGGACTTGATCGTCACCTTGCCGCTGTCGTCGAGAGTGATCGATGCGTCACCGGCAGTCAAGGTGAGTTTCTTACCCTTCGCCGCCTCGATCGCCACCCCGTCCTCGCCGAACATCGCCGTGGTCTTGCCGTCGCCGAGGGCGATTTCCACAAAACGTGTCTTGTCGCCTTTCGCGGCGCCTTTCTTGCCATCGGAGATGGTGATCTTGTGGCCTGCTCGCGAGGTGATGACCCGCTTGGTGGTCACCCCATCGGCCACCACATCCGCATCAGACTGTTTTGCCTTGGCGTTCCAAAGCCCTCCGATGACAAAGGCCGACCGCAGATCCCCCCGATCGAAGACAACCAGCACCTCGTCGTCGACCTCGGGACGAAAATCGAGTCCGCGTTCCTTGCCTGCGCCGGGAGCCACAACACGTGCCCAATCACTCTCGGCTTCCTTGCCGAGGGTGGGATATTTGACCTTGACCCGACCGATCTTCTCCGGGTCGTTGGTGTTGGTCACCACACCCACAACCGGACCGGCGCCGTACGTTGCCGGACCCGATACGCCGGGCCCCGAATGGCCCTGGCGCACCATATCGACAATGTGTGAACCACGGTGTCCGGTGACAGCGAACCGGGTGGTCATCGGGCGGCCGGAACCGAAAACGTGCTCCACTTCGGTGACGTAGTACTTGCCGGCGAGATCCTTGCCGACGTTCTTCACCTCGACCATCGCGCCGGGAGTGATCTTGGGGTTGCCCTGGGTCTCGCCACGCACCGACAGCCCCGCGCCAACCAGATCGTTGCCAACCGAGGTCGCGAACGCTTCGGCTTCTTTGGCGTCACGAACCGCCGTCGATCCGATCACCAATGGCTTACCGAACTTGCCTTTGGCCTTGCCGTGCTGGGTCTTCACGAACGGCGCCGTGGAGCCGAGCTGCTCTGGCTTGGGTGACGGCACATCTTTCGCGTCACCTTTGAACTCTTTCTGCTGCGCGGAGTCCCAGCCCTGCACGGTCACCTTCGACACGACATCGACGGCGGAGTAGCGAGCGGTAAACCGATAGAGGTCGTCACCCCATGTCACCGTGGCACCGCTCTTCGACGGTCGTTTCCGGAAATGCAGGGTGTCGCCGTCGGCGAACCATTCGAACCCCACCATGCGGGCCATCTCCCACAAGAAGGCATAGTCGGTCCCGGTCTGCAGCAGGTAGGGCTCTGCGGCACCAGCCGAATCGCATGTGGCCTTCAGGCCGTGACGTTTGGCGATTTCTTTGACCACCGCGTCACGGGTCTTCTTCAGATACGCCTTCACCGTTGTCTCACCGCTCAGGCGATGGGTGCGGTCGTATGCCTCGACCAGCAACTGATGTCGCCCGCTTGGACCCTGATCAACTCCCACCGCCACGATCTCGCCGTCGAAGACCTCACCCGCGGAGTTCTTCTCGTCGGTGATCTCAATCGACACCGTGGCCCCGACAGAGAACTTTCCGCTATCTATCAGAGCAAAATCGGTGTCCATGAACCGCATCTGCGCCGACCCCGAGGCGTGCACCGACAGTTCGACCCGAAGGTCGACCAGCTCGGCCATGGTGGCGGTGGGCAGTTTGGAGCCACCCACCTTGATCACCGGCACCTGTGTGATCGGATCGGCCATCAGCCATCCACCGTCGGTATGTCGAGCATGGTGCCGGGGCGCACCGAGAACGGGTCACGGATGCGATTCGCCTGCGCGATCGCACGCCACTGGGTGGCATCGCCGTAGTGCTGCCACGCGATGCGGTCGAGGCTTTCGCCGGGCTGCACCATATGTGAGCGTTGCGGTGCGGGAGTGCCCGATGTGGGGTTCTGCGCGGGGAACTTCTTGTCGTCCTCGTACTGGGTGAGATCGATGTTCACCCGAGCACGCAACGGATCGCCGGTGTTGGAGAAGTGGATGTAGTTCACTGACACCGACGACACCACCGACTTGAACGAGCGGAACTTGCCCCAGTGGA
Source organism: Ilumatobacteraceae bacterium (assembly GCA_017859395.1). Lineage (GTDB taxonomy): Bacteria > Actinomycetota > Acidimicrobiia > Acidimicrobiales > Ilumatobacteraceae > Casp-actino5. The sequence goes on along the minus strand of JAFMNE010000040.1, from coordinate 8,891 downwards.
AGATCACCCACGGCGGACGTCCGTTGTTCTTCGACTTGTCGTAACCCGAGAGCTTCGTCGACACCTTGGTGAGTTCGATGATTTTGTTCGTGTGAACGGTGACGCTCTTGCCGCTGGTCGTCGTGTCGAAGAACAACTCCAATGACATGCTGCCCGAGTCACCAGAGGTGAACTCGAGAGATGGCACGGCCTGACCCGGCTTGTCGGCACCTTTCCACGACGACGACACGGTGAAGCTCAACTCCGGCGGGTTGAACATGCACTCGATCTTGTCGCCGGTCTCAACCTCGATGTATGCCTTCGTGCCCGTCTTCATCATGTCAGAACCATCCTCGCTGGACGCCACCACGTCGCTCCAACGCTCTCATGATGCGGTCCTCAAGGGCCTCCATCAACTGATCGAGTGAATCGAGATGCTCGGTGATCGACGGCGGGGACATCGCATCGGTGTCGACGGGGGCCGCGGTTCGGCGGACGGGGGTGCTGGCTGCGGTCGCGGTCACCGTGCGTCGACGCAATGAGGATCGCGACTGCACCACCCTCCCATTCGTTGAAGCTCGACGGATTGTGGCTGCGTCATCGCCAGGAGGTGCCACCGCGGGAGCCGAACGCGACGCTCGAGCTGGCGCTGAGGCCGACCGGTAGACGAGCGGAGCAGACCCTCTGCCCACCGACGCACCAACGGGTGCGGCCGACTCCGACCGGCGAACAGGAACTGTTGACCGATCGGTTGGTTCGGGTGCATCGGTGGACGCCGAACGCATCACCACCGCCGACCGCGGCGCGGGCAGCGCGCGGGGCTGCACAACCTGCGGCGAGCGGGTGCCGGTCAGTCGTGGAATTCGCTGACCCGATGCCGACCGACGCACGTCCGCACGCTGCACCGCCGTTGCACCCATGGGTGATGTGACCGCGGCCGTCGTCGGCGTCACCGCAGATGGCACGCGTTCAGTGGGTGCGGTGGGCTGCGCGAGATCGTCCCTGCGGGCCGATACGGTGAGATCGCGCGTCGGTTGACGGTTCAGAGCCGCCACCCGCTGCGCCAACGGGAGGTCACGGTCGAGCACCGCCGCCGCGACGGTGTCGCCGGCTGGGGTGGTGACGAATTCATCGGCCGACTGGCGCCGCACAGCTGGGACACGGGGTGCCGATGACGCACTCACCGCGTCGCCAGGTGTTGACAATGCCGTCGGCGCCGACACCGCTGCATCGGGCAGCGACGACGCGATCGACCGATACACCACGCCGGCACCATCGGGATCGATCGTCACCCGACGGACATCGGCCGACATGGTGACGCCGCGGTGTGCTCGACGCCCGATGGTGCTGCCCATGTCGATACTGCGTCGCGCCACCGGCACCGGGCCCAGTGCCACTGCCGGCGGTGAGTCGGCTGTGCCGCGTCGCGCGACCGACGAGGGGACCGCCAGCGGAGACGACACTCCCCGCGCAGACGCAGGCGCCGTCGACGGTGGACGAACAACGGCCATGGAGGTGGCTGATTCTTCACGGGGTGCGGGTGGCAACACGTTGTGACTTCCCCCGGTGGGTGACCCACTGACGGCAGCGGTCGACCTCAGCGCAGGTGCGGTGGTCGTAGCAACCGCGGGCGCCGACGAGGTGTCATCGGCGACGCTGTGCCGCACGCCGTTCGGCGAGGTGACCGACCGTCGCAGCGTGGCCACTCCGGTTGGCGCAGCAGCAACCTCGGCGCGACGCCGCACCGGCACATCGACAATCGGGGCGGAGAGACCACGAGGACTCGGCAACACGGCGTGTGATGCAGCCGAAGCCACCAGAGCCGGTGACACCGGCCGTGTTGCAGGCGTCCTTTGCGCTACGCGGCCGCTGCTGTTCGACGACGCAGCTTCGTCACTCGACACCGCAGCATGGCCATCCGACATCGCAGCGTTGCCAAACGGTGAGACATCGTTGCTGTCCCGCGATGCAGCGTTGCTGTGTGCCGAAGCGGCCATCACCCGACGACTGACAACCGCGCGCATGGCCACCGGCAACGACAGGCTGGGACTGGCAACGCCGATCAACGATTGGTCATGAGGCGTCGATGAATTGCCGGTCACGTCTCCGGTGCCAACGTGTGCGGGCTGTGACTGTGCAGCGGACATCCGCCGTCGCATCGGATCGGCATATGTGGCTGTTGGGGCAGTCACTGCGGGCGATGCCGATGTGGTTGCCGGTGCAGTTGCGAGAGCCGCAACCCGTTCGTGCAGCGGGCGTGATCGATCGGCGACAATCTGGTCGGTGGTCGCAGGTGGCGCGGCTGCACTCAACGACGGCGCGGAGCCCGTACCGGTGGATGATGTCGATCGACGAACGGCGGTCGGCGACTCACCATTGACGGTCGACGAATGACGCATCCCGGGCCGCCCAGCACCACGAGTGGTGGCACTCGGCACGCTCACCACGCCGAGCCGCGGTGATGCACTCGGTATGACACCTGCCGTGCTCTGAGCACCGGCAGGCATCTGGCGATGAACCGTCGGTGTCGCTGCGACCGCAACGGTGCTCGCGCGCGCCGCAGGTGCCGCGACCACAGAGGTGGCCAAGCGACGCTGCACCGACGCTGCTCGCACTGACGCATTGACTGTCCGCCGTGGAGCAAACCCTCCGGTGACCGCCGACGCCATCGGCGATAACTGCGACATCGATCGGGTGACGGAGCGACCCACCGTGGCCGACCCGCTTGCGGCCGATGCTCGCGTGGTGCTCTGGCCACGTCGATGGGCAACCTGTCGAGCCAGGGAGGTCACCGGTGATGGCCTGGTGGCCGGTGATGGTGACGACGCGCTGCTCACCGCGGCATGGGGCATGGCATCGGCCGAATCAGGTGCGACCGATTGGCGAACGGTGGCCGACGGCGCCGCGCCCCCAGCCGATGAGGCCGACTGATCACTCACCGTTCGCTGCGGGGCTGACGGGTTCGACGCCGATGGGGTGGCCGCACGACGAACCGTGCCCGCGGTCGACGGTGCAACATCTGATGAGTCCGTGCCCCTTGACGCGGCACGACCGGCGGGAGAGTCGACGGTGAGGCCGGGGGCCAACCGGCGAAGGGCCGCCCGTGTCGGGCCAACAGTCGGGCCAACAACGGTGGCCGTCGCAACCCGCGGCACCTCCGATGGTGCTGCGGGTGACGATCCTGCTACCTGCGACACGGCGGCTGTGGACGCGGAGGTACTTGCCGGTGCTCGTCTCTCCTGAGGTGCCCCACTCGCCCCGGTGACCGAGCGGGCCGCCACCGCCGACGTGGTGGCACCGGTCTCGCTGCTCGGTGTTGCTCCGGCCAGACGCTGCACCGCCTGTGTGGCTGCCTGGCGATGCACCACCGTCCGCGGTGCACCCACGGGGTCGATCACCGATTCCGGGGGCGTCATGGTGTTCGACGTTGAGGCGGTCGACTCCGAGGTGGGCGCCGTTCCGGCGAGCGCGGCCACACGTTCGTGCAACGGCCGGGATCGATCGGCCACCACGGCGTCAAGGGAGTCGGTGGATGCGGATCGGTGCAGCGTGGTGACGCCGCCACCGGCTGCAGCTGCCCCAGCTTCACTCGACTCCGATGGTGTCGACGTTGACAGTGGAAGGGCGGTGGCGAGTCGCCGGTGCAGACGCTCGGAGGTGCTGGTCGCGAATGCCGGTGAGGTGGGCGTTGCGGGCGAGCGTCGTGCGGTCGGCCTGACCTCATCACGGGTCGACACGCTGGGTCGATGGCTCACCGCTCGCGGCAGCGGGTGCGACGGCTGCCGCTGCTGACGCGCCGCCAACTCGGCGACATGGCGGGCCGCCACGGTGGGAGCGAGAGGTGAACGTCGTGATGTGGCGGGAACCAGCGCCGCGGTATCTGTGATGTTGGCACTCGGCGTCGGTGACGAGGTGACCGAACGCGGCCGGACATCACTCGGGCGTGCATCAGTTGCCGTAGCCGACGGTGAACGCCGTGCCACGGCAACGGGGCCCTGAGGCCCGCGACTATCGCGGGTGGTAGGCACGGATGCGGCTCGAGCTGGCACCGCTGCTGGGGCGGGCGCAGCCGAAGATGGGTCTGACGATGCAGTGGCACGACCGGTGACGGTGGCCGCCGATATGGCCGCTGCACGGGCGAGGACCCCGCTTGTGGAACCGGGAACATCGGCGAGCTGACCCCGTGGCGATCGCCGTGGGCTTGGGGTGGGCCGTGGTGTGGACGGGGCCGATCGTCGCGACGGCGCAGCGGGCGATGATGTCCCAGACGACGGAGTGGCAGGACGCACCGGCCGGGACCCCGGAGGCGGACCCGATGGCGTGGGACCCGGCGACGGAGAACGACGGAGGCCCCCGGGAGGGTCGTCGTCGCGTGGGTTGGCAGCCCGATCCGCTCCGTGGCTGTCGTTACGTGGGATAGCTGACTCCGCCGGACGCAACCGGCGCGACAGCCCCGATGGGCCAACACCCCCCGCTGCATCGGTGCGGCCCATTCGTCGCGCAACGATGGGCACGCCGCGTTGCACCGGTTCAGCAGCACGTTCCACCCGATTGCGGCGCATCGATGCTGCCAACGCTGCCATCTCGGTATCGACCGGGCCGGATGCTGCCGGGGCCTCGACACGCGGAAGATGCCATGAACCATCGGGCACCCGTACCTGGGACAGGCCCGGAGTTGATGGCGCCTGCTCGCGCCGCACGATGCCCGTGCCGAGGCCACGACCAAAGCTCAACGTGGATCTCAGCACGGTGCCAACCCTGCGCAGCGGGCGTCGTCCTGTGGTGGCTAGGGGGCGAAGTGCACGGTTCAGTACCGGAACGTCAGAAGGTGACGGATGTGAATCCATGGTGAGCCACCTCGAGTTCTTCGGTTGGAAGTTGGTCGTTATCGGCGTCGAAATCTGGCCCCTGCCACCGAATAGGGAACGCGTCAATGACGACCCATGATCTCAACCTGCCTCCGGTTGCCGACATCATGGTGATGGCTGCTGTGTGTCGCGCGACCATATTCGTCATCCTCAATCCCGGGCCGACATTCATCTCAAACCAGTTAAAGAGATTGTTGTCGTGGGTGATGCCGCGCTTGAACACCAAATTGTCCCACGTGACTCGCCCAGGAAATTTATGCTCATAGCCATTCTCCCCCCCTTCGGCGTAGGTCTCTACAGACACCTCCATTTTGAGACCGGACACCGAACTAAACCGACCGATAGCCAGACCGTCGACCTCGAGGAGAAAGGTCGACGAAAGAGCTCCACCTCGTTCGAAGAGATGGTCAATTCCAGTGAAGAACGCGGACAAACTCGGCATGTCATGCTCCACTCAAGGTTTCGAGAGAACGTCGATTGAGTTCGGCGACGATATTGATCATTCGAACCCGGTCGCGATGGGCCAGGTCCAAGAGTTCGGCCAATGGCCAGTGGAGGTGGTACGCGAGAAATACCACCTCATCCCAGAGCGCGGACTCCGGGTAGCGCTTCACGCCTCGTGTGCCGGCTCGCGCTTGACCTCTTCAATGCGCGCTCGGCGCGGGGCGGTGACCATCGGGACCTCATCGTCGTCGGCATCATCAACACTCTCATCGTCGTCAATGTCGTCATCGAAGCGGTCGCCGCCATCAAAAGAGGCTGCGGTGTCGGACTCGCCACTGTCACCCCGGCTGGCCGGGGTGACAGTGCGAGCGTCATCGACGGATCGGACCAAGGCCTCGATCTCGTCGTCCGTACCGAAGTTCACCACGCTGTAGAAGTCCTGGAGATACGCCAGGTCGGCGGCAAAGAGCGCCTCAATATCGCGAGGGGTCACCCGGGACTTGGTGCCCAGGTTGACCACGACTCGCGACAGCACGACGATCGTGAGATAGGGGTCGTCAGCATCTCGGACCTTCGGGTCGCGCAACGGCTCGAGTTCATCACGAGCTGTTGCGAGACGCATCGTCCCCTCTCGGTGAAGGGACCCGTCGTCATCGACGAGGCCCTTCGGAAGAAGGAACTCAAACTCGGTTCGCAATCCTGACATTTACCCCACCTCCGTGGTGCCGCCAATCACCCGTTTGGGTCAGGCGCGTTCCATGTACTCGTGAGCGATCGTGACCTCTTCAATCATGATGTCGTCTGAGCCGGCATCGAGGTCGCTGGCGCTCCACTTGGCAATCCAGCCGTTCTCGAAGTTCCAACGGCCGATCTCAGTCGACGTCTGGTCGTAGATCACGACGGAGCCACTCTTACGCTCAACCTGCCCGTCGACAACGGTCTGGTACCACTCGACCAGAGAGTTGTCAGACGACAGACCGCGCTTGAGCACGATGTCGGGGAAGTTGATCCGGCCCGGACGCTTCCGGGTGATCACCTTTCCATCAGCGAGGGTGTCCTGAAAGGACACGATCTCGCTTTCGTAGCCCAGCCCAGAAACGGCGGTGAATCGAGCAAGCTCGACACCATCAATCTCAAGACCGAACTGGGAACCCAGATATTCGGCATCATGGTCGCTCACGGCGTGTTACTCCTTCGGTGTGATGTTGTTATTTGGGAATCAGGAAGGTCCCCGGCCGATCAGGCCGAGGAGTCCTTCAGTTGGCTGATACGGAAGATCACGAACTCGGCAGGCTTCACCGGAGCGATACCCACCTCCACAATCAACTTGCCCTCGTCGATGGACTCGGGTGGGTTGTTCTCCGCATCGCACTTCACGAAGAATGCCTGATCGGGAGTGGCGCCAAACAGCGCACCATCGCGCCACAGGCCGCGGAGGAACGCACCCACGGTGCGCTTCACGCCCTCCCAGAGCTTCTGATCGTTCGGCTCGAACACCGCGAACTGCGTGCCCTCCATGATCGCGGTTTCGATCATGTTGAACAGGCGTCGCACGTTGATGTAGCGCCAGTCGGAATCCGACGACAGGGTGCGCGCACCCCACACGCGGATACCGCGGGTGCCGAACGGGCGGATGCAGTTGATGCCAATCGGGTTCAACAGGCCCTGCTCGGCCTTGGTGATCGGCAATTCGACATCGAGGGCGCCACGAACGATTTCGTTCGCGGGGGCCTTCCAGACACCGCGCGTCTCGTCGACACGGGCCCACAGACCAGCCATGTGGCCACACGGCGGCACGAGGATTTCGTCGTCACCGTTGGTCGGGACCGGATTCGACACCTTGATCCACGGGTAGTAGAAGGCGGCGAAGGCCGAGTCGTACATGGCGACATCGCTGCGCCATTCCTTGATCTGCTGCACCGACATGCCCGGAGGCGAGTCGAGCACGGCCATGCGGTTCGCCTGGCCCTCGCAGTGGTTCATCACCGCGGTCTGCACGGCCTTCCACATCCCGAGATCGACCGAACCGTCTTCCTTGGTGGCGGCGGTGATCAGGTCCGGCACCATCACCATGGTGACGTCGTCGGCGATCACGAGGCCGTTGATGCCGTTGCGGGCAGTCTCGGAGCCGGCGAAGCTGGCGGCCTTCACCTCGACCGGCTCACGCGGTGCGGGAGCGATCGGGTACAAACCTGGCTTGGGCTGGGCGAGATTCAAGTCAAGCTCTGGTGTGACGTCGACCTTGGTGGCGACCTTCACGAACTGTGACTCGGCCAGAGCCGTCTCGACGTTGGTGTCACCCGATGACAGGGTGAGGCCCTCATAGGTCTCGACAACAGCGCCGTCCTTGATGACCTCAAGGTCGATGGTCGGGATCGGGTCGCCGTCCTCAACCTCGATCGGCGCACCGTTCGACACTCCGACGGTGATGCCATCCGCAGGACCGATGGATTCGAACTCGAGCACCGAGCCCAAAGCACGGTCGGCGGCGGGCAGCGCCATCTGGCCGGACTCTTCTGAGGGACGGTTATGCGGGATGCGCACGATGTAGCAGACCGATCCTCCGTTGAGGAACCAGCCGTACACCGCGTGCGGCAGCATGGCGCCGGGGACAAAGCCACCATAGAGCGATTCGAACTGCGCCCAGTTCGTGACGAGGCGCGGTTTGAGACCGTCGGGATCGGTGGGATCGTCTTTCGGGGCCTTCTCGGTGAAACCGACAAAGGCAGCGATGGCGGTAGCGCCCGCGGAGAGGCTGCCCGATCCGGACGGCACCTCCTCGACGTACACACCTGGGGTCAAATAACTGGGCATGGATACCTCCAACTCGTGTGGGAACCCACACCGTAGCCCATCTGACACCCCTTAGAGAAAGGTCTATTCCACCAGACAAAAAGTTCAGTCCGATGGCTCGTACGCCTGCGACAGCGGCGATTGCCAACCACGAGCATCCAGCCGTTCATGGCACCATCACCGTGAACTGACCCGGCACCATGATCGAGATCGCACCACCGAATGCGCACATCGCCTTAGATGAGTTGTTCAGCGCCGGTTTGTTGCCGATCATCACTGTCGGCGAACCCGGCGCCCATGGACCAGGCACATTCGGAAGACAGGGCATCGGTGTTAACACCCCCATCGCCGCGGCCGTTGCCGCAGCCACCTGCGGGTTCGACATCGACATACACATGCCGAATGGCGCGATGTTGACCATGGGCTTGTTGTCCATGATCGTGGCTGCCGCCGGACCACCCGCGTTCACCATGCCCACCGGCAACACGTTCAACGCCGACGGCGCCGCGCCGAACGTGCACATCATCTGTGCACCCGATGACACCAAAATGCCCATCAGGCCGCGGCCTCCGTGGTTGTGGTGGCCGACACCACCCGCGCGTCACCCGCAACATAGGAACCCACCACTGCACCGCGATCGGGGAAGACCAGCACGCAGACGACGGTGCGGTCCTCGTCCTTGTTCCAGCCATCGAAACTGGGCAGCAGGTACGACACGAACAGCCCGTCGGCCAGCGTCAGGCCGAACTCCGACTGGAGTTGGGCGAGGCAGGCGGCATCGGCCCACAGCGCCAACTCGGCCGCACC
>JAFMNE010000039.1 GCA_017859395.1 Ilumatobacteraceae bacterium | reverse complement strand
TGCGGGTGTAGTTCAACGGCTAGAACTTCAGGCTTCCATCCTGACGATAGGGGTTCGATTCCCCTCACCCGCTCCACGGGCCACCGGATCATCCGGTGGCCCGTTTCGCTATCAGAGACCGCCCGACACCGTGAGCGTTTGGCCGGTCACCCATGCGCCGGCGTCGCTGGCCAAATACACCGCTGCGGCCGCGATGTCGTCGGGTGTGCCCAAGCGCTTCATCGGAATGCGCGACTCGGCCATGCGTTCCAACGCGGGCACATCCATATCGAGCGCGGTCATCATGACCTCGGTCGGTACGTAACCCGGCGCAATGCCGTTCACCCGGATGTCTGGTGCAAGCTCCACCGACATCGTGCGCGTCAGAGCATTCACACCGGCCTTCGCTGCTGAGTAGTGACCACTCCCCGGGGCGGCTCGCTCGGCGGCGGGCGACGTGACGTTGATGATGACCCCGCTGCCATTCATCCGATCGGCTGCGATCACAGATGCCACCCACACCGCTGTCAAGTTCACCGCAATACATGAATCCCAGTCGGTGGTCTCGAGGTTGCGGAGCGGGGTACGTACCGACGAGCCACCCGCGTTGTTCACCCAGATGTCGAGCGACCCGTAGGTGTTGACGGCCGCATCGGCAAGCGCTTCAAGAGCTGCGCGGTCGGTGACGTCGGTCTGCACCGCAATGGCGCGCCCGCCGGCGGCGGTGATCTCATCGGCCACCCGCTGAATGCGGTCCGCATGTCGTGCGGCCACAACAACCGCTGCCCCGCGTTGGGCATAGACCTTTGCGATGCCCTCGCCAATGCCCTGGCCACCACCGGTGACCACGGCAACACGGCCGTCGAGTTCGAATTCGCTCATTCTGTTCTCCTTCATGGTGCTGTTGAGCTGTGAGACGGGATGTCGATGCGCCTGGACTAAGCGTTGACCGTCGCGATCACGTCGGCCCCGAAGCGCTCGAGGCGCTCGGTTCCGCCGGGGCCGGCAAAAGCAAAGGCCGGCACCATGATGCGATCCACCCCGATCGCTGCGAGGCGTTCAACTCCGCCAAGAGGATCGGAGAGATGCGCACCAAACATGGCGCTGATCTCCACCTCGGCGGGGTCTCGACCGTTCTCCTCACACGCACGCCGCACCCGCTCGATGAGGGAACCGAGCCGTTCGGCATCGCCCTCGCCTGGAAAGTACCCATCGGCCAGGCGAGCAGCGCGTCGAATCGCCACATCGGTATCGCCACCCACGATGACGGGAATGGTGCCGTTGACCGGGCGCGGGCTGCACGTCACCGGGGCGAAATCAACGAACTCTCCGTGAAACTCAACTTCGGGCCCAGACCACAATGCACGCATAGCCGCGACATATTCATCGTTGCGCGCCCCGCGCCGTTCCCATGGCACGCCGAGGGCCTCGAACTCTTCGCGCAACCAACCCACACCGAGTCCCAGTTCAACGCGTCCCCCAGAAAGCACGTCAAGGGTGGCCAGTTCTTTTGCCAGCACCAGCGGGTTGCGCTGCGGCACGATGAGAATGCATGTGCCGAGGCGCAGCGTTGGCGCAGCTGCAGCGGCGAAGGCCAACCAGATCAGCGGGTCAGGGATTGGTGTGTCGTTCTCCGCAGGAATCTTTCCGTCAGCCCGGTACGGGTACTTGGAGTCGATCCTCGACGGCAAGATCACATGCTCGCCGCCCCACAGCGACTCGAAACCCGATGTCTCTGCCACGCGGCATATGTCGAGTGCCGATGTTCCATCAATGGCCACGCTGCTGGCAAACGCCAATCCGAACTTCATCTTGTTCCCCCTCATCCCGAATCCGCAGGCAGAGTAGTTTGACTCACGGGCAAATATCTACTTGAAGTAAGTTGTCGGCATGAGCGACAAGAACATCGACTATGAAGACCTCGGCGGCATGCAACTCAGCCCGGCGGAACTCGACGATCTGCTCTCACCCGGCGGAGAGTGCGTATTCAACTGGACGAACCGCGATGGCTACCCCGTCGGTGTTGTCGTGGCCTACGTCTGGCGCGACAACAAGTTCTGGACCACCTGCGCGGCTCGTCGTAAGCGGGTACCCGCACTGCGGGCACGGCCACAGTCTGGCGTTGTCGTGAACCGAGGCGGCCGCACGGCATCGTTCCGTGGCGACTCGATCATCCACACACCCGACGATGACGACTTTGCCGACCTGAAGTCGTGGTTCTATCGCGCGTTGTCACGAGTGGACGAACATCCTGATGACCCCTATCGCCAGAGCTTCCTCAAGTTCCTCGACTCCCCCCATCGAGTCATCATCGAAACCGAAGCCAACTTGGTCGTGGGATTCGACACGGCGAAATTCTCGAGTTTCACGAACGATGCCATCAACGCCGGCCACGGCGCCTGAGTCGAGTCCCTCCGGCCGTCGAGGTCCCGGGCGACCGCCCCGTGGCACCGAACTCCCCGATCGGGATGCCATGCTCGACGCCGCCGAGGCCGTGATCGGCCGCGTGGGGCACTCGGCCACACTTGATGAGATCGCCGCCGAGGCGGGCGTGACGAAGCCCGTGTTGTACGACCGCGTCGGTGGCCGCACCGAACTCGCTGATCAACTCGCCGATCGCATGGTTGCTCGGCTGATCGCACATGTCACACCGGGCGACCTCGCAACCACGGGATGGGTGCGCGCCGTTATCGCGGCCACAGTTGGTGCGCTGCAGCACGAGCGTGAACTCTTCTTATACGTCACCCATTCGCACACCCCCGACGCATCGCACCGGCTTGGCCTCGCCAGCCGTTCCGCGCAACCCCTCGTCCGATTACTCCTCGAGTCCGGCCGCGTCGACGATGCTCAGGTGGCAACCGCGTGGGCACATGCCATCGTCGGCATGTTGAACATGGCGGTGCTCTGGTCAGCGGAATCCGATATGACGAACGATGCGCTCATCGCCGCGCTGATCGACTTGGCTGAAAACGGCGTCGGGACGTAGGCAACCCCGCGCGCTGCAGCGGTCATCGCCGCGCGAGCACCGCTGACAACGCCGCATCACCACTCGGTCGCGCACCAGGGTGCTCGATCACCCACTCGGCGACTGCCACCGCGTATTCGGCCGCCACCACGGGATCGGTTCCGTGAATCCAGCGCGAGAGGAAGGCCCCCGCGAAGGAGTCTCCGGCGCCGGTCGCATCCACGAGCTTGTTTGAGGATGGCGGCACATGATGGCCCACGCCGTCACGCCAGACGAGCGCCCCATCCGCATCGAGTTTTACAACGATTAACGCCTCCGGGTACAACGCATCAAGGGCGGCAGCGGCATGTTCGGCATCGGCGCAACCAGACAGAGTTGTGGCCTCTTCCTTGTTCGGCAGAAACAGGCCGACACCGAGATCACAGGTGTGCGCCACAAAAGCATCCACGCCCATCTCATCAATCATTTGGAACGATCCCGGATCAAGGCTGATGGTCAGCCCCGCGGCCGCGGCCGCCCGTGCTGCAGCCCGCACCGCGGTGCGGGGCGGATCCGCAAAGAACGACCACGCCGTCATATGGAGATGATCAGCAGCTGTGATCAGGCTGAGCGGCAACTCGCTCGGGAGGAGATAGAAGTCGGCGCCGTGACCCGACACCATCGAACGTTGACCGGTGTGATCGACGAAGACCGCGACTGACCCGGTCAGGTGCGCATCAGACTCGACAAGATGATGCCGTACACCTTCGCGATCCAGGTCTTGGCGTGCAAGCAGGCCCATTCGGTCGCGGCCGACCTTGCCCACGAACGCAGTATCGGTACCGCAGCGGGTGGCCCATACGGCCACGTTGGCGGCCGACCCACCGGGGAGGAGCATGACCTCACCGAACGTGTCACCACCACGCAGCAATTCGGTATTGGTGCGAATCAGTACGTCCCACGCGAAGTCACCAATGACAGCAAGAGTTGGTGAGGCGACTGAGGTCACGGAGCGAACGGTAGCGCGGTGAGTGGTGGTCCCGGCATGGGCCGGGACCACCACTACGGGTTCAGCTCTCCGACTGAGCGGTACGAGCCTTGGCGATCCCGAGGATCATCAGGCCGTACAACGCCTTGGCGGTGATGTCCGCCACGGTGTAGCCGACCTGGCGGAGCGTTTCGAGGCCCTCGCTATCGGCATCAAACACCGGGAAGAGGTAGGCGATGGGGTACACCATCCAGGTGATCAGCAACACATAGGTCGCTGACTTGATCGCCCCTGCCACGGCACCAGATTCGCGCTGGCCAGCTGCTTGGAGCTGCCCGTACAACACGAACAAGATGTAGGCGAATGGGATCATCGCCAGCACCCAGAACAGCCACTTGGTGCCGTTGTCGGTTGATACCTCGCCTGGGTAGCCGAGGGCGATCATTGCCACGGTCGCTGGAACCAGACGCCACATGAGCGCCTTGCGTTCCGCACCGGCAACACCGAGCACAATCAACAGTTCAATCACCAATAGGGGCACCGTGATCAGCCAGTCGGCATAGCGGTATCCCTCGTTCATGACCCCTTCAGAGAAGCCCTGCCAGATGCGGTAGTAGTGATAGCCCGCGATACCAACGACGATCGCCGAGACCGCGACGCCAGATTGGAACTGCTTCGACACACTCTTGATCTGGGTGAGGAAGTAAACGAAGGCACCGAGCATGACGGCGGTGCCGAATGACAATGCGTTGTAGACGAGGGTGTAGTTGTCCCCCGTCAGAGTGACGTTATTCATGAATGTTGTCCTTTCGACATGACGGAATTTCTTCCATCGGAAATGACAACCATGTGAACAGCGTGTTTGTTCCCTCGCGAAGGTGAACTTTTAGATTCCTCGCATCGACGTCGCCGAACTAGTTCATCGCGGGGAATTCAGCATGAATAATCGAGCGCAGATCTGGCCACGCCGCGGCAAATCCGGCATGCAGTTCAAGGCCCTCGATAGCCGCCGGCGTGACCCACGCAACATCGTCGGTCTCGAAATTCATCGACGCCCCAAAGCGTTCGGGGACCTCAACAACGAACGTCGTATACGACCAGTTCGATGCGGGAGCGAACACAACATGACCGCATTCACGCCACCCGTCCGGGATCGCCCCGATCTCCTCAGACGCCTCACGCAATGCGCCCACGAGTGCCGACTCTCCGCTATCGAGCGCACCGCCAGCGCATGACCACGTACCACCTTCATGTGCAAATGCCGACCGGCGCTGCACCATCACGCGAATCCCCTCAGGCTCTTGAGTCACGAAGACCACGCCCGCAGCCCCAAACATGCCCCAGCGCATCCTGCCGTCCGAACATTGAAGGAAACCGTCACCACTGCCACGCACCCGCCCATCTCACCACACCGACGCCGTTCCCACGCTGATCAGACGACTACGGTGACGCTCGTGACGCGCTTTTTGCATCCGTTTGCCAAGCCGAGTCGCGAGTCGTTCATCCAACTCGAACGCGGCGATGGTGCCGTGCTGTGGGATACCGACGGACACAGCTATATCGACGGGATGGCCAGCCTGTGGTACTGCAATGTCGGCCACGGTCGCAGCGAGATCGGCGAGGCAGTGGCACGCCAGATCTCTACCCTCGAGACGTATTCCTGTTTCGATCCGTTCACCAACCCGATGGCGGAACGGATTACAACCCGTATCGCCGACCTCTCCCCCGTCGAGGACCCCAGAATCTTTCTGTGCGGCTCGGGTTCTGAAGCGATCGATACAGCAATGAAACTCGCCCGTGTGGCCCACGTCCGCGCCGGCTCACCAGAGCGTCGCGTGATCGTGAGTCGGGAACGCGGCTACCACGGCACCAACTACGGCGGAACCAGCGCCCAAGGGCTTCCAGCGAACAAAATCGGCTGGGGGGAGTTGCTTCCCGATGTCGTCCAGATGCCGAGCGACGACCTTGAGGCAATGGCCTCGTTCATGGCCGAGCACGGCCATACCGTCGCCGCGATCATCACCGAACCGGTTCAGGGTGCGGGAGGAGTGTGGCCCGCACCAGAGGGCTACTTGCAGGGTCTGCGCCGCCTCTGTGATCAGCACGGCGCCTGGCTGATCTTCGATGAGGTGATCACGGGCTTCGGGCGACTCGGATCGTGGTTCGCCGCGGATCGCTACTCAGTGGTGCCCGATCTCACAACATTTGCCAAGGCGGTCACCAGCGGATACCAGCCACTCGGCGGGGTCATCGTCGCGGCCGCAGTTCGCGCACCACTCGAAGCGGACAGCGATTACGTGCTGACCACCGGCTACACCTACTCGGGCCATGCCGCAGTGTGCGCCGCTGCCGACGTGAACCTCGACATCATTGAGCGCGAAGGACTCCTTGAGCGCGCGATACACATCGGCGAACGGCTCTCGTCAGGGCTGCGCTCCATCGCCGATGACGGCCTCATCGCCGAGGTCCGCGGCGACGGTGCCGTATGGGCCGCCGGCCTTCACCCCGGGACCGACGCTGCAGCTGTGCGGGATCACATGCTGGCCAACGGAACCATTACCCGAGCAATCGCCGGCCACTCCTGCACGTTCTGCCCGCCGTTGGTCATCACCGATGAGCAGATCGACCGATTGGTCGACACGCTGCATCAGGCCCTTATCGGCGTCGGCTCGAACAGCTGATGGGCCGCCTCGACGACCTCGACATGACGGCGCAGCTGTCACGAGACGAGTACGAGCAGCGACTCCAAACGGCACAACGCCGCTTGCTGGAGATGCGCCTGCACACCGGCGGTCATCTCAACAACCCCGAGCCCGGACCAGGCGTCCTCGTCGTCCTAGAAGGAGCCGACGCTGGCGGCAAGGGCGGCGCAATCAAACGCATCGTTGAACCACTCGACCCGCGCCACTACCGGGTGGCCACATTTGCCAAACCCAGTTATGAAGAAAAACGCCGACATTTCCTGTGGCGTTTCTGGCGTGAGGTTCCCGGCCTTGGAGGTTTCGCACTCTTCGATCGCAGTTGGTACGGCCGAGTCCTGGTGGAACGGGTCGAGGGCTACGCCTCGACCGCTCAGTGGCGCCGCGCCTATGACGAGATCGTGCAGTTCGAACGGAACCTCGTCCTCGAAGGCATCATCATCGTGAAGTTCTGGCTCCACATCAGCCGCGATGAACAGTTGCGCCGGTTCGAACGGCGGCAACGTGATCCATTACGCCGATGGAAACTGACCGATGAGGATTGGCGTAATCGCGATAAAGCCGACCGCTACACCGAAGCCATCGAGGACATGTTCGCTCACACCGACCACCCGCTGGCCCCGTGGCATATCGTGTCGGGAGAACAAAAACGTTGGGCACGAGTCCACGTCATTGAAACCGTCCTCGCAGAGATGGAGCGCGGTATCGAAGAATTCGAACATCCCGATTGGGGAGAGGACGGTTTCGCATGAGCACACCCACGGTCGACCTGACCGGTCGGCGAGCGCTGATCACCGGCGGCGGCAGCGGTATCGGTGCCGCCACGGCGCGGATGCTGGCAGCTGCCGGCGCGACATGCGTCATCGCCGACATCGACGCGGCCTCGGCAGCGAGCGTCGCCGGCGAAATCGACGGCACCGTCGCGATGATGGACGTCGGTGACCCCGCCGCATGGCGCGCCCTCGTCGAACATCACGGGCCGTTCGATCTGGCCGTCTTGAATGCCGGGGTGGCGACGAACCAACTGAAGCCCGATGGAGCATTGCCGGTGCTCGAACTCGACGATGAGCGCTACCGCCGCATCATGTCGGTCAACGTCGACGGGGTCGTGTACGGCGCGCGGGAAGTACTCCGCCATATGGTTGCAACCGGCACCGGCGATGTGCTCGTGACCGCCTCGGTCGCCGGCCTCGCGCCGATTGCGCCAGACCCGATCTATGGACTCACAAAACATGCCGTCGTCGGATTTGTCAGGTCGATGGCCGCGGCCATCGACCAACACCCGGAACCCATCGATGTACATATCTCGGCTGTCTGCCCCGGTTTCGCCGACACGAACATCCTCGCGGACGACGCCAAGGACATGATCCGCACCCTCGGTTTGCCGATCATGCAACCAGAGCAGGTCGCCAACACCATGCTGCGCGCCCTCGCCGAACGGCGCAACGGCGCACAATGGGTTGTCTGGGCCGGCCGCGACGACGAGGCCTATGAATGGACCCCTGTGATCGACCTGATGGATCCGGCATGAGCACCCCCGCCCGGTGGGCCCCGCACCTGGCCGAGTTTCGCGCCGACCCATACCCCTTCTACGCCGCCCTCCGCGAGGCCGACCCGGTGCATCGGGTAGACGACTGGTCGGTCGTGCTGACCCGTTACGACGACGTGCACCGAGTGCTACGCGATCCCGGCTACAGCCGTGATATCGAGTCCAGCAGCGCACGCCCCGTTGATGACGACCCGATCACTGCGCGGCGGCGGCAGCGTCGCGGCACTGATGAAGAAGCAAACGCCGCGAAATCGATCCTGAACCTGGACCCACCTGACCACACCCGCCTACGCCGGCTCGTCACCCAGGCCTTCACCCCACGTGCCATCGATCGCTTGCGCGCCGCAACTGAAACAATGGTCGACGACATTCTCGACACGGCCGCTGAACGCGGGTCGATGGAACTCATTGATGAGCTTGCATTCCCGGTGCCGTTCCGGGTCATCTCGACCATGCTCGACATGCCGATGGACCGCGCCGACGACATGCGCGACTGGTCGCAGGCCCTGACGGCCACGCTGGAACCAACCGCCACGCTCGACGACTTCGATGCCGCGGATGCCGCCATCGAACAACTGATCCCGCACCTTGTCGAGGTGATTGAACACCGTCGCCACAACCTCGGCGACGACGTCGTATCAGCCTTGATCACCGCCGAGGAAGAAGGCGATCGGCTCTCCCTACCCGAACTCATCAGCTTCGTGGTGCTGCTATACGTGGCCGGCCACGAAACGACGGTCAACCTGATCGGCAACGGCATGCTCGCTCTGCTGGAGAACCCCGACGAGATGCAGCGTTGGCGCTCCGACCCGGCCCTCGACAAGGTTGCCGTCGACGAGCTGCTGCGTTTCAACGGCCCGGTACAACAGACCGTCCGGGTTCCCATGACCCCGGTCACCTTCGCCGGAACCGATGGAACAGAGATCCATGTCGATGCCGGACAGGCAGTCATCACGTGTCTTGGCGCCGCCAACCATGATCCCGCAGTGTTCGCCAACCCCGCCCGTGTACAGCTCGACCGACCCAACGCGCACCGCCACATGTCGTTCGCATCCGGGATCCACTATTGCCTCGGCGCGTCCCTCGCGAAAATGGAAGCGACAGTGGCTCTCTCGCGCATCATTCGTCGTTTCGACACCATCGAGCAGGCCGAACCCGCGTCATGGCGCGATCGACTTACCATCAGAGGTGTCGATCGGCTCGTGATGAACCTCGAGTGAACCCGTGGTCGCTCAGGGCCGTTGCAGCAAGTCGATCAGAGAACTGGTGTCCCAACGGGCGCCACCGCGCGCCAAAACGCGTTGGTACATCTGCTCCACGAGGGCGGTCACCGGTAACGAGGCCCCCTGACGGCGTGCCTCATCAAGGCAAATCCGTAGATCTTTCACCATCCACTCGACGGCAAAACCGAAGTCGAAGGACTGCTCAGCCATCGTGCGGGCTCGATTGTCCATCTGCCAGCTCTGCGCTGCGCCACCACCGATGACGCCAACGACCGCGTCGACATCAAGTCCTGCACGGTTAGCGAAATCGATACCTTCCGAGAGACCTTGCAGCAGCCCGGCAATGCAGATCTGATTCACCATCTTGGTCAACTGTCCTGAGCCCGCCGGTCCGAGCAGCTCGCAACGGTGTGCATATGCCGCAATAACCTCGGCGGCGGCGGCGAACACGTCGGCGTCGTCGCAGCCGCACATCACGGTGAGGCGGCCCTGCTCCGCTCCCGCCTGCCCGCCCGATACCGGCGCATCGACCCATCCGACCCCAGCCGCGGAACACGCCGCCGACATCTCACGGGCGACATCTGCTGATGCGGTGGTGTGATCGATGAGGATTGCACCTGAGGTCATCGATGAGAGGACGCCGCGGTCTCCGGTGACGACTTCTCGCACATCGTCATCTGCCCCGACGCACACACAGACCACATCGGCGCCAGCGGCAGCCTCGGCCGGTGTGGATGCCACACGTCCTCCATGCGTGCCATGCCACGCGTGCGCACGCTCCTCGGTGCGGTTGAAGACGGTCACATCGTGACCGGCCCGTACGAGGTGGCCCGCCATTGGTGCGCCCATGACACCAAGGCCGATGAAGGCAACCCTGCGGCTCTGAGGGAGCGGTTCGTCGCTCACGACACGACCGCGATCACTTCTTGGCGGCTGTTTTCTTCGCCGTTGCCTTCTTCGCAGCGGCCTTCTTTGCTGGCTTCTCCGCGGCAGTCTTCTTGGCTGCGGACTTCTTCGCGGCTGCCTTCTTGGCCGGCTTCTCTGCAGCGACCTTCTTCGCCGACGGCTTCTTTGCTGGTTCCTTCTTGGCAGGTACCGACGCCGATGAGTCGGCATCCCCGGCAGGGGCTTTCGTTGAACCACCAGCCGAGAGAACTCCCTTGGCAAGCGCGTCGTCGAGATAATCCTCCGCCGCTTCAGCGGACACCTTGAGCGCCGGCGCGATCTCGGAGATCAAGTTGACGCGAGCGCGCTCATACATGGTGCGCTCCGCCGCCGACAGAGCGGCATCGCGATTACGTGCTGCGAGGTTCCTGACAACCTCGGCAACCTGGTAGACGTCGCCGGACTTCAACTTCTCCTGGTGGTTCTTGAAGCGGCGACTCCAGTTCGAGGGAACGCGCGGATCAGGCTTGGCGAGCACCGACACGAGGTCTTCGAGTTCGTCGGGTGATACCGGCGGTCGCACACCGACCTCATCGGCCTTGTCGACGGGCACTTTGAGCACCATCTCGTTGATCACGGTCTCCAAGATGAGGTACTCGCGCTTCTCGCCGAAGGCCTCCATTTTCTTGGTCCCCTTCACCACACATGCGCCGTGCTGGGGGTAAATGACCGTCTCGCCCTTGGTGAATTTCACTCGCTGAACTCCCGTTCTCCGGGGCAAACCGCCCCGCTGTGCTGACCCACAGGGTACCGGCACCACCCAGGTAGCACCGCTGTTGGCGCCCCCGGCAGGATTCGAACCTGCGCGCTACGGATTAGAAGGCCGTTGCTCTATCCGGACTGAGCTACGGGGGCTCGCGCCGCAGGCTAGCCGTGCGCCAGCAGATCGCGCCGAAGAAAGTCGAGGGCCGAGATCACCGAGAG
Organism: Ilumatobacteraceae bacterium; assembly: GCA_017859395.1. GTDB lineage: Bacteria > Actinomycetota > Acidimicrobiia > Acidimicrobiales > Ilumatobacteraceae > Casp-actino5. Next base: position 6,097 of record JAFMNE010000039.1, on the reverse strand, counting down.
CTGACGCATCATGTCGCGGTCACCGGGCATCCGGAGACGAACGCTGCGCACACGACGACCCCCAGCATCGGGCAGAGCAATCCCAACGAACAATGTGCCTGGTCCTTCCCCGTCTTGAGGGTCGGGTCCTGCAACGCCGGTGAGGGCCACCCCCACATCCGACCCGAGTCGTTCACAGACTCCGACCGCCATCGCCTCTGCCGCGTCTGCGGTGACCACGGGCCCAGGCGCTACCCCGAGTAGTTCGAACTTAACCTCGCTCGCGTACGACACCAATCCGCCCCGAAACACGCGGCTCGCACCCGGCACAGCGGTCAGTCGACCGGCGACGAGACCTCCGGTCACCGACTCAGCGACCGCAAGACTCCACCCACGGTCCGCGAGCAGATCCAGCACCACGGATTCCATCGTCTGATCATCTATGCCGAAAATCTGATCGCCGAGGATGTCGCGAATCCGCTGCTCCCAAGGGGCTAGCACTGCGGATGCGTGGTCCACATCGTCACCGGCTGCGGTCAGCCGCACTTTCAGCCCTTCCCAACCGCTTGCCAGGAACGCCAGTGTGGGGTTGCCGACATCATCGAGTGCGGTGATCACACCCCGAAGTCGCTCATCAAGTCCGCTCTCGGACTCACCCCAGGTGCGTAGCGTCCGGCTGACGATCGTGGCTGACCGCCCGGCACGCCGCAACAGATCAGGGGCGATCGCACGGTGGAACATGTCGCGCATCTCATGCGGCACCCCAGGCACTGCATACAGCACCCCGGTGAGCCCGTCGGGCCGATCGACCGGGCAGATCAAGCCTGGTGCAGTACCACGGGTCTGCTCAATGATCGTGGCACCCTCGGGCACCATTGCCTGACGAAGATTGTTCTCGGGCATGGAGCGCCCACGCGACGAGAACAGATGGCGAATCACATCGGCGACATCGGTGTCGAGATGCAGTTCTACTCCCATGACGCGCGCAATCGCCTCACGGGTCAGATCGTCATGCGTCGGACCGAGTCCACCGCAGACGATCACCGCATCGGCCTCACCCAGCATCCGCTCCATATGCCCGACGATCCGATCGATGTTGTCGCCAACTTTGACCTGGCTCAGCGAATGCACTCCGTGCAACGCGAGGTGCTCTCCCAGCCAGGACGAGTTCGTGTCGATGATCTGGCCGAGCAACAGTTCCGTACCAACGGCGAGAACATCCACCCTCATGGCGACACCACCGATCGATCGCGCCCAGAACGCCCTGCCATCAGGTACGTCCACCCACTGATCAGCGCGAGCGCCACTGCGATCCACAAGAGGCTGTTCCACAACCACCGATGATCAACGGCGAACCACGGCCACAACGCAAAACCAACCGCGAGCTGCTGGAAGACGGTCTTGTACTTGGCGATTTTCGATGCGGGAACGCTCACCCCGCGCGAACCCGCCAGGATTCGATACACGCTGATGACCACTTCGCGTCCGGCGATCAATGCCACGGGTAACAGCCAGAACACATCACGGGCGACCAGCGTGAACATCGCACCGAGGACCAGCACCTTGTCAGCCAAGGGGTCAAGAAATGCCCCTGATGTGGTGGTGCCGTGCCGGCGCGCAATCCACCCGTCCACCCCATCGCTGACACACAGCACGAACCACAGTCCGTAGGCAAGCCACGACCCACCCGGATCATCGGGGATGACGAGGAACATCACCGGTGAGAACACGAGTCGTCCCGCGGTGATCGCGTTCGCCCATGTGGCGAGTGCGCCTGGATCGACGCTCATGTGTCGACCTCGGCGTTGGCGCCGTCGGCGACCAAGTCGGGGCCGAGGGCATCGACCACGTGAACATCAACGAATTCACCGACAGCAAGGGCTGGATCCACGTGAATGACCCCGTCGATTTCAGGAGCTTCACGATGACTTCGGGCGATGCCAACACTGTCGACGAGGACATGCTGTGTGGTGCCGATCAGGTCATCGCGACGCGAGGCGGTGATGTCGTCCTGCAGCGATCGAAGTTCACCAATGCGTTCGGCAATGAGTTCCGGCGGGATGTGCCCATCGAGGTCGATCGCCGCCGTGCCTTCCTCGGGGCTGAACTCGAAGAAACCGCACCAGTCCAGTTGCATATCCTCAACAAACGACAGCAGGTCATCGTGATGCTGTTCGGTCTCACCCGGGTAGCCGACAATGAAATTCGACCGCAGTGCGGCCTCTGGCGCGATCTCGCGTATGCGTTCAATGCGGTCGCGGAACCTCGTGTCATCGCCCCATCGCCGCATTCGCCGCAGCAAATCACGGTTGACATGCTGTAGCGAGAGATCGAAATACGGCACCCCTGTTGCAACGATGGCCTCCAGCAGTTCCTCATTCAGGTCGCTCGGATAGAGATACAGCAGCCGAACCCAATCAGCGACGTCTGATACGGCCTCGACCAGCCCAACGATCGAACCCGAGCCCAACTCATCTGGCCGATCTCGCCCGTATGCGGCGAGGTCTTGGGCCACGAGGACAATCTCGCGTGCACCGGTTGCGCGCGCTTCATCGACGATGGATGCGATGTCGCGGCTGCGTTGCGGTCCGCGGAACGACGGGATGGCGCAAAAACCGCAGGAACGATCGCAGCCCTCGGCGATCTTCACATATGCCCACGGCCGCGACGAGCGAGGACGTGGAAGATTCAGCAGATCAAACGCGGGAACCGGTGCTGCAGACACTGGGATCGTGCGACGCGACGGGGCCGCTACCGGCTCCGAGAAGCCGATCACCGCATCAACCTCTGGGAGAGCCGCGGCGAGTTCATCGCCATACCGCTCCGCCATACAACCGGTGACCACCAAGCGCGCACCATCTCGACGACGGTCACCAAGGGCAAGAACCGTATCGATCGACTCACGACGGGCCGGCTCAATGAAGGCACAGGTATTGACAACGATCAGGTCGGCATCGCTCGGATCGGCCGTGGGCTCCATTCCATCGGCGAGCAATTGCCCGATGATCTTGTCGGAGTCAACGTCATTCTTCGGGCACCCAAGAGTCTCCACATGAAATCGCTGAGGACCGACGGAGGACACGACTCGGGAGGTTAGCCGTGTGCGACGATGCACACGTGAGCAGCGCGAACTCCCCCGCAGAGCATCCCGGTGTCGTCGAATTCTGGGTGGACCCGGTGTGCCCCTGGTGCTGGGTCACCGCGCGTTGGATGCTGGAGCGGGTGCAGCCAGCGACCGGGGTGTCGGTCATTTGGCAGCCGATCAGTCTCCTTTTCAAAAACCAGCCCGCTCCCGACAGCGACTACTACCCGCCGGTGGCGGCAACGCACCGGATGCTGCGAGTCATGGAGCATGTGCGCTCCACCGATGGCGACGACGCAACCGCGCGCCTGTACCACCGACTCGGCAGCCGAATCCATCATGACCGCATCCTCGACGCCGATTCCACCGCCGTAAATCTCGGCGCCGAACTGGCAGCGGTTGGGTTGGATGCCGCCTACGCGGCATCAGCCGATGACGACACCCTCGATGTGGTGATCTGCGAACGCATGCAGAAGGGCCTCGATCTGGTGGGAACCGATGTCGGCACCCCGATCATCGCATTGGACGGACCTGACGGTTCCCGTGTCGGTGTCTTTGGGCCGGTGATCACCCGCGTTCCCGATATCGAGGCATCCGTCGAACTGTGGCGGGCAATGGTCACACTGGCGCGCACCGACGGGTTCTGGGAGTTGAAACGCACCCGCACCCAACGGCCTGATTTCGGTGAACGACCGGACTGGTAGAGATTCAGATTTGGCCGCGTTCGCGTAACAATTCGAATTCTTCGACGCTCATCAGCACCTCGCGCGCTTTCGAGCCCTCCGACGGACCAACCACGCCACGTTGTTCGAGCAGATCCATGATGCGACCGGCTCGGGCGAATCCCACTTTCAACTTTCGTTGCAGCATCGATGTTGAACCGAGTTGGCTGCGAACGACCAACTCGATCGCCTGACGCATGATCTGGGTGTCCTCATCGTCGTCACCGGCGCTGAAGGCGTTGGCATCTGATGTGACGTCAAGCGACGCGTCGATACCGGTGAAGCTTCGCTGCTCGGGTTCTGCGCCCTCCACCTCATTGGACACGATCGGCTCGGGAGCTTGGGCACGCCAGTGCTCAACCACGCTATGCACCTCATCCTCGCTCACCCAGGAGCCCTGAATGCGATTGGCAACCGAGGACCCAGAGAGCAACAACATGTCACCTTTGCCCACCAGTTTCTCGGCCCCCGGCTGGTCGAGAATGACCCGTGAGTCGGTCAGGCTGGAAACCGCAAAGGCCATGCGCGCCGGAACATTTGCTTTGATCACGCCGGTGATCACGTTCACCGATGGCCGCTGCGTGGCGACGATCAGGTGGATGCCGACGGCTCGGGCCTTCTGCGCAATTCGGGTGATGGATTCCTCGACGTCACGCGCCGCGACCATCATCAAGTCGTTCAACTCGTCGACCACCACCACGATGAAGGGCATGTGCTCGAACTCATCGGCATCACGGCCCGCAGGTGGCTCGAAACCGGGTGCGGTGACGCGCTTGTTGTACCCACCGATGTCACGAGTGCCGAGTGCCGAGAGCAAGTCGTAGCGGCGCTCCATCTCCTTGACCGCCCAACCCAGTGCATTCGCCGCCTTGCGTGGGTCGGTCACTGGTTGGGTGAGCAGATGCGGGAGGCGCTGATACTGGCCCATCTCGACCTGCTTCGGGTCGATGAGGATCAGGCGTACCTGGTCAGGCGTGGTCCGCATAAGCAAGGAGGTGATGATGCAGTTGATGCCACTCGATTTGCCGGCACCGGTGGCACCCGCGATGAGGAGATGTGGTGTGGTGGCGAGGTTCAAGAACACCGCACGGCCGGCGATGTCCTTCCCGATGGCAACTTCGAGTGGATGCTGCGCCGATGCCGCCTCGGGTGAGGCAAGAAGGTCCCCGAGGGCGACCAACTGGCGTCGCGAATTCGGCACCTCGACACCGATGGCGGACCTCCCCGGAATCGGGGCCAGAATCCGGACATCGGTCGCTGCCATTGCGTAAGCGATGTCCTTTTGCAAGCTGGTGACCCGCGCCACCTTCACCCCGGGCCCGAGTTCGAGCTCGTATCGGGTGACCGTGGGACCAACCGTGGAACCCACCAACTGGGTTTCTACACCATGCTGAGCGAGCGACTCCTGCAGGGTCTCTCCACGCTCGGTCACCGAGCGCATATCTACGGCCTGCGCCCCGACCTGTTCCAGCAGCGCGAGCGGTGGCAAACTCCACGATCCTGGTGCAACAGGTGCCGCATCGGGCGCCGGGGTCGCGCGAGCTGGCTTGGACCGTCGCGCCGGCTTCTTCGATGCCGGAGCCGGAGGCGGATCATCATCGGCAGCGAAGTCGTAGAGCTGCGGGGCGACGAGCGGATCGCCACCGACCGAGCGCTCAGCCGGCGTCGCTGTTGTGGTATCGGTATCAATGACGCGGTCGTCCCCGTCATGCTCGTCACGTTCCGAACGCAGCGTCGCGAGGTCACTGACGGCTCGACGACCCCACCGACCAATCGGGCGGGCAACGATGACCGAGCCACGCACACCAGCGCGCACCATGGTGCGCAACGGCATATCAATCGCTAACGATGTCGCTACCACACCCGCGGCGAGGAGAATGAGAACAGCGCCTGCCACACCGGCGAGCGATGCCAACGGTTCACCAACGAGCGCACCGATGGCCCCACCAGAATCAACAAGCGCCGACGGCGACGTGGGCTCAGCTGGACGCCAGATGAGGTCGACCAGGGCAAGAAGAACGACCACGACGACACCTGCACCAATGTCGTTTCGCGGCCGCCGCTGGCCAGATTGCCGCCACAGCAGCACGCCTGCTGCGATCAGCACGACGGGGAGAGCGAATCTCCCGCGACCAACAAACCACCCGAGGAACGTACTGAGCCCGCGTCCCAGTGGGCCGGCCAGATCAAACCACAGGGCAAGGGCGATGAGAACGCCCACGACGACGCTGGCAATCGCCACCACTTCCCGGTCGCGGCCACCGGCGCGATCACGGGTCGTTGCAGCGCGGTCGCGCGACGATGCACGTGATGA
>JAFMNE010000081.1 GCA_017859395.1 Ilumatobacteraceae bacterium | reverse complement strand
TATTGAAGGTCAGTTGCTCTGACTGGCTGTCCCACGACGGTTCGCCACCGTAGGCGTGGTTGCCCGACACCAGCGGGAAGCCGTGCACTGAACAGGCTGACGGAAATCCCGGGTCGTTAGCGTTCTTCAGCTCAAAGCCCCAGGAGTTCGCCAGGTAGTCGGCCTGATTGGCGGTGCGCAATGAGCCTTCGTTGAATGATGTGGTGTCCGATACGCCAGGGATCGAGAGCCCAACACCGCTGAGAGTCACGACGGCGCCACCACCCTCTGTGAGTTCAACATCGACGAGAGTGTCAGAGGTTGTTGTGTATGCGTATGCGGCGTCGAAGCCGCTGATCCGCAGTTTCATCTGAAGCCGGAGACCCTCGCCGGGACCGAGGCCGTAGCCGCACTGCCCGCCTTCGGGGCAGTTCGGTTTGGTTGCCGATGCCTGGTTGAACGTCCCATTCCCATGATCAACAGCGGAGTAGATGCTGACGAACACGCGCTCAGCTACGAGGGTGTCCTGTGGCCGGATTTCGGACCTCGAGCACCGGTGGTTGAAGCCAGGGGTGGTGAGTGATGGTCCCGCCAACAATGTGCTTCCGCCTTCGGCGGTCTGGAGTCCTGGTGCATGCCAGTAGGAGCCAGACGATGTGAAGAGGTGGCCGTCCTCGCAGGTGAAGCCCGGGTCTCCTGCGGATGCTTGGAAGCCGGCCTCAATGAGATTCCCTGACGCATCGAAGTATCCGAGTTGCTCGATGCAATCGGTGTCGGACTCGGTGAGGCAGGGGCCAATGTCGTACTGACCTGGCTGGGCATAGTCGATCAGTTCAACATCATCGGCGGTTGTCGCCGACACCACGATTGGCGTGAGGGTTGTGTGGCCGCTCGCGGAGCCCGAAGCGGCGAGATTTGCTGGCCCCGCGTCGGCGTCACTTGGGATTGTCGCGGTGATCTCGGCTGAGCCGTCTTGGCCGGCGGTGCCGGTGCCGATAGCGACCCCGCGATCAGCGAAGTACACCGAGACACTTTCACCTGCAGCAAAGGAGCCAGCCGGATAGGCGAGAACGATGTTGCCACCGGGGAGAGGTGCGCTGTTATCCACGACGGCGTATGCGACCACGGTGGGTAGTTGCTGCACGGCGAGGGAAACGTCGTCACCGTTATCATCGCGATAGGACCCACCGAGTACGCAGCGGCCGATTGACGGGCATGCGACCCCTGAAACCCCGGTGCGACGGTCAGCATCGGCGGGATTGCCATCAATGGTGAGGCGTTCCGGATCGCTCCAGGTCTCGCCGTCGTACGTAGTGATGAAAGTGTCAGATGAATCCGCTGTGTTTCGGAAACTTCCGCTGACCAAGCAAGAGGTCGACACGCAGGTTGCCGTTCGAGCCACCGATGACGGCGATGATTGCGACTGCATGTCGCTGGGAATTGGCACCGGCACGGCAGTTCCCCAGACGCCATCACTCCACGGCATCACGATGGCTGCTCCGCCTGCCGAACCTGCGGTGACACATGAATTAGCAGTGCATGACACATCTGAAAGTTGCGACGAGGCTGCTCCGTTGATTTCTGGTAGAGCCGTTGCGGTTGGCTCGTTGCCCGTGAGTGGCAATATGAAACCTTGGCCGTTGGCAGAGTTGTCTTCGAAGTAACCAACTGCGGTGCACTCACCGTCAGGAACGCAGGAAATTGCTGTTAGGGCATCGTTGGCGCTGGCAGGTGTGCGCTCGGTGTCCGTCGCGTAAGCCACCCGGTTGGCGGTGCCCCACACGCCCTCATCAGACGAAATGATGAAGGCCTCGTACGTGCCATCCGCAGAATAGAACTGCCCGCCTGCGTGACAGTTTCCTGCTGATGAGCACGATAGTGACGTTGCCTCGACCTCAAGGCTGCTGTCGGTGAGGCCGTCCGCGAAAAGGGGGCGCTCACCTGTTTGCCACACTCCGTCGACCATGTCGACGACAAGCAGGTCTTGGTTGCCGTCCTCGTTGTAAAAGTAACCGGTGATGCTGCAATCTGTAGTGGTGGTACATGACAGAGCGGTTGCAGTGGCCTGCGAATTCGCTGCCTGGCCGACGTCGACAATGGAAATCGTTTCCGAATCACTCCATGTCCCAGCGCTATAGGTCTGGGACATGAGCGAGAAACCATTCTCGGAATTCTTGAAGCGGCCGACAGTCGTGCAGGAGGTGTCCGACCCGCACGACACGTGTTGGAATTTGGAGTTTTTGTCGCCTGCCTGGAGAGCATCGTCGATAACGACGGGAGTTGCTGCACTCCACACGCCGTCGGTGAGGACGGCGGTAAACGCCTGCTCCTCATCATCTGCGTTTTTAAAGAATCCGGCGGCGATGCAGAGGTCATCTGTTGCGCACGCAACGTCCATGATGGCCGAATCAGGAGTGGTAGTTGTCTGCGATCCTGATGGGAAAATCAGCGTTTCGACCGGTCCCCACTGCGATGTTGTCGTCCCCTCTGGCGTGACATCGCCCAACACTGGGTTCGCGGTGAATATCGTCATGCCGAGTAGCACTGCCATGCTCGAAATGAGCGCGACCATTCGATTCCGTCCTGAGTCCATTGGTTCCCCCTGTCGCCGGCTATTGGGTCTAGACCACTGCATGCATAAGCGTCAACCGACGCTCGTAGTGCGGTCGTTGTAACGATGTGGAGCGGGCTGTCGTGACAATGAATCAGTCAATGGGCGCTACGAGGCGGAGCCGGACCGTGCCCGTGCGCGAGGTCACCGATGTATCGGCAATGCTGAGCGATAGCTCCCAGGTGCCGGGTGGCAGATCCGCTGGAATGTCAAAACCGGCGGTCTGGCCCGCCCGTCGCAGCGCGTACTCCGCGACCCAGTCGCCGTCGAGTTGAGTGATATCGCCGCATGTTCCCGGGATCGGGATCACCCCGGCGGAATCAGAGTTCATCGGGACCACACCGAGGACAAAGCCCTCCACCGATGAGCCGTCAATCGGGTCGAGTCGTGCTTCGAAGGGTTGTGCCGTGAGCGCCCCTGTTGTCATCGACACTGGATCGCCTGCCCGACATCGGACTTCGGCCGCGTCGGCAGATTCGTCGGCAGTGGCGAAGACACCTATGGCTCGTGTTGTCACCTGCATGCCCACCATCCACATGTCGCCGGGTGCGACAACAGGTGGTTGTCCGACGACGCTTGCAGTGATCTCGGTGCCATCAGCAAATGTCACGGTCATCGGCCCCGGGTCGGCTGGCACGGAGAGTCCTGATTGTTCCGAGGTCACCGCTCGCACGATTACTGCGGTGATGACGACGGCGGCGACGGCAGCAAGCGCAAGGAGGGCTGCGCGACGCCGCCGGATGCGTCGCAGGCGTGTCGCAAGAGAATTGGCGGCCCCTGCTCTTTCAATATCGCCAATCGAGAGGGCCAGTGCGTGCGCGGTGTCGGCGATGACGGCGCCACGACCGGGCCGTCGCCGACCCTGACGTGCCGCGTCATCGAGCAGCATGTCAATGCGGGCACGGGTCTCGTGATGTGCGTCGGTGACGGGTGCCAACGGATCATCGACGAGGTCGAATCGCAGCTGTGAGGCATCAATGTCCAGAGCGAACGTGCACTCGGCGACGGTGTCGCCCGTGAGGGCAACGGTGCGCACAGGCATCACCGCGAGCAGCGAACCGGTACTGGCCGATGACACCCTGACCCACAGTGCTGGAGCAACCACGGTGTCGAGGACGAGGCGGAGCATCCCGGCGTGTCGTTGTGCCTGTGCGGGGGTGTTGCCAAGGGTGACGTCCCAGCGTTGATCGGCCGTATCGGCGATACCCGTGCGGGCGGGAACCGGCAGCGCGGCGC
>JAFMNE010000010.1 GCA_017859395.1 Ilumatobacteraceae bacterium | reverse complement strand
CGTGAGGGTGGTCGTACTGTGGGTGCGGGCCGCGTCACGAAGATCATCAAGTGACCCGTCGTCCTACGACATCTGACCGAGAGGACTGACATGGCCCAGAGCATCCGAATCCGACTGAAGGCGTTTGATCACGAGATCATCGATCAGTCCACGCGCAAGATCGTCGAGACGGTGAACCGTACCGACGCAGTGGTGCGTGGCCCGATCCCACTGCCGACCGACAAGCACCGGTACACGGTGATTCGCGGTCCGCACGTGGACAAGGACTCACGTGAACACTTCGAGATGCGGATCCACAAGCGGTTGATCGACATTGTGAATCCCAATGCGAAGACGATCGACTCGCTGCAGCGCATCGAGTTGCCCGCCGGCGTAGATATTGAGATCAAGATCCAAAACGGCTGATCTCGAATTCGTCGACGTATCGATAGCGATGCCCCGCACGTTGGTGCGGGGCATCGTCATGTCCGGGACCGGTTCGGGGCCATTTGCGGGCTCGGATGCACGGCGCAGCCGCGACTGTGGCGCAACGGTGAGAACTCGGTGAGAACCAGCGGGCGTGGGTGGACGCGGGCCGGTGCACTTGGTAGACCGACACCATGGCTGAACTTCCCCCTCCTATGAGCGGTGGTGGAGCCTCAGGTGGTCCAGCGCCTGCAGCGCCACTGTCTCCATCGGTGACACCGATGCCAACCCCGGAGGCGACGACTCTGGAATCCGCGGGGGCGGTGTCTGTGACGATGGACGATGTTCCACCTGTTGACCTCGACATCAGCGCGACCACGGCCGAGGCGTCGGGTGGGCGTGCTCGCCGTCGCGTTCCCACCCCGCTCGTGCTGATCGTGGCGATCGTGGTTGCCTTCGCTGCGGGTGCCACGCTCGACCGCACCTTCGTCGATGTGGGTGATGATGCCGATAGCGCTCCTGTCGGTGCGGAACCGAACGCCGTGCAGGTCGCTGTGGAGTCCGCATCGGAACGCGCTGGTCGCGCTCAAGCAGCTGCCGATGAGTTCTTGGTGGGCACCGAGCGCCCCGCCGCAACCGGCGCGGGAATCGATGTTGCAGCAGTGGCCGATCGGGTGGGTCCCAGCACGGTCACCGTATTGTCAGCGGTCGACGGGTTTGGCGGCATCGGGTCGACCGGCACCGGCATCATCGTGTCCGATGATGGCGAGATCGTGACCAACGCGCATGTCGTCGAGTTCGCGGCATCGATCAGCGTGTTGCTCGCGGGCGAGACCGAGCCCACCCCAGCCGAACTGCTCGCGGTCGACACGGGCAACGACCTTGCCCTGTTGCGTGTTGATGTTGAGGGTCTCCGGCCAGCCACATTTGCCGCTCCGGGATCTACCCGCCTCGGCGACGAGGTAGTGGCCATTGGCTACGCGCTCAGCCTCGACGGTGCACCATCGGTCACCCGCGGCATCGTGTCGGCGCTGAACCGCACGATCATCACCGCCAGCGGTGCTCTCGATGGTCTGGTACAAACCGATGCGGCCATCTCGTCGGGAAACTCTGGCGGGCCGCTGGTGAATGCCAACGGTGAAGTCGTGGGTATCAATACCGCGGTGGCGCGCGGGTCGGCGACGACGGCCGCAAGCAATATCGGGTTCGCCATCTCGGTGGCCGAGGCCTTGCCAGTTCTGGCGTCGTTGCGACGCGTAGCCGATGGCGAGGAGCGACGTGAAGGGTTCTTGGGCGTCAATCTGGACGACCGCACCGACGGCGGCCTTGGGGCGTTGATCGTCGCGGTGCAACCCGATACCCCAGCCGCGTTGGCCGGAGTGGAAAACGGCGACGTGGTCATCGCGCTGGACGGCGCAGCCATCCAGGGCGCGGCGGGTTTGATTGCAGCGATTCGGGATCTCGAACCAGGTGACGTCACCGTGGTGACGGTGCGTCGTGGTGATGGCGTGATCGATCTCGCTGTCGAGCTCAGCGAGCGCCCCGTGTCCTAACCCGTGGCCTGTGGCGTTTCACCAGCCCGGTGGGGCCGTGGTTGGAACACGATGACGCACCGATAGCATTCTGAATTCGTGTCCGGAGCAATCCGAACACGAGAGACGTCCAACCGATGTCCGTGTGAGCCCGGAGACCACCGGGGACCTCACGGCGACACCGTCTGCACGTGCTCCGCACGCCCTCGGGCAGCGGGGCACTTGTGTTGGAAACGACATGTGGATAGCCCCTCGGGGCTCGATCAACAGCAAAGGACAGGCCGTCATGGCAACAACCCCGATCGTCGGCGAGAAAGTCGGCATGACCCAGAAGTGGGTCGATGACCGCATCGTGCCGATCACCGTGCTGCGCGTGGAACCCATGCGTATTGTGCAGATCAAGACCAACGAGCGCGATGGCTACAACGCCCTGCAGGTCACCCATGGTGAGCGCGATGCCCGCAAATTGAACCAACCCGCCGCCGGTCACTTCGCCGCGGCCGGTGTGGCTCCGGGTCGGCGCCTCGTTGAACTGCGTGTCGATTCTGTGGATGGTTTCGAGGTCGGTGGCGAGATCACCGTCGCCGACTACGCCACGGGTGACCGCATCGATGTCTCCGCCACCAGCCGTGGTAAGGGCTTTGCCGGCACCATGAAGCGCCACAATTTCAAGGGACAGGGCGCCAGTCACGGTAACCACCGCAACCACCGCACACCCGGCTCGATCGGTGCCTGTTCATTCCCGGGGCGCGTGTTCAAGGGCCTGCGTATGGCCGGTCACATGGGTGCCGAGCAGGTTACGACGCTGAATCTTGAAGTCGTCGATGCCGACACCGAGCGCAACCTGTTGCTCGTCAAGGGCTCGGTGCCCGGCGGCAACGGTGGCCTCGTTCACGTTCGTCCCGCCGTCAAGGCCGCGGTGAAGGGAGCCTGAAGATGACCCAGATTGCCGTCAAGAACCCCGCCGGCACCGATGCCGGTACTATCGACCTCGACGATGCAGTGTTCGGCGTGCAGCCGAACGTTCCCGTCATGCACCAGGTCGTGACCGCCCAGCTGGCTGCTCGTCGCGCCGGTACCCAGAGCACCAAGACCCGTTCCGAGGTCTCCGGTGGTGGGGCCAAGCCCTATCGCCAGAAGGGCACCGGTAACGCCCGTCAGGGCTCCACTCGCGCGCCGCACTTCTCCGGTGGCGGCGTCGCCCTCGGGCCGAAGCCCCGTTCGTATGCGCAGAAGACCCCGAAGAAGATGGTGCGCCTTGCGCTGCGTTCGGCGCTGTCCGACCGCGCCGCCACCGGTGCAGTCACCGTGGTCGAGGCGTGGGATTTCGACACCCCCAGCACCAAGGCGGCCGTCGCCGCGCTGTTGGCGCTCGGCCTCGAGGGTCGCGTGCTCGTGGTGCTCTCCGATGCCGATGCCGCTGCCGCGTTGAGCTTCCGGAACATCCCCGAGGTCCAGATCATTCGTCCGGCCGAACTCAACGCCTACGACGTGCTCTGCAACGACCACATCGTGTTCACCCGCGCCACCCTGCCCAGCACAGTGGCCACCGAGAGCGAGGCCGCCAAGTGAAGGATCCACGCGACATCATCATCGAGCCGGTCGTGTCCGAGAAGAGCTACGAGCTCATGGAGACCGGCGTCTACACCTTCAAGGTGGCCCCCGGAGCCTCGAAGCCCGAGATCCGCGCCGCCGTCGAGTCGATCTGGGATGTCCAGGTCCTGAAGGTCAACACCTTGAACCGCAAGGGCAAGCGCACGCGTGTCCGCGCCAGCAACCGGCGTGGCTCAAAGCCCGACACCAAGCGCGCCATCGTCACCCTCGCCTCCGGCGAGATTCCGTTGTTCGAGAACTGAGGACATCATGGCTATTCGTTCCCGCCGTCCCACCAGTCCCGGTCGTCGTTTCCAGACCTCGTCCGATTTCTCCGACATCACCCGTTCGACTCCCGAGCGGACCTTGTTGGCGAAGTCCTCGGGGTCGGGTGGCCGCAACAACTACGGCCGCAAGACCGCCCGTCACCGTGGTGGCGGCCACAAGCGCCGGTACCGCGTCGTCGACTTCCGTCGTGTGAAGGACGGCGTGCCGGGTCGCGTTGCGTCCATCGAGTACGACCCGAACCGCACATGTCGTATCGCGCTGATCCATTACGCCGACGGCGCCAAGGCCTACATCTTGGCTCCGAAGGGCCTCGAGGTCGGTCAGACCGTCCAAAGCGGCCAGGGCGCGGATATTCGCCCCGGTAATGCGTTGCCGCTGCGTTACATCCCGGTCGGTACCACGATCCACAATGTCGAATTGCGTCCCGGCCAAGGTGGCAAGATCGCTCGCGCGGCGGGTATGGCTGTGCAGCTGGTCGCCAAGGATGGCGACTACGCGACCTTGCGTATGCCATCGACTGAGATGCGCCGCGTGTTGATCGACTGCCGCGCCACGGTGGGTGAGGTCGGCAACTCCGAGCATGAACTCATGAAGATCGGTAAAGCCGGTCGCAACCGCTGGAAGGGTGTGCGCCCGCAAACCCGTGGTGTTGCCATGAACCCGGTCGACCACCCCCTCGGTGGTGGTGAGGGTCGCTCATCGGGTGGCCGCCCTGCAGTGTCGCCGTGGGGCAAGCCGGAGCGTCGCACCCGCGACAAGAACAAGTCCAGCCAGAAACTGATCGTCCGTCGCCGTCGCAGCGGCAAGGGTCGCCGCTGAGTCGGGAGAGGTAGGAAACGATGTCACGCAGTCTGAAGAAGGGGCCCTTCGTGGACGAGCATCTGCTCGCCAAGGTCGACGCCCAAAACACCGCCGGTGAGCGCAAGGTCATTAAGACCTGGTCGCGTCGCTCCACGATCATTCCCGACATGGTGGGGCACACCATTGCGGTGCACGACGGTCGCAAGCATGTCCCGGTGTACATCACCGAGTCGATGGTCGGCCACAAGCTCGGCGAGTTCAGCCCGACCCGCACGTTTAAGTTCCACGCCGGACAGGAGAAGGGGGCGAGGCGCTGATGACCGGTCCCAAGACCAACGAGGGTGCCACCGCTGTTGGTGAGCGCACCGGCACCAAAGCCGTTGCCCGCCACATCCGTTCGTCGGCGTTCAAGGCCCGCCCGGTCCTCGATCTGATCCGCGGACTCGATGTGCGTCGCGCTGATGAGGTGTTGATGCTGACCGAGCGTGGTATCGCCCGCGATATCCGTAAGGTGCTGCGCTCTGCCGTGGCCAATGCGGTGAACAACGACGGCCAGGATGTCGACGAGTTGTTCGTCGTCGCCTGTTTCGCCGATGAAGGCTCGACCCTCAAGCGTTTCCGCCCGCGGGCGCGTGGTCGTGCCACACGCATCCGTAAGCGCACCTGCCATATCACGGTGATCGTGGCGCGCATGAGCGATGAGCGTCTGGAGATTCTGCGCGCGAAGGCTGAGGGTGCATCTGCATCGGCGTCTGCTGCCCGCCGCGCTCGCGTGGAGGCCAGCCGTCAGCGCGCCGAGGCGGCCAAAGCTGCCATCGATGCTGCCGATGACGACGAAGCAATTACCGACGAAGCGATTGCTGATGACGTGGCTGCTGATGAGATCGCTGCCGACGCCACCGAGGCTGACGCTGTTGAGGCTGACGCTGCTGACGATCGCGATGCCGCCGACGAATCCGATGCAGCCGACGAATCCGATGCAGCCGCCGACGAGGTCGACGCAGCCGGAACCGACGATGGCACTGAAGCCGACGAGACCGACGAGACGGAGAAGAACTGATGGGCCAGAAGATCAACCCCTACGGCTTCCGCCTCGGCGTGAGCACCGACTGGAAGAGCCGTTGGTTCAGCGATCGCGACTACAAGGAGTACCTCACCGAGGACTGGAAGATCCGCGGTGCCATCATGGAGCGTCTCGAGACCGCGGCCATCAGCCGTATCGAGATCGAGCGCACCCGCGACAAGCTCCGTGTCGACATCCACACCGCACGCCCGGGCATCGTCATTGGACGCAAGGGCGCTCAAGCCGACGAGCTGCGTCAGCTGATCACCAAGATCACCGGCAACGCCAAGATTCAGTTGAACATCGTCGAGATCAAGTCGCCCGAGCTTGACGCAGCGCTCGTCGCGCAGGGCGTCGCCGATCAGTTGGCAAACCGTATTGCCTTCCGTCGCGCGATGAAGCGTGCAGTGCAGAACGCCCAGCGTGCTGGTGCACTCGGCATCCGGGTGCAGTGTTCCGGTCGTCTCGGCGGCGCGGAGATGAGCCGCACCGAGTGGTACCGCGAGGGTCAGGTGCCGTTGCACACCCTGCGTGCCGACATCGATTACGGCTTCCGCGAGGCAAAGACGGCCAATGGTCGCGTCGGTGTAAAGGTCTGGCTCTATAAGGGCGAGATCGTTCCCTACCGCTCGACGAATGACGACAAGATCACGCGCGAGGCTGCTATGGCCGTCGGCGAGACGTCTGGTCAGTCGGCCGACAGCGCCAAGCGCGTCGTATCCTCGGCCGGCCCCCGTGCCGACGACGCCCCGGCGGAGCCCCAGCCCTTGGTCGGCGAGGCGGATCCCGAACTCGAGAAGCTCCTCGACGAAGAAGAGATCATCACCCGTCAGACCCGTGACAGCAACGACACTCCGCAGTTCCGCGGGGACGACTGACCGAGTCGACAGGCACAGGAGAACATCATGTTGATGCCACGTAAAGTCGCACACCGTAAGCACCACCGAGGCCGCACCCGCGGTATGGCCAAGGGCGGCACCGAGTTGTCCTTCGGTGAGTACGGCATCCAGGCGCTCGAGCCGGGCTGGATCACCGCCCGCCAGATCGAGGCCGCCCGTATCGCCATGACCCGCTCGATCAAGCGTGGTGGCAAGGTGTGGATCAACGTCTTTCCCGACAAGCCGGTTACGAAGAAGCCGGCCGAGACCCGCATGGGCTCCGGTAAGGGCAACCCCGAGCTGTGGGTTGCTGTCGTGCGTCCGGGCCGAGTGCTATTTGAGCTCTCGTTCCCCAATGAGGAGCAGGCCAAGATCGCTATGAACAAGGCGA
This sequence comes from Ilumatobacteraceae bacterium, assembly GCA_017859395.1. Lineage (GTDB taxonomy): Bacteria > Actinomycetota > Acidimicrobiia > Acidimicrobiales > Ilumatobacteraceae > Casp-actino5. Next base: position 53,133 of record JAFMNE010000010.1, on the reverse strand, counting down.
TCCAGAAGCTGCCGATCAAGGCGCGCATCATCACCCGTAACGAGACGATCTGAGGACGACGATGGCGAAGAAAGACAAACTGGTCGACGCCGACCTCGGCGAACTGCTCGAGGAGTTGCGTGAGTCCAAGCATGAGGCCCTGAACCTGCGTTTCCGCAATGCCACGGGCCAACTTGAGAACACTGCGGAGATCCGACGCGTGCGTCGGCGTATCGCCCGCATCAACACCCTGATCCGCCAGCGTGAAATCGCGGCGGCCGAGGCGGAGGCCTGACAATGAGCGAGACCGCAATCGAGAACGTCGCCGAGCGCGCAGCGCGCAAGGTGCGTGACGGCGTCGTGTCGTCCACCAAGATGGACAAGACGATCGTCGTCACGATCACCGACCGCGTGCGTCATGCCCGGTACAACAAGTTCATCGTCCGTCACAAGCGTCTGTACGCCCACGACGAGACGAATGACGCCCGAGTGGGCGACAAGGTGCGGGTCATGGAGACCCGTCCGCTCAGCAAGAACAAGCGCTGGCGGCTCATCGAGATCGTGGAGCGTGCACGATGATCCAGCAGGAATCCCGCCTGAGGGTGGCCGACAACAGTGGTGCCAAAGAGGTGCTGTGCATCAAGGTGCTCGGTGGTACCCGTCGTCGCTACGCCTCGATCGGCGACATCTTCGTCGCGACCGTGAAAGACGCCATTCCCGGCGCCGGCGTGAAGAAGGGCGATGTCGTGAAGTGCGTCGTCGTGCGCACGAAGAAGGAGAAGCGTCGTCCCGACGGCAGCTATATCCGCTTCGACGAGAACGCCGCCGTCATCATCAAGGACGATCTGACCCCGCGCGGTACGCGCATCTTCGGGCCAGTCGGCCGTGAACTTCGCGACCGTCGCTTCATGCGCATCGTGTCGCTTGCCCCGGAGGTGATCTGAGATGAAGATCCGCAAGGGTGACACCGTGCGCGTGATGACCGGCAAGGACCGCGGTAAAGAGGGCGTGGTCGACCGCGTGCTCCCGTCCAAGGACAAGATCGTCGTCACCGGTGTGAACACAGCCAAGCGCTCCCAGCGCGCCGTGCGGGCGAATGAGCCCGGTGGCATCATCGATAAGGACATGCCGATCCACGTCTCGAACGTGATGCTGGTGCACAAGGGCCGCCCGGTCCGCGTGGGCTACCGCATCGACGACGCCGGCAACAAGGTGCGCATCGCGCGCCCATCGGGGGAGGAGATCAAGTGAGCACCCTGACCACGCCGCGGCTCAAGTCCCGCTACAACGACATCATCCGCCCGCAGTTGCGTGCCGACCTCGGTATCGACAACATCATGGAGATTCCTGCGATCGAGAAGATCGTGATCAACATGGGTGTGGGCCGTGCCGCCCAGCAGTCCTCGTTGCTCGAGGGTGCTGTGGCCGACCTCGCTGCGATCTCCGGTCAGAAGCCGGTGATCACGAAAGCGACCAAGTCGATCGCCGGCTTCAAGCTGCGCGAGGGCCAGGCAATCGGCTGCAAAGTGACCCTTCGTGGCGACCGTATGTGGGAATTCCTCGACCGCCTGATCGCGGTTGCCATCCCGCGTATCCGCGACTTCCGTGGCCTCCCGGCCCATTCGTGGGACGGGCGCGGTAACTACACCTTCGGTCTGTCGGATCAGACGGTGTTCATAGAGATCGACCAAGACAGGGTCGACCAGCCCCGCGGCATGGACATCACCATTGTCACCACCGCGAACGACAACGACTCGGGCAAGGCGCTGCTCGATGCGTTCGGCTTCCCCTTCAAGCGCGGGGCCGACGCTGACAATGCGCCGCGCAAGAAGAAGAACCGCAACCCGCAGTTCCGCGGCGGCAAGAAGAAGTGACACGAGCGAGCGAACGGACGATCGAAACATGGCAAAAAAAGCATTGATCAATAAGGCGAACGCCACGCCGAAGTTCAAGGTGCGGGCCTACACGCGCTGCCGCAAGTGCGGCCGGCCGCGTTCGGTGCTGCGCAAGTTCGGACTGTGTCGGCTGTGCCTTCGCGAGATGGCCCACGCTGGCGAAATCCCCGGCTTGACCAAGAGCAGCTGGTGAGAGGGAGGTAGACGCGACATGATGACCGATCCCATTGCCGACATGCTGACCCGCATCCGCAACGCCAACACGGCGAAGCACGATGCCGTCAGAATGCCCTCGTCGAAGCAGAAAGTGGCCTTGGCCAAGGTGCTGGAATCAGAGGGGTACATCGCCGGATTCGAGGTGGCCCCGGCTGCCAGCGGACCCGGCGAGGTGCTCACCGTCCAGATGAAGTACTCATCCGAGCGCGACCGCACCATCTCTGGTCTGCGCCGCGTGTCAACCCCGGGTATGCGGGTGTACCGCAAGGCCGACGCCGTGCCACGCGTGCTCGGTGGCCTCGGGGTGGCCGTGTTGTCCACGAGCCACGGGCTCATGACCGATCGCGAGGCGCGCCGCCGCAAGGTGGGCGGCGAAGTCCTCTGTTACGTCTGGTGATTCAGGCGACGAGGAGGAGACAGCAACATGTCACGTATCGGTAACGCCCCCATCCAGGTGCCCAGCGGTGTAGATGTCGCCGTGGCCGACGGGTCGATCACGGTGAAGGGCCCCAAGGGCACACTCAGCCGTGAGATTCCCGGCCGCATCGACGTCACCGTCACCGACGGTGTAGTGAACTGCTCACGTCCGAACGACGAGGGTAAGACCCGCGCCATGCACGGTCTGGTGCGCAGCCTGGTCAACAACATGGTGATCGGCGTCACGGACGGGTTCCGCAAGGAACTTGAAATCGTGGGCGTCGGTTACCGCGCCGAGGCGCAGGGCCCGAATTCTCTGCGCTTGAACCTGGGTTTTAGCCACCCGGTCAATGTCACGGCCCCCGACGGCATCACCTTCGAGGTGCCCCAGCCGACGCAGGTCGTGGTCACCGGCATCGACAAAGAAGTCGTCGGCCAAGTTGCCGCCGACATCCGCAGCATTCGCAAGCCCGAGCCGTACAAGGGCAAGGGTGTCCGTTACGCAGGTGAGCGCATCCTGCGCAAGGCCGGCAAAGCCGGTAAGAAGTGATCGGGGATCGCAATGAGTGATATCGCCAAGGCCCGACGCGCGGGTCGCATCACCCGGCACCGCCGGGTGCGCAAGAAGATCCACGGCACCGCGGCACGTCCGCGCCTCGCTGTGTTCCGCTCGAACAAGCACATCGTCGCCCAGGTCATCGATGACGACGCCGGGGTGACCTTGGCTGCGGCATCGACGGTCGAAGCCGATCTTCGTGCCGCAGGCCCGGGTTCATCGGTGGCCGCGGCTGATCGTGTGGGAGCTCTCGTCGCCGAGCGTGCCAAGGCCGCCGGTGTCTCCACGGTGGTCTTCGACCGCGGAGGATTCAACTACCACGGCCGCATCGCTGCGGTCGCCGACGCCGCCCGTCAAGCAGGTCTGGAGTTCTGATGTCCATGCACACATCCCCTCAGTCGGCCCCCGCCGAGAATGACGGCCTACGCGAGTCGCGCGTCATCACCATCAACCGTGTTGCCAAGGTGGTCAAGGGTGGCCGGCGTTTCGCCTTCACTGCCCTGGTCGTGGTTGGCGACGGCAACGGTCGAGTCGGTCTCGGATACGGCAAGGCTAAAGAGGTGCCCCTCGCCATCCAGAAGGGCACCGAAGAGGCCAAGCGCAACCTGTTCGAAGTGCCCCTCGCCGGTTCCACCATTCCGCACGCCATCACCGGCACCACCGGTGGTGGTCGAGTGCTGATGAAGCCCGCTGCTCCGGGTACTGGTGTGATCGCCGGTGGTGCCGCACGCATCATCTTGGAAGAGGCCGGCGTGCACGACATCTTGTGCAAGTCGCTCGGTTCGGCGAACCACATCAACGTGGCCCGCGCCACGATCGATGGTCTCAAGTCGCTGCAGCGTCCCGATGAGGTTGCTGCACGCCGCGGTCTTCCCGCCGACGAGTTCGTGCCCAAGGGCATGCTCAGCGCCTATAACGAGCGCCGTGCCGCGGCTGCTCGTCAGGGAGGTGAGCAGCAGTGAGCGATCGTTCGATCACCGTGACCCAGACCCGTTCGTCCATCGGCGCGAAGCCGAAGACCCGGGGCACGTTGCGTGCCCTCGGCCTCGGTCGCATCGGCAAGACGAACACCCTTCCCGATCGGCCTGAGGTGCGCGGCATGCTGCGCCGCGTGCCGCATCTGGTCAAGATCACAGAAAGTGGTGAGTGACAATGCGCGTCGATGACCTCGCACCCGCTCCCGGATCACGCAAGCGCGCCAAGCGCGTCGGCCGTGGCATTGGTGGCAAGGGCGGCAAGACCGCCGGCCGTGGCACCAAGGGCCAGCGCGCCCGCAACACGGTGGCCCGTGGCTTCGAGGGTGGCCAGATGCCACTCAAGCAGCGCGTTCCAAAACTGCGTGGCTTTAACAACCCGTTCCGCGTGGAGTACTCGCCGGTGAATCTGCACCAGCTGTCCAAGCTGGGCGCATCCACCGTCGATGTCGACTCGTTGGTTGCGGCCGGTTTGGTTCGCAAGGGCGCCTTCGTGAAGGTGCTCGCCCACGGCTCGATCGACACGAAGGTTGACGTCACCGTGCACGCGGTGTCGGCTGCTGCTCGTGCGGCGATCGAAGCCGCTGGTGGTTCGGTCACTCTGGTCGAACTGCCGTTCCGTGCTGAGGGCCGCGCCGGACGTCCGGCTGCCCAAGGCAACCAGTTCATGAATCGCTGATCCACCACCTGGCCTGTTGAGGCCGACACGACACGGGGGCATCCGATGGCCGTCATCGCGAACATCAGGAACATCTTCAAGATTCAGGATCTTCGCAACAAGATCCTTTTCACGTTCATGATCGTCGGTGTGTACCGCATCGGTGCCGCAATCCGCGTTCCGGGTGTGGACCCCTTGGCGATCGAGCAGTTGCGTGCCGGCGCTCAAGATGGTGCCCTCGGCTTGTTCAACCTGTTCTCTGGCGGCGCCTTCGAGAGTTTCTCGGTGTTCGCGCTCGGAATCATGCCGTACATCACGGCCAGCATCATCATGCAGGTTCTTGGCGTCGTGATTCCCAAACTCGAGGAGTTGCAGCAACAGGGCGCGGTGGGCCAGCGCAAGATCACCCAGTACACCCGCTACGTCACCATCACCCTCGCGCTGTTGCAGGGAACCGTGTTGGTGTTCCTGTTCGGCAACGGCGGAGGCGGTGCGTTCTACTCGGCGGTGCAGGCACCATCGGTGCCGCTGCTGCCCGATGGCATCTGGCCCCGTGGCTACCTGATCATTCCCACCCTCGTCGCGGGCACCGCGGTGCTGATGTGGATGGGTGAACTGATCTCTCAGCGCGGTATCGGCAACGGCATGTCGATGATCATCTTCGCCTCCGTGGTGGCGGGTCTGCCGTCGGGCTTCTATTCGATCCTGCAGCTCAACAAGGTGTTCTGGTTCGTGGCGATGGTGGTGTTGACCCTGGGCATCATCGTGGCGGTGGTCTTCGTTGAGCTCGGGCAACGTCGTATCCCGGTGCAGTTCGCAAAACGTGTGGTCGGGCGTCGCATGATGGGCGGCCAAAACACGTACATCCCGTTGAAGGTGAACCAGTCGGGTGTGATCCCGATCATCTTCGCCTCATCGCTGTTGCTGCTGCCCGCAATTCTCGTGAGCTTCTTGGGGAATGCGTCGGCTGACTCCTTCCGGGGCCGCATCCAGGGATACGTCGACGAGTACATCTTGAATTCGCAGAACGTGGTGTACATCTCGTTGTTCGCGTTGTTGATCATCGCGTTCGCGTACTTCTACAACTCGATCGCGTTTGACCCGGTGCGCCAGGCCGATCAGATTCGCCGTCAGGGTGGTTTTATCCCCGGTGTGCGTCCCGGTCCGCGCACCGAGGCGTACCTTGCCAAGGCGGTGAACCGCATCACGCTGCCCGGCGCGGTGTTCATTGCGCTGATCGCCGTGTTGCCGTACATGTTGTTGTGGGCCGCCGGTGTGAGCACCTTCGCGTTCGCCGGCACCAGCGTGCTGATCTCGGTTGGCGTGGCGCTCGAACTGATGCGCCAGATCGATTCGCAGCTGATGTTGCGTAATTACGAGGGGTTCCTCAAGTAGGTCCCGTGATCCCGGGAGCACGACTGATCATCCTCGGCCGCCAAGGTGCGGGCAAGGGGACGCAATGCGTGCGTCTGTCGAGGCACTATGTGGTGCCACACATCTCGACGGGCGACATGCTTCGCGCTGCTGTACGCGAGGGCACCGAACTCGGTCGTGCGGCCAAAGAAGTCATGGACGCAGGTGGCCTCATCGGTGACGACATCATGATCGGCATCGTGCGCGAACGTCTCGCCAAGGCCGATGCCACCACCCGCGGGTACATCCTTGATGGGTTCCCGCGCACCGTGGCCCAAGCTGAAGCGCTGGCGGAGATCACCGCTGACCGGCCGATCCACGCCGTGATCGATCTCGACGTGCCACGCGAGATCGTTGTGGAGCGCATTTCATCGCGGCGCGTGTGCCGCGACTGCGGGACGAACTACACGGCCTCCGGGCCCGAGCCGAGCCCGTGGATCTGCGATGTGTGCGGTGGTGATGTCACGCAACGCGATGACGACACGCCCGACGCGGTGAACCGTCGACTCGACCTGTACGAGTCGCAGACATCACCGCTGATCGAGCATTACGGCGGGCTTGGTCAATTGTCGGTTGTCAACGGTGTCGGCAACCCCGACAACGTGTTCCAACGCCTCACCGGGGTGATCGAGAGTCGTCGGCACAACGCGGGAGGCACATAGCACACGGTTGGCGGTCATCGGTGGACGCCGCGTGGTGTTGTGCCGAACCGCCGATAACATTGTCGGTCGGCCTGTGTCGTGGACGGTACGGGTCGGTGCTGCAGAAGTTCGTCGAGCGGGGTCGTTCCCGCCGTAATGAGGAGAGTCCACTGGCAAAGCCGAAGGAAGACGCAATCGTCTTAGAGGGAACGATCACCGAGTCGCTCCCGAACGCGATGTTCCGCGTCGAACTCGAGAACGGCCACCATGTTCTGGCCCATATCTCCGGAAAGATGCGCATGCATTACATCCGCATCCTCCCGGGCGACAAGGTCCAGGTTGAGCTCACCCCATACGACCTCACCCGAGGTCGGATCACCTATCGATACAAGTGAGAGAAGTGTCTACGTGAAGGTACGTCCAAGTGTGAAGAAGATGTGCGAGAAGTGCCGGGTGATTCGTCGCCACGGCCGCATTCGCGTCATCTGCGAGAACCCCCGCCACAAGCAGCGGCAGGGCTGAGAGCCAGGAGAATCGAGACAAGACATGGCCCGTATCGCCGGTATCGACATCCCCCGCGAAAAGCGGTTGGAGATTTCACTGACCTACATCTTCGGCATCGGTCGCACCACCGCGCGTCGCATCTGCGCCGAGTGTGACATCGACCCCGATCAGAAGGTGTCGTCGCTCACCGAGGACGAAGTAAACCGCATTCGTTCCTACGTCGACCAGAACCTCACCATCGAAGGTGACCTGCGTCGTGACGTGCAGAACGACATTAAGCGCAAGATCGAGATCGGCTGCCTGCAGGGTGTGCGCCACCGCAAGGGGCTGCCCGTCCGTGGTCAGCGCACCCACACCAATGCGCGTACCCGCAAGGGCCCCAAGCGCACCGTTGCCAACAAGAAGAAGGCTGTGAGGAAGTAATGGCCAAGACCAAGCCCGGCGGCCGGCGGCCGCGCAAACGCGATCGCAAGAACGTTGCTGTCGGCGTTGCCCACATTAAGAGCTCGTTCAACAACACGATCGTGTCGATCACCGATCCGGAGGGCAACGTGGTGGCATGGGCCTCCTCGGGTGCCGTTGGCTTCAAGGGGTCGCGGAAGTCGACGCCGTTCGCCGCTCAGCTCGCGGCCGAGCGTGCTGCGAAGGCCGCACAGGAGCATGGCGTGCGCCGTGTCGAAGTCGAGGTGAAGGGACCTGGCTCGGGTCGCGACACCGCTGTCCGCTCGATTCAGAACTCGGGCATCGAGGTCACCTCGATCAAGGACGTCACCCCCATCCCACACAACGGCTGCCGCCAGCCGAAGCGTCGGAGGAACTGATCATGGCCCGTTACACAGGTCCCAAGGTGCGCATGAGCCGTCGGCTCGGCGTCAACGTCTTCGAGAACGAAAAGGGTCGCCGCGCCATGGAGCGCCGGCCGTTCCCTCCGGGCACGCACGGTCGAAACCGCCGTCGCAATGCCGGGTCGGAGTACCTCGCACAGCTGCAAGAGAAGCAGAAGGCCAAGTACATCTACGGCCTTCTCGAGAAGCAGTTCAAGAAGACCTACGACGAGGCCAACCGCATGTCGGGCCCCACGGGCGAGAATCTGCTGATTCTTCTCGAGTGCCGTCTCGACAATGTGACGTTCCGCGCCGGTTGGGGGTCGACCCGTCCCCAGGCCCGCCAGTTCGTGAACCACGGGCTGATCCACGTGAACGGCCGTCGAGTCGATATCCCGAGCTTCCGCGTGCGCAAGGGCGATGTGGTGTCATTGTCGCCCAAGGCCGCCCAGATGATCGTCATTCAGCACAACCTCGACACCGTCGACCGCTCGGTCGTCGGGTGGTTGGATCGCTCTGACGACAAGCACCAGGTCACCGTCCGCGATCTGCCGCAGCGTGAACACGTTGATGCTCCGGTGCGCGAGTCGCTGATCGTCGAGCTCTACTCGAAGTGACCAATGGCCGCTGTGCGGCCACCACCCACGACACCCCATCGAACACCCGGCAGATATTCCGCCACCACGAAAGGACACGGCAGCGATGCTCCTTATGCAGCGCCCCTCAGTTGAAGCACTCGACGCGATCGACGCGAACCGTCAGCGGTTCTCGATCGGCCCGCTCGAGCCGGGCTTTGGCCACACCCTCGGCAACTCGTTGCGCCGCGCGCTGCTGTCGTCGGTGCCCGGTGCGGCCATCACCATGGTGCGTTTCGACGATGCCCTCCACGAGTTCGACACCATCTCCGGTGTGGTCGAAGATGTCACCGACATCATCTTGAACCTCAAAGACGTCGTGCTGACGAGCGAGATCGAAGAAGAGGTCACCCTCCGTCTCGATGCCCGCGGGCCCGGTGCGATCACCGCCTCCAACATCGAGTGCCCTGCCGGCGTCGCTGTGTTGAACGGTGACCTGCACATCGCCACCCTTGACGACAAGGGCCGTCTGGCCATCGACCTCACCGTGTCGATCGGCCGTGGCTACATGAGCAGCCAGCGCGAGGTCGACACCCCAGTGATCGGCAACATGCCGATCGACGCGATCTTCTCGCCCGTACGTCGGGTCAGCTTCGACGTGGAGCCAGTTCGTGTGGGACAGTCGACCAACCATGATCGTGTAGTGATCGACATCACCACCGACGGGTCGCTGACACCGCGTGAAGCTCTCGCGTCGGCCGGTGAAACCCTACGCACGCTCGCCGGTCTCGTCGCCGAACTCAGCGATGCCCCGCAGGGTTTGACCCTCACCGAGGTGCCCGACATGACCTCGTCATCACCGGATCTCGATTTGCTCATCGAGGACCTCGACCTGTCCGAGCGGCCCCGCAACTGCTTGAAGCGTGCCCAGGTCAACACGGTGGGCGAGTTGCTCACCAAGACCGAGGACGACCTGCTCAACATCACCAACTTCGGCCAGAAAAGCCTGGACGAAGTCATCGAGAAACTCGACGAGCGCGGCCTGAAGCTGCGCACCTGATCCGGAGACCACCATGCCTGCTACACCACGCCGCGCACGCAACTTTGGCGGCGATGCCGCCCACCAGCGCCTGATGATGGCAAACCTCGCTGCGTCGTTGTTCGCCGCCGAGGCCATCACCACCACCGAGGCCAAGGCCAAGGCGCTGCGCCCCATTGCCGAGAAGCTGATCACGAAGGCCAAGAAGGCCCAAGACGACACTCCGATGCGCGTGCATCGCCTGCGTCAGATCCAGGGCTACCTCGGTGACCGCGAGATGACCCACAAGCTGATCAACGAAGTGGCTCCGCGCTACCTCGATCGCAACGGTGGGTACACGCGGATCTTGAAGCTCGGGCCACGTGAGGGCGACAACGCCCGCATGGCCCGCATCGAACTCGTCTGAGCAGACGCCGATGACGGCGGAGAGCGACGACGCCGTCGAGCCTCGTCGTCGTGTCCGTCTCGACATCGCGTATCGGGGCACGCCCTTCCGCGGTTCGGCCCCGAACCCGGGCGTGCGCACGGTGTTGGGTGTTGTGGCTGCTGCGATCGAGCGCGTGTGCTCTGAACCGGTGGAACTCACCGGTGCCGGACGCACCGATGCTGGTGTGCACGCGTCCGCGCAGGTGGTCACATTTGACCTGGTGCATCCGATCGCCCCAGATGACCTCGCTCATCGGCTGAACCGCATCTGCGGGCCCGACATCGCGGTGCGCGCCGCGCGCATCGTCGCCGACGATTTCGATGCCCGTTTCTCGGCGACGTGGCGCCAGTATCGCTACCAGGTGTGGAATGGCACGGCGCCGCATCCGCTCCTGCACGAGGTGGCGTGGCACGTGCCCTCGGCGCTCGATGTTGCGACGATGCTCGAGGCCGCTCAACACATGGTGGGTGAACACGATTTCTCGTCGCTATGCCGGAGGCCCGACGGCGATCCGGCGGTGTCGCTTGTCCGCATCGTGCATACCGCGATGTGGCGGCGCCCCAACGATGGGGACCTGTTGTGGTTCGAGGTGCGGGGATCAGCCTTTTGTCAGCAGATGGTGCGATCGATGGTGGGCACCTGCGTCGATGTCGGTCTGGGGCGAATGGCAGCCGACGCCATACCGGCTGTGCTCGCAGCACGCGACCGGGCCGCCGCCGGTCGCGTGGCTCCACCACACGGTCTCACACTGACCGGTGTTGGATACGACGGCGAGAGATGGGATGCACACGGGCCATGACTCGGGGCCTGGCGTGTTGGGTATCGGCCTCGCCCGCCCCTATCCTTCCGTGGTTCGCCGGTTCGACCGGTGGACGTGATGGCGCCGTGGATAACGCCTCCGGCTGCCTCACGCAGCGAACGCACAGTTGACTGGATGACGATGAAGACGTACACACCAAAACCAGCCGAGATCAGCCGCGAGTGGTTCGTGGTCGACGCCGAGGGCATGGTGCTCGGCCGCCTCTGCACCGAGGTGGCGCGCGTGCTGCGTGGAAAGCACAAGCCGATTTTCGCCCCCCATGTCGACACCGGCGATCACGTCATCATCGTGAATGCCGACAAGGTCGTGATGACCTCCGGCAAGGCCGATCGCACCATGGTCTACCGTCACTCGGGCTATCCCGGTGGCTTGAAGACCGAGACATTCGCGCAGTTCCATGCTCGCAAGCCGGCCGACGCAGTGCGCCGCAGCGTGCGCGGCATGCTGCCCAAGGGTCCACTCGGTCGCCGTCAGCTCTCGAAGTTGAAGGTGTATGCCGGCCCCGACCATCCCCATGGCTCACAGTCGCCAACAACGATGACCGTCCCGGGCGCTGCCCGACGTTGAGCCGCCCCGAGGAGACACGATGAACGCACCGCTCACCCAGACCACTGGCCGCCGTAAGGAGGCCGTTGCCCGCGCCCGTCTGCGCGACGGCTCGGGCAACATCACCATCAATGGCCGGCCGCTCGAGGTGTATTTCCCGACCGCCGTCCAGCGCATGATCGTGACCGAGCCGCTTCGCGTGGCCGAGGTCGACGAGCGCTTTGATGTCGACGCGTCGATTCATGGTGGTGGCGTCAGTGGCCAGGCCGGTGCCCTGCGCATGGCCATCGCTCGCTCCCTGGTCGAGATCGACCCCGAGTCACGCCCCGCGCTGAAGCGCGCTGGTCTGCTCACCCGCGACTCTCGCAAGAAAGAGTCGAAGAAGTACGGCCTCAAGAAGGCCCGTAAGGCCCCGCAGTACACCAAGCGCTGATCGGGCGCCACGCCTCGCGGAGTGTCATGCGTTTCGGCACCGACGGCATCCGCGGACACGCCGATTCCGACCTCACCAACGATCTGGCGTATGCCGTTGGTCGTGCCGCGGCCGATGTTGTCGGCGCACAGTCAGGCCATCGCGCGGTCATTGGAGCCGACCCACGAGCGTCGTCGCCGAGGATCGTCGCCGCGGTGTCGGCCGGACTTGCCGCCGGTGGCGTGAATGTTGTTGACCTCGGTGTAGTTCCAACTCCGATCGTTGCTGGTGAGGCTGCGCATTCGGGCGCCCTCGGCGTGATGGTGTCGGCCAGTCACAACCCGTTTCACGACAACGGCATCAAAGTGTTCGGGCCCGGAGGGCGCAAACTCGATGATGACGCCCAAGCCGGTATCGAGGCGGCCATGGCAGCCGGCAACGCCTCTGGTGATCTCGAAATACGTGAGGGGCAGGTCAGCGTCGCCAACACCGACGAGGTCACCGCGCGCTACCGCGATCGTTTGGTGAGCGCCGTCGGTGCTCGTGCCCTCGACGGGCTACACGTCGTGCTCGACGGCGCGAACGGCGCCGGGTCACGAATCGGCCCCGACGTGTTCGCGCATCTTGGCGCACGGGTGACCACCATCGGGGTCTCGCCCGATGGCCGCAACATCAACGATGGGTTCGGCGCCACGGCGCCGGGCGCATTGGCTGCAGCCGTGGTCGATCATGGGGCGGATATGGGTCTGGCCCTCGACGGTGATGCTGACCGGCTGATCGCGGTGGACGCCAATGGCTCGGTCGTCGACGGGGACCACGTGATGTGCGTTCTGGCGCACGATATGCGCTCGCGCGGCGTGCTCGTCGACGACACGGTGGTCGTCACGGTGATGTCGAACCTGGGTTTTCACATCGCGATGCGCGACGCAGAAATTCGCGTCATCACCACCCCGGTTGGCGACCGTGCCGTGGTTGCCGCCATGGAAGCCGCTGGCGCATCGTTGGGTGGGGAGCAATCGGGCCACGTCATCATGGCTGCGTACTCGGCCACGGGTGACGGCATCTTGACCGGTGCGGCGCTCGCAGCTGCGGTGGCCCGCAGCAGACGACCCCTCGCCGATCTCGCAGCGGTGATGACATCCCTGCCGCAGGTGCTGGTGAATGTGGTGACGTCGGAGCGCACCGGCGACGTCCCCGCAGACGTCGCGGCCGAAGCCGACCGGGTGGCTTCAGAACTCGGCGATGCCGGTCGGGTGCTGGTGCGCGCGAGTGGGACCGAACCACTGTTGCGCATCATGGTCGAAGCACCAACCCCCGCGGCCGCCGATGCCGCTGCACAGCGCATCGCGGCTGTGGCGGGTCGACACCGCGACATCGCTGGCTGAGAGTAGCCTCGCGGTCATGTGCGGCATCGTGGGCATCGTCCCCCACGCCGGTGTGCCGGCGGCACCTGACATCACGAAGATTCGTGACCTGATCACCGCGGCACGTGCGGTTGCCGACGGTCTCGGTGCCGAGGCCGACGCATCACCGGCCGTGTTGGATGGCCTTGGTGAAGTGGCGCGTTCTTTGCGAGCAGCGGCCGATGCCACCCGTGGTGCTGCTGGCGTTCTGGCCGTTGCCGCCGATCCCGATCTGCATGATGATGCGGCGGCTGCCCTCGATGCGATCGTGGCCACAGTCGACGGCCTCGATAGCTCATGGGCCGATTCGGTGAGCGCCGGTACCGACGGCATCGGCGCTGATGCGCTGGCCGCGCTGGGGGCGGTGCGCGATGCCGCATGGTCGCTGCGCACCGACCGACTGGGTGCGGCCAAGGCCGCGCTCGCACTCGCTGGCGGGGCATGCTCGCCAACAGCGGCGGTCGGTTGGGCAGCGATCCAGCGATCACTGGATGCCATTGACCGCCTTGAGGTCCGTGGTCGCGATTCGGCGGGGATCCACGTGTCGGCCACCGTTGATGCGGCGGCCGCCGGTGATCTTGGTCATCTGGCAGGCCGCAGCGATCCGTTGTTCACCGACACGGCAGTGGATGTGAACCATGTGGACGCGGAACAACTGATGGTGTCGTTCACCTATAAGGCAGCGGCTGAGATCGGTGAACTCGGCGACAACACCCGCTCGTTGCGTGCCAGCATTGCGGCCGACACCGCTCTGCGTCGCCTGCTCTCGCTCGAGGGTGCGCGGGTAATCGTCCTCGGCCACACACGTTGGGCCAGCGTGGGTGTGATCTCCGAGCCGAACACCCATCCCTTGAACAGCACCGAGACCGAGGTCGCATCCACCGGCCCCTATGCGATCGCAAGTCTGAATGGTGATGTCGACAATCACGGCGATCTCCGCGTGGATCACGCCCTTGCCATTCACGACAAGATCACCACCGACGCGAAGGTGATTCCGGTGATGTGGTCGCGTCGTCTCGCCGACGGGCTCGATCCCGCCGAGGCATTTCGTCGCACGGTCATGACCTTCGAGGGGTCGGTTGCGGTGTGTGGGCAGTGCGTGGTCGATCCTGACCTGGTCATGTTGGCTCTCGCCGGAAGCGGTCAGGGGTTGTATGTCGGGCTCGCACCTGATGCCTATGTGATCGCGAGCGAACCGTACGGCGTAGTGGCCGATGCCGCCGAGTATGTGCGCATGGACGGTGAGTCCGGTGGCGAGATCATGGCGCTTGATGCGCGGGTGGGTGGACGAGCAGGGATCTCCCGCCGCGCCTACGACGGCACCGAACAGCCCATTGATGACGTTGACATCGCTATCGCTGAGGTGACAACCCGCGACATCGATCTCGGTGATGCGCCCCACTATCTGTTGAAAGAGATCAGCGAGGCCCCGGAGTCGATGCATAAGACCCTGCGGGGCCGCATCGTGGATATCGACGGTCGGCGGGTGGCGCACCTCGGAGAAACAGGTGTGCCGTCGGCGGTGCGGGAGCGTCTGGCCAACGGGTCGATCTCCAGGGTGCGAGTCATTGGCCAGGGCACGGCTGCTGTCGCGGGTCAGAGCACAGCAGCGATCATCGACACGTTGACGGGTGGAGGCCTCGACGCCGTGGCGATTACGGCCACCGAACTCAGCGGGTTCGGTTTGCGCCCCGACATGTCCGACACTTTGGTCATCGCGGTGAGCCAGAGCGGTACCACCACCGATACCAATCGCACCGTCGATTTGTTGCGGTCGCGGGGCGCGGCGGTGATCGCCATCGTCAACCGGCGCGGGAGCGATCTCACCGAACGTGCCGATGGGGTGGTGTACACCTCTGATGGCCGTGACGTGGAGATGAGCGTTGCGTCGACGAAGGCTTTCTACGCCCAGGTGGCTGCCGGTGCTCTGCTTGCCTGCGAAGTGGTGTCGGCTACAGGCCTCGGCGATGAGGTGCGTCGGCATCGCCTGTTGAGCTCGCTCGCGGATCTCCCCGCGGCAATGCGTGAGGTGCTCGCAGAACGTCCTGCTATTGCTGAAGCAGCGCACCGATTGGCACCGTCGAAGAGGTACTGGGCGGTTGTTGGCAACGGTCCCAACCGGGTGGCGGCCAATGAGGTGCGCATCAAACTCAGCGAGCTCTGTTACAAGTCCATCGCGTCCGATATCACCGAGGACAAAAAGCACATCGACCTGTCGAGCGAACCGTTGATTCTGGTGTGTGCTGCTGGGTTGTCGGGGTCCACCGCCGATGACGTGGCGAAAGAGACGGCGATCTTCTCGGCCCATAAGGCCACCGCTGTCGTCGTTGCCGATCGAGGGGAGACACGGTTCACCGCTGCAGCGGTGATCGGTGTTCCGTCTGTCGACCCGGCATTGGGATTTGTTCTGTCGGCGATGGTGGGCCATCTGTTCGGCTATGAGGCAGCGCGCGCGATCGATGCATCGGCGATGCCGCTGCGTCGGGCGCGGGAGGCGATTGAACATGCCGCGGCCGATCTCGGCGATGGCGATGCGGTCATCGCCCGGCTGCGGACCGACCTCGACGGACCAGCCCGCGACCTAGCCGCCGGGCTGCGCTCTGGGCTCTACGACGGCCACCTGGAGGCGTCGACGGCCGTGCGGATGATGTCCCTGCTCGCCGACGTGGCATCGGATCGGCCCATTGAGCGGTACACGGCCGCCACCGGCAAGGTGGGCACACCCACCTTGCTCATCGAAGATCTCTTGGCAGCCCTCACCGCGGGTATCGACGAGTTAACCCGACCCATCGATGCGATCAAGCATCAGGCCAAGACCGTCACCGTGGGTATCTCCCGGTCGGACTCCGACCTGCTGGACGTGGCTCTGGTCGGCGAGGTGCTCACCGCCGGAGCGGGTCGCGATGTGCTCGCCTACCGGACTCTGAAGGTGCTGGCAGCACTGGATGCCGCAGTGGACGAGGTTGTCGGGTTCACCCGGTACGGCATCGAGGCCGCCACTCTTGCCGTGGTCGACCGCGGTGGCCTGTCGCGAAATCTCACCTCGCGTGCCGACGGCGATCCGGTGCTGCGTGGCACCAAACGGTACGTGGCCGAGAACCGTGAGGTGTTGGTGGCACGTGGGCGCGGTGATGGACGCATCGTGATCCTCGTG
Organism: Ilumatobacteraceae bacterium; assembly: GCA_017859395.1. Classification (GTDB taxonomy): domain Bacteria; phylum Actinomycetota; class Acidimicrobiia; order Acidimicrobiales; family Ilumatobacteraceae; genus Casp-actino5. Next base: position 36,680 of record JAFMNE010000010.1, on the reverse strand, counting down.
CCCGAGGTGAAGGGCGTGACGTGTACGGGCCTCACCCTGTTGCATGTGCGCCTGCGCGACCGTCTGTCGGTGGCTGATGCCCGTCGGTGCCTGCAGGGTTACGACAACCGCTACGACCGGTTGGTGGACTGGGTGTCGGAGACTGAGGGCTCCTTCGATGACGAACGCCTCGCCGATATCGATGTGGCCGAGCTCCTGATCGCGCCGATCTCCGAGACGGCCGATCATTGGGTGGCTGGCGCGGGTGGTCGGGCGTCGTGATCGGTGTCGGTGTCGATCTGGTCGACATCGAACGGTTCCGCCGCAGTCTGGAGCGGACTCCCAGCATGCGATTTCGCTTGTTCACGGAGCGTGAACTCGATGACCTCGCTGCCCGCGCCGATCCGGTTCCGGGCCTTGCCGCGCGGTTTGCGGCACGAGAAGCGGTGATGAAGTCGTTGGGGGTTGGGCTAGGAGCGTTTGGCTTTCATGAGGTGTGGGTGCGTCGGCATTCGTCGGGACGACCCGATTTGGTGGTCGGAGGTCGTGCGGCTCATCTGGCTGCCCGCGCGGGAGTGTCGCGCTGGCACCTCAGCCTCACCCACGACGAGAAGTCCGCAGTGGCCTATGTGGTGGCGGAGTGATGACCATTGCCCGATGTTGGCCGTGTGAGGGTGCGCCGATGATGGGGAGTGCCCGATGATTCCGGTGCTTACCCCCGATCAGGCGCGTCGTGCGGACGCTGCCGCTGGCGTGGATATCGAGGTGCTCATCGAACGTGCTGGCGCGGCGGTGGCGCGTTCGGCGATCGACATGCTGGGCGGTGCCTACGCACGGACGGTGGTGGTGCTTGCTGGGCCGGGGATGAACGGTGCCGACGGTCGAGTGGCGGCCCGACATCTGGCGGCGGCGGGATGCCGGGTCAAGGTGGTTGACGCTCTCGATGCCCCCGATGACGTCGCGGATCTGTTCTCACGCAGCGACGCCGGATGCGACCTGGTGATCGACGCGGCATTTGGCACCGGTGCTCGCGCGGGCTGGATGCCACCGGCGGTTGAGGGTGTTCCGGTGTTGGCTGTGGATCTGCCGTCTGGTCTGGATCCGATGACCGGTGAAGGTGATGCGGTTCTGCGCGCCGACGTGACGGTGACCTTCGCCGCGTCGAAGCCGGGACTTCATCTGGGGATTGGCCCGGATGTGGCAGGTCGTATCGAAATAGCCGACATCGGACTCAATCCGCTGCCCGATGGAGCCGAACCACATGCCTGGCTGGTCACCGGTGCCGATGTTGCCGCCTGGTGGCCGCGTCGTGCTCGCACCGCCCACAAGTGGTCGGCTGCGGTGCGGGTTGTTGCGGGTGGGCCCGGCATGCGCGGAGCTGCGCAGTTGGCCGCGTCGGCAGCATTACGCGCGGGCGCCGGCATGGTGCGGTTGTCGTCACCTGGCGCACCCGACGGTGACTCCGCCCCGATCGAGGCCGTGCACGAGTCGTTGCCGATTGATGGCTGGGCGGCACAGGTGTTTGAGGATCTGCATCGTTTCGGTTCGTTGGTGGTGGGCCCCGGTCTCGGACGCGCCGACGTGACGGCGGCTGAGGCCGCCCGAGTGGTGTTCGATAGTGGTCTGCCCGCTGTGGTCGATGGCGACGGGCTCTTCGCACTGTCGTGGAATCCGCACGGGGCGCCGGGGTCGTTGCGTGGACGAGGAGCACCGGTGGTGCTCACTCCGCATGCGGGTGAGTTTGCCACCCTCACTGGTTCAGCCCCGGGGGCTGATCCGATCGCTGCCGCGAATGCACTGGTGGCCGAGACCGGGGCCGTGGTGCTGTTGAAGGGGCCGACCACGGTGGTGGCAGGTCCCGATGGCCGCACGTATCTGGTGACGCGTGGTGATCGCCGCCTGGCCACAGCCGGTACCGGTGACGTGTTGTCGGGCGTCATCGGCGCGCTTCTCGCGGGTGGCTGCCCGCCGGGGAGGGCGGCCGCGGCTGCAGCATGGGTGCATGGTGATGCGGCGCGTCGCTGCGGCGCGTTGCCGGTTGCGGGAGCTCTGCCGGAGATGATCGCAGAGGTTGTGGCCGATCTGTTGGCGGTGGCCGGCCCATCGCATGCCGGGCAGTTCGAGGACTGATGCCGTACCCAGTGCGCGGTCGCTCGACCGAGGTGGTGGTCGACACCGAGGCGATTGCCCACAACGTGCGGGTGCTCCGTTCGCTGGTTGCGCCCGCCGATGTCTGGGCCGTGGTCAAAGCCGATGGCTACGGCCACGGTGACGGCGATGTGGCACGGGCAGCGGTTGCCGCCGGCGCACACGGACTATGTGTCGCGCTGGTCGGCGAAGGTGTGCGGTTAAGAGAACAGGCGGCACTGCCCGACAGCACACCGATTCTGGTGCTGAGTGAACAACCGGAGGCTGAACTGGATGTGCTGGTGCAGCACCGGTTGGATGCCACGGTGTACACCGTCGAGCAGGTGACAGCCCTCGCGGCTGCGGCACGCCGCGGCACGGTGGGCGCCGTGAGTGTGCATGTCAAAGTTGACACGGGCATGGGCCGAGTGGGTGTGGCACCCGCTGACGTGGCGGCACTGTGTGATGCAATCGATGCGGACGATGTGCTGGAACCGGCCGGTGTCATGTCGCATCTCGCGGTTGCCGACGAGCCCGATCATCCGGGCACCGATCAGCAGTTGGAGATCTTTGCCGACGTGGTTGATGATGTGCAGGCGCGCGGCGGGGCGTGGTCGCATGCGGCCGTGCATGTGGCGAATTCGGCCGCGGGGCTCACCCGACCCAGCGCACGTCGCGACCTGGTGCGCGTCGGCATTGCGCTGTATGGCATCTCGCCATCGCCTGCGGTACCCGCCGCCGCGTCTGGCCTACGCCCGGTGCTGTCGTGGGTGTCCAAGGTGTCGTTCGTGAAGCGGGTGGCTGCGGGCACACCGGTCTCATACGGATGGACGCACATCTGTGAGGCCGCCACCACATTGGCCACGGTGCCGGTTGGCTACGCCGATGGTGTGCCACGCGACCTCGCCGCGCGCGGGGGTGAGGTGCTGATCGGTGGTCGCCGGTGCCCGATCGTGGGTCGGGTGACGATGGACCAGATGCTGGTTGATGTGGGCGATGCCGCCGTGGCGGTGGGGGATGAGGTCGTACTGATCGGCGCCGCTGGTGATGCTGCGATCACCGTTGAGGAGTGGGCCGAGTGGTCCAACACCATCGGTTACGAGGTGGTGTGCCGAATCGGGGGCCGGGTGCCGCGACGCAGCTCCGTGGGTGCGGTGGAACCACGCTCATAGCATCGGGTCCGATGTTGTTGCAGGCCCATTCGATCGCTGACACCCGCGCGATCGCGGCTGCGCTGGCTGCGTGGTTGCGATCCGGGGACATCGTCGTTCTGTCGGGGGAGATGGGTGCGGGCAAGACGGCATTCGCCCAAGGCGTCGGTACGGCGCTGGGGGTGGATCAGCCCTTGACGTCGCCCACGTTCACGCTGGTGAATTCGTACGACTGCGACCGCTTCACCCTGCATCATGCCGACCTCTATCGCTTGGAGCGCACCACCGAACTGGCAGATCTGGCGCTGGCCGAACTCGCGGAGTTCTCTGGCGTGGTCCTCATCGAGTGGGGCGAGGTAGCCGCTGACGCGTTGGGCGATCACCTGTGGGTTCATCTCGAGATCGACGATGTGGCAGCAGACCTCGATGCTGCAAGTGACGCCCCACCGGAGGGGCGCACGATCGAATGTGGTGCGGTCGGTCAACGGTGGGTCGGTCGGTGGGACCGTCTGCGTGCGGCCATGGAGGCAGCATGTTGATCCTTGCTCTTGAGACCGCCACCGAGTCGGTGGGGGTAGCGATCGGTACATCAGATGGCCCGATGGCCACCGTTGAGGTGGCACGCGGTCGGCGCCACACCGAGACCCTGGTCCCTGCGGTCGAGTTCGTCTGCCGCCAGGCCGATGTTGCCTTGGCCGAGGTCACCGCGGTCGCTGTCGACATCGGGCCCGGCCTGTTCACCGGCATGCGGGTCGGCATCGCGACTGCGAAGGCGTTCGCCATGGCTCTCGATGTGCCGATCGCCCCGGTCTCATCGCTCGACGTCCTCGCAGGCGGTGTTGGCGATACGGACCGGGTGGTCGTGCCGGTGGTCGATACCCGCAAGGGCGAAGTGGCATGGTCGATGGTGCGCACGGCGCACGGGCGCACCGAGCGATTGATGGAGCCGGCGATCGGTCCGGTCGAGGACCTCGTCGCCGACATGATGGCGCGGGATCAGCCGAGCGTGTGCGTTGGGGACGGCGCAGCGAGATACCGCGATGAGATCACCGCCGGGGTGAATTGCGAGGTCGCCGGCCCCGTGCATCCCTCGCCGGTGGCACTCTTGGCCGCGGCAGTGGGTATTGCCGCCGAGGAGGCCTTGTGCGCCCCCCATCTGGTCGAACCGATGTATCTGCGGGCACCGGACGCGACGATCAATTGGGCAACGCGGCAGGTGCGCCCATGAGGTTGCTCGGTGTGGGTGGCGCGGTGTGTGTGATCACTCCGATGCGCCGCCGGCACCTGCGGCGCGTGATGCGGATCGAATCGGTGACGTATGAACGGCATTGGACACGGTCGGTGTTCGAGAGCGAACTCGATCAGGTTGGGCGCGGTGGACGTCATTACGTGGTGGCGCGCATCGACGGCGACATCGTGGGGTATGGGGGCCTATGGGTGGTGGCCGGCGGCAGTGCCCCCACGGAGGCGCACATCACCAACATCGTTGTTGATGAGGCACATCGTCGCCGTGGTGTTGGGTTGGCGTTGATGTGTCACCTGGGGCGCGTGGCTCGTGCGGAGGGAGCAAGCGCGTGGACCCTTGAGGTGCGGGCCACAGCAACGGGAGCTCACGAGTTGTATCGCCGGTTCGGGTTCGCCCCCGCGGGCGTGCGTCGCGGCTATTACGAGAACGGGACCGATGCCGTGGTGATGTGGTGCCATGAACTTGGCGACGACGACTATGGACACCGACTTGATGCGCTCGATCCAAACCGGGGTGGACGATGAGCAATGACATGTCGATGAGCAATGACATGGCGGTGACGACGATGCGTGGCGGTGCGGGGCAGCTAGGTGTTGGTCCCGACACGTTGGTGCTCGGCATCGAGACCAGTTGTGATGAGACAGCGGCTGCACTGGTGCTCGGTGGCACCGACGTGGTGTCGTCGGTGGTGTCGAGCCAAATTGATCTTCATGCCGAATTCGGTGGCGTGGTGCCCGAAGTCGCATCGCGGGCACATCTCGAGTCGTTGAACCCGGTGGTGGAACGCGCCCTCGCCGACGCCGGTGTTGGCCCCGAGCGGGTGGACGCGGTGGCGTGCACTGTGGGCCCCGGTCTGATCGGTGCGCTTCTCGTGGGCGTGTCGGCTGCCAAGGCACTGTCGCTGGCGTGGGAGGTTCCCTTTGTGGGGGTCAACCATCTCGAAGCTCATCTGTACTCGTCGTTCCTCGACCACGGCGACATCGGGTTTCCGTTGGTGGTTCTATTGGTGTCGGGTGGGCACACGATGCTGATCGAGATGCGCGGTCACGGTGACTACCGCCTGCTGGGTCGCACCATCGATGATGCGGCCGGCGAGGCCTTCGACAAGGTGGCACGCTTTCTCGATCTCGGATATCCGGGTGGCCCGGCGATCGACGCTGCTGCCGAATTGGGTGACCCCGAGCACATTGCGTTCCCTCGGGCGATGATGCATGACGGTCTCGATATGAGCTTCAGCGGCCTGAAGACCGCGGTCACGAATCATGTGCGACGCCACCCCGATGTGGGTTCTGCCGATGTGGCGGCGTCGTTCCGCGCCGCGGTGGTGGATGTGCTGGTCGCCAAGACCCGCCGGGCGGCAGCCGAGGTCGACGCGGTGGGGATCGTGTTGGGTGGCGGTGTGGCTGCCAACGCCCTGTTGCGCACCGAGATGACAGCTGCGGGCGCTGCAGATGGCCGCACGGTGCTGTTGCCCAGCCGGGAGATGTGCACGGATAACGCAGCCATGATCGCCGCTGCTGGTTGGCATCGGCTCGGGGTCGACGGGCCGAGCCCTCTCGACATTGGTGCGTTCCCAACAATGCCGCTGGTGTCGTCCACGCCGGAGGCTCATCGTGGTTGAACGTCGGCCGTTGACCATTGCCGGCCACACACCGGCTGCGCCGGTCGTGCTCGCCCCGATGGCTGGGGTGACGAACCGAGCGTTCCGGTCGATCTGTCGGTCATTCGCACCGGGACTGGTGTACGTCAACGAGATGGTGATGGCCACCGCAGTGCTGCACCGCAATCCGAAGACCGAGACGATGATGGCCTTTGGTGACGATGAGCAGCCACGTTCGTTGCAGGTGTACGGCTCGGATCCCGCCGATCTGGCTCGGGCGGTGAGCCAGTTATGTGACGAGGGTCGAGTCGACCACATCGATCTCAATTTCGGCTGTCCCGCAGCGAAAGTCACCCGTCGGGGTGGAGGGGCGGCGGTACCGGCCCGGCCGGCGCTGCTACGTGCCATTGTCCGTGGTGCGGTGTCGGCAGCAGCGCCCTACGGGGTGCCGGTGACAGCGAAGTTCCGTATGGGCATCGATGATGACTGGCGCACCGATGTGCGCACCGGCTTGATCTGTGCCGACGAGGGGGCGCACTGGGTGGCATTGCATGCACGCACCGTTGCCCAGCACTATGCCGGTGATGCGCGCTGGACGGCGATTGCCGAGTTGCGCGCCGCCCTCGACGACGCCGGCCACGACATTCCGGTTCTTGGCAATGGCGACATCTGGGAAGCCACCGACGCGGTGGCGATGATGGACGCCACCGGGTGCGATGGCGTGGTCATCGGACGTGGGTGCTTGGGGCGTCCGTGGTTGTTCTTGGATCTGGTCACCGTGTTGTCAGGTGGTGACCCTCCGCCGTCGCGCACGCTGGGTGAGGTGGCTGCCACCATGTCGGCACATGCACGCGCACTGGTGGAGCACTTCGACGGTGCCGCGGTGCGCAGCACCGGTGAGGACCTCGCCATGCGCGATTTCCGGAAGCACTCTGGCTGGTATTTGAGCGGGTACCCGGTGGGTCCGGAGATGCGACGGCGCTTCTCGATGGTGAAAACGTTGTCCGAGTTCGAGGATCTGCTCGGCCAGTTGGATCCGCAGGCACGCTTGGTGGACGGTGGTGAGCGGATTCGTCGTGGCCATACCAATGGCCCGATCCGGCCGGCCTTGCCCGAGGGTTTCCGTGATGCTCCCGATGCCGACAGCGATATGAGCATTCCCGACGATGATCGGGCGATGGCGGTGTCGGGTGGCTGAGAACACCTCGGGTCGTCACGGTGCTGTCGCCGCGGAAGCATCTCGTGGCGGAGCTGCGCCGGATGCGCCAGTGGTGTTGGCCTCGGCGTCTCCTCGTCGGCGCGAGTTGCTGACATCGATGGGGGTCGGGTTCATCATCGATCCTGCTGATGTCGATGAGTCGGTGATCGGCGACGAGTCGGCCGTGGAGTATGTGGCCCGCGTGTCGGCGCTGAAAGCCCAGCGTATTGCGGACCGCCACCATGATGCGGTGGTGCTCGCGGCCGACACCACCGTTGACCTTGACGGGCGCATCATGGTCAAACCGGTCGATGCCGATGATGCAGTGGACATGTTGATGTCGTTGTCGGATCGTTGGCACCGCACCCACACGGGGGTGGTGGTGCGCCGTGGTGCGCAGGTGTGGTCGCAGGTGGTGACCACCGATGTCCGTTTCGTGCGCGTCACCCCCGAGGCTGTGCGCTGGTACGTCGATGGCGGGGAACCGCTTGACAAGGCGGGCGCCTATGCCGTGCAGGGCACCGGTGGAGTGTTCGTGGCAGAGATCTCCGGCAGCGTGAGCAACGTTGTGGGTCTTCCGCTAGCCGAGACCGCAGAATTGCTCCGCTGTGCTGGCGTGGTCGTCGCCGGCAGTTAGCACTCTCGCCCTCCGGTTGCTAATCACTGGGCTACGCCTCTAGCATTGGCACTCGCTCGGGCAGAGTGCCAACGCCCGGGTATTTCCACTGACATCCCACTGTTCACGCCAACGGAGGCATGCAACATGAACCTGAAGCCCCTCGACGACCGGATCGTGGTCAGGCCCGCAGAGGCCGAGACCCAGACCGCTTCCGGCCTGGTCATCCCTGACACCGCCAAGGAGAAGCCCCAGCAGGGTGAAGTCCTCGCGGTCGGCCCCGGCAAGCGCGCCGAGGCCAGCGGCGAACTGATCCCGCTCGACATCTCCGTCGGCGACACGGTGCTGTACTCAAAGTACGGCGGCACCGAGGTCACCGCCAATGGTGAAGACCTGCTCGTGCTCTCCAGCCGCGACGTGCTGGCCATCGTGGCGAAGTGAGGAATTGACACATGTCTAAGTTGCTCAAATTTGATGACGAAGCACGCCGCGCGCTCGAAGCCGGTGTGAACAAGCTGGCCGACGCGGTCAAGGTCACGCTCGGCCCCAAGGGCCGCAACGTGGTCCTCGACAAGAAGTTCGGTGCCCCCACGATCACCAACGACGGCGTATCCATCGCCAAGGAGATCGAACTCGAGGATGCCTTCGAGAACATGGGTGCCCAGCTCGTGAAGGAAGTGGCCACCAAGACCAACGATGTTGCCGGTGACGGCACCACTACCGCGACCGTTCTCGCCCAGGCGATGGTCGGTGTCGGCATGAAGAACGTGGCCGCGGGCGCCAACCCCATGGGTGTGAAGCGTGGTATCGAAGCCGCGGTCAAGGCTGCTGTTGATTCGATCTTGGCTCAGGCCAAGGACGTGGACGACAAGTCCGACATCGCCAGCGTTGCCACCATCTCGGCCGCAGATGCATCGATCGGTGAGGTCATCGCCGAGGCCATCGACAAAGTCGGCAAGGACGGTGTGGTCACCGTCGAGGAGTCGAATACTTTCGGCACCGAACTCGAGTTCACCGAGGGTATGCAGTTCGACAAGGGCTACCTGTCGCCGTACTTCGTGACCGACGCCGACCGCCAAGAAGCCGTGCTCGACGACGTCTACATCTTGTTCAACCAGGGCAAGATCTCGACGGTGCAGGCACTGCTGCCCGTGCTCGAAGGCGTGATGAAGACCGGCAAGCCGCTGGTGATCATCGCCGAGGACATCGAGGGCGAGGCCCTGGCCACACTGGTGGTCAACAAGATCCGTGGCACCTTCAACTCGTCGGCCGTGAAGGCCCCGGGCTTCGGTGACCGTCGCAAGGCGATGCTGCAGGACATGGCAACCCTCACCGGTGGCCAGGTCATCAGCGAGGACGTTGGCCTCAAGCTCGAGAACGCAACGCTCGACCTGCTCGGCACGGCCAAGCGCGTGATCATCACCAAGGACACCACCACCATCGTCGACGGTGGCGGGTCCTCCGAGGATGTGCAGGGACGTATCGCCCAGATCAAGACCGAGATCGATAACACCGACTCCGACTGGGATCGTGAGAAGCTCCAGGAGCGTCTCGCGAAGCTGGCCGGCGGTGTGGCCGTGATCAAGGTCGGCGCTGCCACCGAGGTGGAGCTCAAAGAGAAGAAGCACCGCATCGAGGACGCCGTGTCGGCGACCCGTGCAGCCATCGAGGAGGGTGTGGTCGCCGGTGGCGGTACCGCTCTGGTGCGCGCTCGTCCATCGGTGCAGTCCGTTGTCGAGTCGCTTTCAGGCGACGAGCAGACGGGTGCCCGTCTGGTGTACGAGGCACTGGTGGCGCCGGCGCGCAACATTGCGATGAACGCCGGCCTTGAGGGCTCGGTGATGGTCAAGGCCATTGAAGCTGAGTCCGGCACAGTCGGTTTGAACGCCGCGACTGGCGAGATGTGCGACCTGGTTAAGGCTGGCATCATTGACCCGGCCAAGGTGACCCGCGCGGCGCTGCAGAATGCGGCGTCAATCGCGGCACTGGTACTCACCACCGAGTGTGTCGTGGCCGACAAGCCCGAACCCGCCGCTCCCATGGGTGGCGGCGGCATGGACCCGATGGGGGGCATGGGCGGCATGATGTGACGTCCGTCGTCCATTGAGACGCCGATGGTGCCCGGGGCTGTGTGCCCCGGGCACCATTGTTTTTCAGGGTGGTCACATGGCAGCCGTGCGGGTCGCCTCGTAGGCTGGGAACATGTCGTTCGAGCGTCCCGCCCCCGATCTGAACAAGCTCGTTGCTGCCTGGGAGCAGTGGGAGACAGGTGAGCAGATGCCCGGCCGCGTGCTGGCCGATCTGAAGACGGCTGGAATGGCTGAGGTGCTCGCCGAACTGGTAGCCACCGGGTGGACCCCGGGCGCAGCCTCCTGACTCTGATGCGCGCCGTCGTGACCGCGTCGTGAGCAACTCGAGCGAGGTCACCTCTCCGCGCCGTCGTGGTGGCGCCCAGGTGGTGCCTCGTCCGGCGGTGATCGGCGAGGGCCCTCCGCCACCGTGGGCGACGGGTCCGGTCACCGGACTCGATGCGGTGCTCGCTCATGTTCGAGATGTAGAACGCCCGTTGGTGCCGGCCTTCGATGGGGCTCGTTCATCTGCTGTGCTGGTGCCGCTGCGTGTGGGCGTGCACGGCACTGAGGTGCTGCTCACACGACGTTCCCAGACCATGCGTCATCATCGGGGTGAGATCTCGTTTCCCGGTGGCCGTATGGACCCGGGGGAGACCCCGCTCGACACCGCTCTGCGTGAGGCGCATGAGGAGGTGGGCCTCGAACCTGATGCGGTGCGCGTCATCGGAGAGCTCGATCATTTGAACACGGTGGTGAGCCGGTCGTACATCGTGCCGAAGGTGGCCGTGGTGGACCCGGCGGCCGAGGTGCGGCCGATGACGGGCGAACTCGACCGCACCATGTGGGTGCCCCTCGACGAGTTGGTGGCTACGCACACGTACCACGGCGAGGTCTGGGGCGCCCCACCCACCGACCGCCTGTTGCACTTCTTCGAGTTGGTGGATGAGACGGTGTGGGGCGCGACGGGTCACATGTTGTTCGACCTATTGGCGCGACCGCACCGCTGAACCACACCCACTGAACGAGGCCCATCAGGCAACTGCCGGGGTGCTCAGCGGCGCACGCAGGCGTTAGCTGTGAGCGTGGATGTCATCCCACAGGGCATCGACGTGTTCCGCTGCGGTGGTGCGCGCCCCGATTGACACCCGCAGAAGCGACCGTCCGTCGACCTCGGTACGGGTGACGAGGTGGCGTCCGCTGGCGTTCACCGCCTCGATCAGTGCGTCGGTTGCGGCGTCACCATCGATATGGCTCAGGCAGACCAGTCCCAGCCGAGGTGGCGCGGCGATCTCGAGGCGTGGATGAGCCGCCACGCGTGCTGCGAGGTCGTTGGCAAGGCGCAGGTGGTGTCGGAGCATCTCGATGATGGGTTCCACACCGTCGAGGCGCAGCACGAAGAGAAGTTTCAGAGCGCGGAAACGTCGCCCGAGAGGGATCTGCCAGTCGCGATAGTCGATCGCGCCGCTGTCGGCGGCGGCTGAGCGTAGGTACGCGGGCAAGATGCTGAGCGCGCCGAGCATGGCGTGGCGGTCCACCGTCCAGAACAGCGTGCAGTCGAAATTGACCCCCATCCACTTGTGCGGATTCGTGCAATACGAGTCGGCGCGGTCAACGCCGTCGTTCACCCACCGTTGATCGGGGTCGAGGGCAGCGATGCCGGCCATGGCTGCATCGACGTGTAGCCATACACGATGTGTCCCCGCGCCGTCGACGGTGTCGATCGCGTCAGCGATGGCCGCCGTGGGGTCCATCGCGAGAGTGGAGGTGGTGCCGTGAGTACTGCACACGAAGAACGGCTGCAGCCCGGCGTCAACGTCGGCCGCCATCTGACGAGCAAGATCGGCCGGATCCATGGCGAGGTCGGCGTCGTGGGCCACGGTGCGGATGCGCTGCTCACCGATGCCCGCGATGCGCAGGCCTTTGTCGATTGAGGAGTGGGCCTGCGCGGTGCGGTAGGCCACGAGCCGGCTGGTATCACCGGTGTCGTTCACGGTGCCCTGCGTTGCGCGCCATCGTGCCGCGAGGATGGCGACCAGGGTGGCTTCGCTGGCGGAGCCCTGAATCACACCGCCACCCGTGGCGGTGTCGGACCGGAACGACCATGGCAGGTCCAAGAGGTCCAGCATCCAGTCGCACATCAACGTCTCGACCTCGGTGGCCGCCGGGGATGTCACCCAGCTCATGCCCTGCACACCGAGGCCGGCACTCAGCAGCTCGGCGAGGATGGAGGCGTAGGAGGTGTTCGCGGGGAAGTAGGCGAACCAGCCCGGATGTTGCCAGTGGCTGAGATTGGGAATGATCACCCGGTCGATGTCGGCCATCAGCGTGTCGAGGTCGGTTGTGGTGGTCGGTGCGGTTGGCGGAAGCGCTGCGTACACATCGCCGGGGGCAATGTCGGGAACGATGCGCTGCTCTCCAACGCTGTCCAGATAGGCCGCAATGCGGTCGACCATGGCGTGCCCGGCGGCACGGAACTCATCGGGCGTCATCACGCAGTGCTGTCGGGCTCGGTGGGAGAGTTGCTGGCGGCGAGGTTCTTGCGTGCACCGGCGACGACGCGCCAGCCGATGAAGGCAAGTCCACCAACCACTAGGGCAAATATGGCGGTCTGGCGCCACCCGCCACGCGCCTCGGAGCCGCATCCGGGCTTGGGAACCGCCGAGATGCATTCGCTGAGGTCGCGGTCGGTGGGTACGAAATCGTTCACGGTCACGGTGGTGACGTCCGTATCGGACCCGCCGTCGTCTTGAGCGGTCACGGCACCAACGGGGAGCATCGCGGCGATCAGGGCGGCCAATCCGACGAGGAGTCGGGCGGCGAACCGGCGGGGCTGACGGATCTGATGGGGGGCGGTGCGAGTGAAGACCACAACCGATGTCTACCATCGGTGTCGTGAGCACGGGCACCCCCACTACCGTCCAGCACGCTGAGGCGCTCGTCGTCGACTTCGGCGCGCAGTACGCACAGTTGATCGCACGCCGCGTGCGTGAACATCGGGTGCTGTCGCGCATCGTGCCGCATCGCATCACCGCCGATGAGGTGGCTGCCGCTGCGCCGGCCGCCATCGTGCTGTCGGGTGGCCCGAAGAGCGTGCACGTCGATGGTGCCCCCACCCTCGACCCGGCGATCTATGACCTCGGCATCCCCATCTTGGGTATCTGTTATGGCGCACAGTTGATCGCCGAGCAGCTCGGCGGCCGGGTGGGTCGCGGCATGAATGGCGAGTACGGACGTGCCGTGTTGGAACGCAGCACCACCGGGGGACTTCTCGGCGATACGCCGGGGACTCAGGACGTGTGGATGAGCCACTTCGATGCGATCGTGGAGGTGCCCGACGGGTTCACGGCAACGGCAGCTACCCCCGATGCACCGGTTGCCGTTCTCGAATCGCCGTCGCGACGGATCTGGGGCGTGCAGTATCACCCTGAGGTGGTGCATTCGCCCTTTGGCGCCGATGTGCTGCGTACCTTTTTGCACGACCTCGCGGCTATCACCCCCGACTGGGAGATGTCGTCGGTGATTGCCGAGCAGGTGGCTGAGATCCGCGCTCGCGTCGGTGACGGCCGAGCAATCTGTGGCTTGTCAGGCGGGGTCGACTCCTCCGTGGCCGCGGCGTTGGTGCATCGCGCGATCGGCGCTCAGCTCACCTGTGTGTATGTCGATACCGGTCTGATGCGCAAGGGCGAAAGCGAACAGGTCGTGGAGACCTTCCGTCGCAACATGGGTATCGAGTTGATCCATGTTGATGCGGGCGAGCGTTTCCTGTCGCGGCTGGCCGGGGTGACCGAACCCGAGGCCAAGCGCAAGGCGATCGGCGAGGAGTTCGTGCGGGTATTCGAAGAGCACACCGGTGGTCTCGTCGAGGCCACCTTCTTGGTGCAGGGAACCTTGTATCCCGACCTGATCGAGAGCGGTGGAGCCGACGGCACCGCCGAGGTGATCAAGAGCCACCACAATGTGGGCGGTCTGCCCGAGGACATGGACCTCGAACTGATCGAGCCGCTGCGCGACCTGTTCAAAGATGAGGTACGCGCCCTTGGCACCGAGCTGGGTCTGCCCGATGAGATGGTGTGGCGCCAGCCGTTCCCCGGCCCGGGCCTCGGCGTGCGGATCATCGGCGAGGTGACCGCCGAGCGGGTGGCGCTGTTGCAGGAGGCCGATGCCATCGTGCGCGCTGAAATCGCGGCCGCGGGACTCGAACGCGAGATCTGGCAGTCGTTTGCGGTGCTAGCCGATATTCGCTCGGTGGGGGTTATGGGTGATGAACGCACCTACGGTCATCCGATCATCATCCGCGCGGTGACCAGCGATGACGCGATGACCGCCGATTGGGCGCGGCTGCCGTACGACCTGTTGGAGCGGATGTCGCAGCGCATCATCAATGAGGTGCCGGGTATCAACCGCGTGGCCTACGACGTGACGTCGAAGCCGCCAGGCACCATTGAGTGGGAGTGATCGACTGGCCGTGAGCACCGCAGTGGGTGAGCAGGTAGGGGTCGGCGCGACCCGTCGCGCGCGAACGCTCGAGTGGTTAGGGGTGGTCTCGGCCATCGTCTACTCGTTGCTGGTTGCGGCGAATATCGGTGCCGAATTCGTTGGCTTCGCGTTGTTGATGGTGTCGTCGGTGGCCATCGGGGTATGGGCCCGGATCTGCCGTCATCGCGGGATCTTGTTGCTGCAGTTCTTCTATGCGACGGCGGCACTCATCGGCATGATCCGTTGGCTCTGATTCCCGTGCACGTCGTCGTCACCTGTTCGTAATACTCCGTTGTGGAGCGGTAACGTGGCGAGCACGATGTCGCGGATCGCTCCCACCCCCCATCGCCGTGTCGGCATCGCCGATGACCGGGCGTTGACGTTGCCCGCGGGTTCACGTCGCCTCGGCGGGGTGATTCTCGCCACGATGGCCGTGGTGATGGCGTTGATCTTGCCGCAGCAGGCTGCCGCGCAGTCCGTCGATGATCAGCGTCGCGAAGTGGAACGCATCGTCGACGAACTCGATCGGCTGCACGAACGCGCCGACATCTTGGCTGAGGACTACGCGGTGGCCGTCGACGACCAGCGCATGCTCACCGGCGATATCGCGATCGCCGAGGCGCGTGTCGCCGAGCGCCGTGCTGCCCTCGACGAGTTGCAGGGCGATCTCAGCGCCGTCGCGGTTCGGGCCTTCACCCGTTCGGGTACCGACGTGTTGGGACCGCTGCTGTCGAATCCGGCTGATTACACCGATGATCTGTCACGCGATCAGTACTCGCGGGTGGCGCTGAGCATCGGCACGGGCACCGGCGATGATCTCGGCGCTGCCATCACCGCCCTGCAGGCTGAACAGGCCGAACTCGACCGTTTGCGCGCCGAGTCGATCGCGCTCAGCGACGGCTTGTCGGCCCAACTCGACGAGGTGGAATCCAGCACCTCGGCCTACGAACGGGCGCGTTCCGATGCCGAAGCACGCCTCGGTGAACTGATTCGTGCCGAGGAGGAACGTCGATCCCAGGAGGCTTTTGAGCGTCTGCAGGCCGAACAGGCCGCGGCCGGGATCGACCTCAGTGGTCCCTCCAACCCGGGTGCAAGTGCCGAGGATGCGGCCTCGGCTGAATTCGTGGCCAACTATCCGGCGCCGTCGGGGATGGCCGGGGTGGCAGTACAGGCCGCACTCGGCCAGTTGGGTGTGCCCTACGTGTATGCCACAGCGCTGCCGGGGGTGTCATTTGATTGTTCCGGTTTGACCCATTGGGCGTGGGGCCAAGCTGGTGTGTACCTGCCACGCAATTCGCGTATGCAGGCCAACGCGCTGCCGCGGGTGCCGGTGGCCTCGGCCCAGCCCGGCGACCTGATCTTCTATTACTCACCGATCAGCCACGTTGGCATCTATCTCGGCAACGGTCAGTTGGTGCACGCACCAAACTCATCGACCGTGGTGAAGGTGTCGAATGTGAATTGGTCGAAGGTCGTCGCGGTCGGTCGGCCGGGCTGAGAGCACCGCGCGGCGGGCGGGTAGCGTCGGAGCGTGCCGACGACCGACATCCCCGGAATCGATCACGATCGCGTCAGCGACTGGCTGGTCGCCCACGTACCCGGTGCTACCGCACCGTTCGACTTCGTATTGATCGAGGGAGGGCGAAGCAACCTCACCTATCGCGTCACCGGTGGTGATGGCACCCGGTATGTGTTGCGCCGGCCTCCGCTCGGCCATGTGCTTGCCACCGCGCACGACATGGCGCGTGAGCACCGCATCATCTCCGCGGTGGGGTCGACCGGAGTGCCGGTGCCCACCACACTCGGCCTGTGCTCCGATGACGACGTGAACGGCGCGCCGTTCTACGTGATGTCGTTCGTCGACGGGGTAGTGCTCGACAGCCCCGACCTCGGTGCCACGGTTCCGGCTGCCACCCGGGTGTCGCTGTCACACCACCTGATCGATGTGTTGGCCGATCTGCACGCTGTTGACGTCGATGCGGTCGGCTTGGGTGACCTGGCGCGCCGCGATGGCTACGTCGAGCGTCAACTGCGGCGGTGGACCACTCAGTGGGAGAAGTCCAAGACCCGTGAGTTGCCGGTGGTCGATGAGGTAGCGCGCACCTTGGCCGCCGGTATCCCGACCCAGCAAGATGCCTGCATCGCCCACGGTGATTTCCGTTTCGGCAACTGCTTGGTGGACGTTGCGGGTGAGCAGGTGGCGGCGGTGCTCGACTGGGAGTTGTGCACGCTCGGCGATCCCCTCGCTGATCTCGGATATCTCGGTGTGTACTGGGCGGGGCCTGATGGGGTCAGCCGGCCGAACGACCCCACGGGTGCAGGTGGCTATCCGAGTCACGACGCCCTGGTGGAGCGCTACGCCGCGCGCACGGGTCGCGATGTGAGCCGTATCGACTACTACGTGGCGTTCTCGGCGTTCCGTCTCGCGGTGATCTCCGAGGGGGTATACGCCCGCTATGTGAATGGCGCCATGGGTGATGACATTGAGTCGTCGATGCTGGAGCACTTTCGCACCGGGGTGGAAGAACTCAGTGTGTCGGCACTCGAGCGACTGCGACGAGGGTCATGACGATGAGTGACGTTCTGGCTGGCTGGGACCGCGACAGTTTCACCGCCGCCGGACTGACGCATGACTGGTACCGCCGTGGCAGCGGACCGGCGGTGATCGTGGTGCACGAGTTGCCCGGAATTACGCCGCGCGTGGTCGCGTTTGCCGACGAACTCGTCGCCGCCGGCATGACGGTGGCGATGCCCGACCTCGTTGGCCGTGCCGGTCAGGCTCCGAGCCGTGGTGCATTGGCTGCGTCGCTGGCGAAGATATGTATCTCACGTGAGTTCAGTACGTGGGCGGTGGGGCGCACCTCGCCGGTGGTGGCATGGTTGCGTGCGCTCGGCACGGCACTGCATCGCGAGATCGGTGGTGTGGGTATCGGCGCGGTCGGCATGTGTTTCTCCGGTGGTTTCGCGCTGGCGATGATGGTCGACGACACCATGGTGGCGCCGGTGCTGTCGCAGCCGTCGCTGCCGTTACCCGTGGGCCCCGCGCGTAGTGCTGATCTCGGGCTCTCTCCCGATGATCGGCTGCAGGTGGCACGTCGTGCGGCCGATGGCTGTGGGGTGCTCGCGCTGCGTTATCGCGACGACCGAGCTGTGGGCACGCGATTCGACACGCTCAGCGAACTGCTCGGCGATGCGGTGGAGACCGTGGAACTCGACAGCCGGCGGTCATCGGATCACTCGGTTCTCACCGAGCAGCGCGACGAGGCTGCCGTCGCTCGCGTGGTGGAGTTCCTTCGCCAACGTCTCGACATCGCCTGAGGGCTCGCCGTGCGAGTATCCGATCGGTAGGTTGTTCGTATGTCGACAACCGATGCCATGACGTTCTCGGTTCCCGGTATGACATGTGGCCATTGCGAGGCTGCGGTCACCGCCGAAGTCGGCGCTCTCGATGGTGTGGTGAGCGTGCAGGTCGACCTCGATACGAAGATGGTGACGGTGGCCGGGTCGGGCCTCGATCGGGCCCGCATCGTGGCCTCGATCGACGAAGCCGGCTTCGATGTCGACTGACGCCGTTCTGACGGGTACCGACGCCGAACTCGACATCTCCGGGATGACCTGCGCCGCCTGTGCGGCGCGCATCGAACGGCGTCTGAACCGCACCGACGGTGTGTCGGCATCGGTGAACTACGCCACTGAGCGTGCTCGGGTTCGTTTCGACCCGCAGATGATCGACATCGCCGCGGTGATCGCTGCGGTCGAGCGCACCGGATACGGCGCTCGACTGTCCGGTAACGACACCGATGCCGCCGCCGACGCTCGGCTTGCCGACCTGCGTCGACGCCTCGTCGTGGCGGTGATCGGGGGAATACCGGTGCTCGTGTTGTCGATGGTGCCATCGACTCAGTTCGACGGATGGCAGTGGGTAGCACTCGTGCTCGCCACTCCGGTCACGTTGTGGTCTGCGTGGCCGTTCCACCGCGCAATGGCGGCAAACCTACGTCACCGTCAGGCCACGATGGACACGTTGGTGTCGGTCGGGGTGTCCGCGGCGTGGGCGTGGTCGCTGTGGGCCCTGGTGGCCACGCCGGCGGGCGATATCGGCATGACGATGTCGATGTCGTTCAGCATCACCGCCGATGAGGGCCACCACATCTATCTCGAGGTGGCGTCCACGGTCGTGGCCTTCATTCTCGCCGGCCGGTATTTCGAGGCGCGCGCGAAACGTCGTGCCGGTGACGCTCTTCGTTCGTTGATTGATCTGGGTGCAGCCGAGGTCACGCGGATTCGCGCTGATGGCAGCAGCGAACGCGTGGGGGTCGACTTGTTGGAGGTCGACGATGTGTTCATCGTGGCTCCCGGTGAGAAGGTGGCCACCGATGGTGTAGTGATCGATGGCGTGTCGGCGGTGGACATGTCGTTACTCACCGGGGAATCGATGCCGGTCGACGTTCGCGGCGGTGACGTTGTGGTTGGAGCAGCGGTGAACACCACGGGCGTGCTTCGGGTACGCGCCACGGGCGTGGGTGCCGATACTCGTCTCGCTCAGATGGCACGCCTCGTCGCCGACGCCCAGTCGGGGAAGGCGCCGGTGCAGCGCCTGGCGGATCAGGTCTCGGCGGTATTTGTTCCGGTGGTGATCGTGCTCGCCATCGTCACGGTGGTGGTGTGGGCAGTGGTGACAGGGTCGTGGGAACGGTCGTTCACCGCCGGTGTTGCTGTGCTGATCATTGCGTGCCCGTGTGCGCTCGGCTTGGCGACCCCCACCGCGTTGCTGGTGGGGACGGGTCGGGGTGCACAGATGGGCATCCTCATCAAAGGTCCTGAGGTATTGGAGTCGACGCGTTCAATCGACACTGTGGTTCTCGACAAGACCGGCACGATCACGACGGGTGTGATGACGGTGGTGGCCGTAGAGATGCGTCCCTCGTCGTTGTCGCCATCGGTCGCCGATGTCGTGATGTGGGCCGCAGCGGTTGAGGCACACAGCCTGCATCCGGTGGCGCGGGCCGTGGTCGATGCGCATCGGGCCACGGGTGCGACGGAGTTGGCCGCCACAGACGTCGTCGACCACCCCGGTGTTGGCGTCAGCGGAGTAGTCGACGGTCGGCGGATCGAGGTTCGGCGGTCTGCTGCGGACTCTTGGGCGGAGGCCGCGCCAGCGTCCACACTCGCTGAAGTCGTTGTCGACGACGAGATCGTCGGATTGATCGCGGTCGCCGACGCTGTGAAAGACACCGCCAAATCCGCGGTGGGGCGTCTCGCATCGATGGGCTTGTCCACGGTGCTGCTCACCGGTGATCGTGCCGAGGTGGCCAACGCCGTTGCGCAACAGGTCGGGATCACCACCGTTCACGCCGACGTCATGCCCGACGACAAACTGGCTGTGGTCACGGCGCTGCAGGCCGAGGGACATCGTGTCGCCATGGTGGGTGATGGGGTGAACGACGCCGCGGCCCTTGCGGCTGCGGATCTCGGCATCGCGATGGGCACCGGCACCGATGTCGCCAAACACGCAAGCGATCTCACCCTCGTTCGCTCCGACCCGTTGGCTGTGGCTGATGCCATCGATCTGTCGCGGCGCACCCTCTCGACGATCAGGGTGAACCTGTTCTGGGCGTTCGCCTACAACGTGGGAGCCATACCGCTCGCGATGACCGGCCGTCTGTCGCCGATGGTGGCTGGCGCGGCGATGGCCTTCTCGAGCGTGTTCGTGGTCAGCAACAGTCTGCGCTTGCGGCGCCGTCGCATCTCGACCACGCAGTAGCCGCTGCACGGACGCTTGGCTGGGGTGGGATGCATGTGTGAGAGCCCGAGCGCTGTGGCATCGTGTGGGTCATGAACAGTGCTGCCGACGCCGGGCTAAGCCGTCGGCATCTGGATGCCATCCGTAACGCATGGTCTGAGTTCGACGATGGTCGACGCATTGCCGACATCGTTGAACTGAGCGCGATGGTGTCGACGAACCGTGTGTACCGACTGGTTCTCGACGATGGCGCGGCGATCATCGCGAAGTCATCGAACTACGGCTCGTTCTTTTTATTTGCGGAGGATCACGACCGGTTGCACCGGTGTACGCGGTTGCTCTCGGGTGGGCCGTACGAGGACTTCATGGCCGGCATGTTGACCGCGGACGACCGTCCGTTCATCTTCTATGACGGTGAGATGTGGGTGGTGTTCTACACCGAGGTGGAGGTGCGCGACCGCCTGCCGGCCATTTTGAGCGAGGCGCAGGTCGACAACTTGGGCGCGGAGATTGCGCGCTTTCACCGAGCGACGCATTCGGTGGCACGCCTGTTGCCGCCCACATCGAAAACGGTCACCTCGGACGCGGTGAACCTGTTCGAGATGACAGCGAGTCGTCGCGCCGGTGAGGAACTGGGCCTCGATCCGTCACGGCTTGATCTGGTGCGGCGGCATACGCACCGGTTCTTGATGGCGGTGCATGAATCGGGTTATGACTACTGGCCGAAGATGCCGGTGCTGATCGATTGGAATCTGGGGAATTTCTCTGTGGAACCCGACCCCGGTGTGGCTGACGGAGCAGGTTTCCGGCTGTTCTCTCGTTGGGATTACGACTGGTTCCGCATCGAGACCCGACTGCTCGACTTCTATTTCTTGTCGCGGGTGTCGTCGCGCACCGGCGACCGAACCACGTTTTCCTACGGCGTGCACACCTTGTTCGAGCCTCGATTCCGTCGGTTCCTGCGGGCGTATCACGCCGTGTTCCCCCTCGCCGAGCGTGAGGTGCTGTTCTTAAAGGAGGCCTACCGGTTCTTCTTGTTGAACTATGTGGTGCGTGAAGGCCGGCACTTCTTCCGTGAGGACATCTGGCGGCACCTGCTGCGCGATGTGGTTGATCGCCACCTTCCCGATCTCGATCGGCACGACTTCTCGAGCCTGCTCGTAGAGATCGAGTCTGACGAGGCGTAGGGAAAATCCACAGGTCACAGTCGTGACTCGGCACCCGTAGCCAGCCGGCGGAGATTGCCGGCGTGGCGCACGAGAACCAGGGCACAGATGCCAACGGTGGCTGGCACTTCCCAGAGGTGACGGCCCACCGCCCATACGCCGACCGGCAACGCCGTGACCACGATGACCGACGCGATGGCAGCGGTATGAGTCAACCGCGACACCACGATCCAGGTGATGATGAGCACGAGGAACACCACGGGTGACAGCACCGCAAATGCGCCACCGCCGGTGGCGACACCTTTGCCGCCGCGGAAATTCCTGGTCGCAGGGAAGACATGGCCGAGAACAGCCGCGGCGCCGCCGGCGTAGGCCAAGGCGCGCCCGTCGATAGAGGGGTTACTGCCGGCACCGATGAGCAGGCTGGCCGCAGCTGGTAGGGCGCCCTTGGCCGCATCGAGAACAAATACCCAGATGCCGCGCCGCCAGCCGAGCACCCGGGCCACATTCGATGCTCCCGGATTGCCCGAACCGGCGGTGGTGATATCGACACCATTGGCGCGTGCGACCAACACCGCGCTGGGAAACGTCCCCACGATGTAGGCCGCGATGACGACCACGATCCAGATGGCGACCACCGCGGTGCTCGACAGGTCGCTCATGGCACCACTGCTGTTGCTCAGCGTCGTCCGAGCGTGACCGGCACGGCCGCGGCAGCAGCGCGGGCACGGGCACGTGAATGATCCTGATCGGGTCGCGGGGCGGTGGTGGCGGCCGCCAGAGCAGCTGCGCCGTGACCCGACACACACTCGGGATCCGGGCCGTCGAGGGGAAGCCCGGTGAAGAACTTGGCGGCCATGCAGCCGCCCTGACAGGCGTCGTAGGCCCCGCACGATGCGCAGGCCCCTGCGGATCCGGGTTCACGGAGTTCGGCGAAGAGCTCGCTGGAGTTCCACACGGAGGCGAAACCGCCGGGGTCGCGCACGTTTCCCGCCTTGAATTCGTCGTGGATAACGAATGGGCAGGCGTAGACATCGCCGACCGGGTCGATCAGGCAGACCACGCGCCCGGCGCCGCACAGGTTCAAGCCCGGCAGAGGGTCGCCGAGTGCGTTGAGATGGAAGAACGAGTCACCGGTGAGAACCCGGTCGCCTCGTTCGAGCAGCCAGTGGTAGAGGTCACGCTGCTGGGCGTCGGTGGGATGCAGCTGATGCCATGTGTCGGCACCTCGGCCGGCGGGACGCAGGCGGGTGATGCGCAACTGCGCGCCGTAACCGTCGGCGATGGCGAGCAAGTCATCGAGCTGGGTGACGTTCTCGCGGGTGACAACAACGGAGATCTTGAACTCGCCAAAGTCGGCCGCGGCAAGGGCATCCATGGCCCGTCGGGCAGTATCCCACGAGCCCTGGCCGCGGACGAGGTCGTTCGTGGCGGCATCGGCGCCGTCGATGCTGATCTGCACGTCGAGGTAGTCCATGGCGGCCAGCCGGCGGGCAGCGTCGGTGTCGATGTAGGTGCCGTTGGTCGAAAACTTCACGCCGACACCCGAGGTGGTCGCATGGTCGATGATGGGGAAGAAGTCGCGTCGCAGCATGGGTTCCCCGCCGCCGATGTTTACGTAGAACACCTGCATTCGCCGCAGTTCATCGATGACAGCGATGGCCTCGTCGGTGCTCAGTTCACGAGGGTCGCGTCGACCCGATGACGACAGGCAGTGCACACAGTCGAGATTGCAGGCATAGGTCAATTCCCATGTGAGACAGATCGGAGCATCGAGGCCACGCTTCATCTGGTCGGCCAGTTTGGTCATGAGCGGTCTTCCTCGCTGTCGCGGGTGATCACAATGCAGGCCTCGGCCAGATTCGCGACAGCGCGTTGAAATGGCCCACGAAGTGTCTCGGCGACGCCGAGAGCGTCCATCGTCGTGTCGAGATCGGCGTGCTCATGAAGGGCATGCACCACATCAACCAATTGCGGGTGGCGTAAGAACACCAGCCGACGGGTGTCGTAGTGGTACGCGAGGGCTCCGAAGGGTTCGGGTCGCACGGCGACGCTGGGGTGTAACCGCAGGGCGCCCAGGGTGGCGGTATGGACCGTCATGGTCCCGGCGGGCTCAGTACACCCCGCACATGCCGTCGATGGAGATCTCCTCGATCAGTTCGAGTTCGTCCTCGATGGTCTGTTCGGCGCCGGTGTCGGGGGCGTCGTCAACGCTGCCGTCGGTGATGGAGTTCTCGTGCGGTGCCATGGGTCGAGCGTAGCGAACCAATGGTCACCGTGGCGCCGTCGGGGTCGAGCGGCGCTGCGGGGAGGCGCACCGGTGTCCCCGTGGGGTACTGTGCGATGAGCACCGCAGGTGCGCGGCGGGGGTCGCCGTGGGTGTCACCCACGGGTCGTCGCAGACACGATCGACGGGGGTCGACCATGAGGACACGTGCAGCCATCCTCCACGAGCGGAACGCGCCGTGGAGTGTCGAAGAGATCGAACTCGACCCGCCACGCGCCGGCGAGGTGCTGGTGAAGATGTCGGCATCGGGTATGTGCCACTCCGATGAGCACCTGGTGACCGGTGACTTGGAGGGGGCCACTCCACCGCTGCCGATCATCGGCGGCCATGAGGGAGCCGGTGTGGTGCTCGAGGTGGGTGAGGGCGTGCGCGGCCTGGCTCCGGGTGACCATGTGGTGTTCGGCTTCATCCCGGCGTGTGGTCGTTGTGACTCGTGCGTGCAGGGCCATTCGAATCTGTGTGATGTGGGCGGCGAGTCGTTCCCGGCTGGCACGCAGATCACCGATGGCACGGCGCGGCATCACCTGCTCGATGGCACCGACCTCACGCTCATGTGCCTGCTCGGTACCTTCGCCGAACACACCGTGGTGAACGAGTCGTCGTGTGTGAAGATCGAACCGGACTGGCCGCTTGACAAGGCCTGCCTGCTGGGCTGCGGTGTGGTCACCGGTTGGGGCTCGGCGGTGTATGCCGCCGACGTGAAGCCCGGTGAATACGTGGCCGTTGTCGGCGCCGGTGGTATCGGGGCAAACGCGATTCAGGGCGCGAAGATGGCCGGCGCCCGCGCGGTGGTGGCCATCGACCCGGTGGAGTTCAAGCGTGAGAAGGCCATGGCATTCGGCGCGACGCACACGTACGCCTCCATTGCCGAGGCCCTCGAAAACATGGGCGAGAGCACATGGGGTCGTGGTTTCGACAAGGTGATCATGACCGCAGGTGTGGGCAACGGCGATGTGCTCGGCGAGGCGTTCTGGCTGGGCGCGAAGAAGTCGCGCACCGTCGTCACGAACATCCACCCTGTCGCCGAGCAGTCGATTGCGATCCCCGGGTCGTTCCTGACCCTGTTCGAAAAGGAACTGGTGGGGTCGCTGTTCGGGTCGGGCAACATCCGCCGTGACATTCCGCGCCTGATGGAGTTGTACACACAGGGCCAGTTGAACCTCGATGATCTGGTGACACGGACCTACTCGCTTGACCAGATCAATGAGGGCTACGACGCGATGCGCAACGGTGAGAACATCCGTGGCGTGATCGTGTTCGACTGAGTCGTCGCGATGCCGTCGCCGCCGGTCGCTGTCGTCGACCGTGCCCGTGAGATCGAATTGGTGCGCGCCGCCCTCGCTGCGGGGCGTCACGTGCTGCTCGAGGGGCCGCCGGGTACTGGCAAGTCGACACTGTTGCGCTCGATCGCCGCGGGTGATGGCGCCACATTCGAGTTCGTGGAGGGCACAGCTGAGCTGACCCCGGCGCGCCTGGTGGGGCATTTCGATCCGGCACGGGTGATGGCCGAGGGCTACGACCCGGATGTGTTCGTGGACGGACCACTGCTGCGCGCAGTGCGTGACGGTGCGCTGCTCTACATCGAAGAGATCAATCGGGTACCGGAAGAAACCCTGAATGTGCTCGTCACCGTGATGAGCGAGCGAGAGGTGACGGTGCCCCGACTTGGTCGGGTGCCCGCTGCGGCCGGGTTTCGTCTGGTGGCGGCGATGAATCCCTTCGACGCGATCGGCACGGCGCGCATTTCCGGCGCGGTGTACGACCGGGTGTGTCGTGTGGCGATGGGGTACCAGGACGCGCCCGCAGAGGAATCGATCGTGCTGGCTCAGGTGGCCATGGCGGGCGAGGACATCGTGCGGCGGGCGGTGGGTGTGGTGCGCGACACCCGCGATCACAGCGATCTGGTCACCGGGTCGTCGGTGCGCGGCGCAATCGATATGTGCGCTATCGCAGTGGAATTGGCCGGGCTGCGCGACACCGGCGTCTCGGATCCGGCGGTCACCCTTGATGCTGCATTGGTGGCACTGTCGGGCCGCGTACGACGTCGCGATGGGGTGTCGCGCAGCACCGAGGACATCATCTCGGAGTTGTGGCAGCGATGGTTCGTTGATCGGGCGCCGTCCGATGATGGTGGGGATCCGGCGGCGGGAAAAGCGCCGAGCCCGGCGGGGAGTCCGACGGGCTGAGTTCGGCGCCACCAGCAGCACATTCGGGTGCGCAGGCCCCACCGGGTCGTGCGGGAGTGTCGCGACGTGAACTCGCCGGGAACGAGACATTCGAGCGGGTATCACCCGAGGTGGGCGAGTTCGATGAGGGGGCCTTCGACGAGGCGATGGCCGCAGATCCGGATGCGGCGCTGGGCTTGTTGGCCACATTGACCGCAGCCGTCGATGAACGGTTGCGGGCACGAGCGCGGGAGGTGGCTCGCACGGTGATCATCGCTGCGGCGCGCAGCGGGGCGCCACGCCGCGGTCGTCCCGGACGATTGGTGTCGGCTCCATTGGCCCCGGGCGGTGACCTTGACGTGGATGCTGCCGTGGAGGCACGGGTCGCCGCCGGCGGTGGGATACCCGCGGTGGAGGATCTCCGGGTGATCGAATGGGAACGCCCCGATCTGTCGTTGTGCCTACTGGTTGATCGTTCGGGGTCGATGCGTGGTGACGCGCTGGCGACCGCTGCGATGGCGGCTGCCGCCGTGGCGTTGCGGGCCACGGGCGAGCATGCCGTTGTGGCCTTCGCCAACGATGTGGAGGTACTTCGCCCGATGGCTCCCGCGGCGCCCGCTCCCGATGGTGGCGCAGCACTGGTCGATGCGGTCCTTGGCCTCCGCGGGCATGGCACAACCGATGTCGCGGCGGCGCTGCTGGCGTGTGCTCAGCAACTCGGCCGCTCACGTGCGGGTCGTCGGGTGGGCATCGTGTTGTCGGATTGTCGATCGACGGAACCCGGCGATGTTGTGGCCGCGGCCGCGTCGGTGGACGAATTGGTGATCATCGCGCCGCGCGACGACGATGCGGCGGCGCGAGAATTGGCTGCGGCGACGGGTGCGCGCGTGGCCACGTGGGCGGGACCGTCAGAGATTCCGGCCGTGCTACGCGACGTGGTGGGGTAAGCCGTCAGTGGCTGTGCGTGGGTGTGAACGTTGCCGGCTCAGTCGCACAGCACAGAGGCGTCGGGCACCCAGCCAATGGTGTTGTCGTCGGGGCTCGCGCTGTCGGCGTCGTCCTGGTTGATCCAGCGGCTGATCGTTGCCGACTCGCCGGCGGGTGTACGCAAGTCATCGCCAACTGCGGGCTCGGTACTAGTGGGTTCATCGGTAGCCGTGTCGTCAGTGGTCACGTTGTCGGTCACGGCATTGTCACCGGTTTCATCATCGGATGCTGCGTCGCTGGTTGTGGTGGTGACATCAGCGGTCGTGGTCGAGGTGGCATCGTCGATCTCGCTCAGGCGGATGGGCGAGCCTTCGATTGTTGCGTCACCTTGGAAGATGTCCAAGATGTCTTCCATCTCATTGCCACGCAGTAGTGGAATCAGCACGGCCTGACCACCGACCGAACGCCCGGTCGCGGTGATCTGATACGACCCGATGGCACCGATGTCGATGCGGCGCAGCACGTTGGCGAATTCGAGCATTTCGGTGATCGACAGATCGTCGTCGGTGACGACATAGTCACGATTCGATTCGATGAGCGCGGCGGCGACGGATGGTTGTGACAGCCCACCGGCCACCGTCTTCGACAGTGTGCGGCGCAGAAAGTCTTGCTGGCGGCGGATGCGGCCGTAGTCCGATGTCGGGTCGATGACCCAGTCGCCAGAACCGGCCGGGTTTTCATATTCGAGATATCGCGAACGAACGTATGCAAGGGCGTCGTCACCGTCGAGGTTCACGCATCCGGTGGCACCGATCGACAGGCCGGTGCCGCGATCGCGAAGGGGATAGGTCAGTGGGATGCCCACGCCACCGACCGCGTCGACCAGGGTCTTGAAGGCGCAGAAGTCGATTTGCACGTAGTGGTCGGTCTCGATCCCGAAGTTGTTGCGAATCGTGTTGATCAGACGGTTCGGATCGGCAGGGTCGAAGGCTTGGTTGATGCGACCCTGCCGACCACCATCGAGACGCACGTAAAGATCGCGTTGCATCGACAGCGCGGCGGTGGCGCCGGTGTCGGGGTTGATGCGCCACATCATGATGACGTCGGCGCGTTCCCCGAAGCCTTCGCGGCCGAGGATGAAGGGTGCGTAGGGCGAGTCGGGGTCGATGCAGGCGTTGTTGTCGGTGCCGACCAACAAGAAGTTCGCCGCATCGGGTTCAGCTAGGCCATCGGTGACGATGGCCGCTGGCTCTGGGCTGTCGGGCAGCACTGACGCGGTGTCGTCATCGGGGCTGTCACCGGTATCTGCGAGGCCGTCGGTGTCGGGCAGTGGGGTGATGCTGTCGTCGATCTCGACGAGTTGGCGTTGTGACAGCAACCAATGGCCGGTGGTGAGCGCAGCGGCTGAGATGAACGAGGCGAGGGCCACGACGATGGCACCGGTGATGACCAGGCGCTGCGGCCAGGTGCGTCGCGTAGGTGGTCGTGTCGTGGGGGTCATCGAAGCGCTTGTGGGTCGGCCTACGTACGGTGGCGGACGTGAGGCTCAGTGTCGGTGATCATGATGCCACTGGCGCCAAGGTGACCTGACACGACAGGTCATCACCGGCGATCAGAACCAGTTCGGTGATCGACCCGGCGTTGCACAGGTCGCCCTGGCCTGCGCTGAGCGCGGCACGAACGGCATCGGTCGCATCGGCGGCAGCAACGTTCACTCGCTCGGCAACGGCGCGTTGGCTCACCTTGGCTTCAGTTTTTGCGCGGCGCACCTGGGCCAGCACCTCGAGAACCGGGTCGAGCACATCGTCGGCGCCAATACCCAGTGGTGTTGGCCAATCGGCGGCGTGCACGCTGGAGTCGTGGCTCCAGCGCCAGGCCTCCTCGGTGGCGAACGGCAGCAGGGGCGCCAATAAGCGTTGCATGGTGTCAACAGCGATGCGCAGTGCCGACAGCGCCGAATTGCGGGCGGGGTCATCGGTGTCGTAGGCGCGGCTCTTCACCAGTTCCACGTAGTCGTCACAGAACCACCAGAACAAGCTCTCGGTGCGCTCGAGGGCACGCGCATAGTCAAAGTCACCGAAAGCACGGGTCGCCTCGGTCACGGTGTGGTCGAGACGGGTCAACATTGCTCGGTCGACCGGGTGGGTGACGTCGTCAATGGTGGCGGTGTGATCGCTCGCCAGGTTCAACACGAACTTGGTGATGTTCAACATCTTGTTGGCGAACTTCCGCCCGACCTTCATCTGGTCTTCGCTGAAGGCGGTGTCGACACCGGGCCGTGCGGATGCGGCCCAGTAGCGCACGGCATCGGTGCCGTAGGTGTCGAACAACGCCATAGGCGTGACCACGTTGCCTTTCGACTTCGACATCTTCTTGCGGTCAGGGTCGAGAATCCATCCCGACAGGGCCGCATTCGTCCAGGGCACGCCGCCGTGCTCGTGATGTGAGCGCACCATCGTGGAGAACAGCCAGGTGCGGATGATGTCGTGGCCTTGGGGCCGCATGTCCATCGGGAACACCCGCTCGAAGAGGTCGCCGTCGTTCTCGCACCATCGTGCAGCGATGTGGGGTGACAGCGATGACGTGGCCCACGTGTCGAGCACGTCCGGGTCGCCGGTGAACCCGCCGGGGACATCGCGCTGGTCGGCGGTGTAGCCGGCCGGCACATCGGTGGATGGGTCGATGGGCAAATCGGCCTCATCGGGCAACAGCGGTGCATCGTGGTTGGGCTCACCGTCGGCGTCGAGGGCGTACCACACGGGGAACGGAACACCGAAGAAGCGCTGACGGCTCACGAGCCAGTCGCCGTTCAAGCCCTCGACCCAGTTCTCGTACCGGTGGCGCATGTGGTCGGGATGCCAGGTGAGTTCGTGGCCCCGTGCCACCAGCGCGGCCCGCAGGTCGGTATCGCGACCGCCGTTGCGGATGTACCACTGGCGGCTGGTCACGATCTCGAGCGGGCGTTCACCGCGCTCGTAGAACTTCACCGGATGCTGGATGGGGTCGGCGTCGCCGATCATCTCGCCACTGGCGACGAGTTGTTCCACCACCGCGCGTTGGGCCTGTTTCACGGTGAGGCCGGCAATGGCGGCAAAGCTGTCGGCGGGCACGTCGGCCGGTGGCTCGGACAGGATGCGTCCGTTGCGCCCGATGATGGCGCGGGTGGGCAGCGCCAGTTCGCGCCACCAGATCACGTCGGTGACGTCACCGAAGGTGCAGATCATCGCGATGCCGGTGCCCTTGTCGGGCTGGGCCAGCGGATGTGCGCGCACGGGGACCTCCACGCCGTACAGCGGAGTGGTGACGGTGGTGTCGAACAGCGGCTGGTAGCGCTCGTCGTCGGGGTGGGCCACAAGGGCAACACATGCGGCCAGCAACTCGGGACGGGTGGTGTCGATCAGTACATCACCGCCACCGTCGGTGCGGTGGAAGGCCAAGGTGTGGTACGCGCCGGGGCGCTCACGGTCTTCCATTTCGGCTTGGGCGACCGCGGTCTGGAAGTCGACGTCCCACAGGGTGGGAGCTTCGGCGCTGTAGGCCTCACCGCGTGCGAGGTTGCGCAAGAAAGCCCGTTGGCTGACGCGACGTGAGCGCTCGTCGATGGTGGCGTAGAGCAGCGACCAGTCGACCGAGAGCCCGAGTCGCCGGAACAGTTCTTCGAACACCTTTTCGTCGAGTTCGACGAGTTCGTCACACAACTCCAAGAAGTTCGGCCGCGAGATCGGAATGGAGTGATGGTCCTTGGGTGGGTCACCGCGGAACGGTGGGGTGAAGTTCGGGTCGTAGGGCTGGCTGGGGTCGCATCGCACGCCGTAGTAGTTCTGCACGCGGCGTTCGGTCGGTAGGCCGTTGTCGTCCCATCCCATGGGGTAGAACACGTCGCGGCCGCACATGCGCTGGAAGCGAGCGATGGCGTCGGTGTGGGTGTAGGAGAACACGTGTCCCATATGCAACGACCCCGACACGGTGGGCGGCGGAGTGTCGATGGAGAACACGTTGTCGCGGGTGGCCGAGCGATCGAATACGTGAATCGCTTCGGTGTCCCATACCGATGCCCAGTGATCCTCGATGCCGTCGAGAGTGGGCTTGTCGGGAACCTGTGCCATGGGGCACAAGGTTAGGGGAGGGATTGCCCGGCACGAACGGCCGATGCGGGTATTCGTCGTCGGGGCGTCCCGGGTGGGGTCGCAACTAGCCTTGCGGTGTGCTTCATCTGTACGACACCGCCACCCGCGAGGTCCGCGAACTTGCTCTGCGTGAGCCGGGCCGGGTCAGCATCTACCTGTGCGGCCCCACCGTGTACGGCCCTCCGCATCTCGGCCACGGTCGCGCGACGCTGGTGTACGACATTTTGCGGCGGTACCTGGAGTGGTCGGGTCTTGAGGTGCGGCTGGTGTCGAACATCACCGATATTGACGACAAGATCATCGACCGGGCGGAGCGTGAGGGTCGCGAATGGAGCGACATCACCGCCAAATGCGAGCGGGTGTGGTTCACCGCGATGGAGGGCATCGATGTTCTGCGGCCCACCGATGTGCCCCACGCCACCGAATACGTCGATGAGATGGTGGAGATGATCGGTGACCTCATCGGCCGTGGTGCGGCGTACACGACGAGCGATGGTGTGTATCTCGCGGTGGAGCAGGTGCCCGGATATGGGCTACTCGCGCACCAGTCGTTGGATGACATGCTCGCCGGTGGCGGTGATCGTGAGGTGTTCGGTGCCGGGGAGAAGCGGCATCCGGCGGACTTTGCTCTATGGAAGTTCTCCAAGCCGGGTGAGCCGGCGTGGGCATCGCCGTGGGGTGAGGGTCGTCCGGGATGGCATTCGGAATGTGTGGTGATGAGCCTCGGGCTGCTCGGTGATGGCTTCGACCTGCACTGCGGTGGCCAAGATCTGCGGTTCCCGCATCATGAGAACGAACGCGCCCAGGCGGTGGCATTGGGTCGCGAGTTCGCGCGGCACTGGATGCACAACGGGTTCGTCGTCGATGCCGAGGGCGAGAAGATGTCGAAGTCGCTCGGCAATGTGTCGAACCTGTTGGACCTGATCGACACGTATGACCCGCGCACCTACCGCATGGTGTTGTTGCAGTCGCACTATCGCTCGCCGGTGTCGATCTCGTTGACCGGTCTCGAGGCCGCGGGTCGGGCGATCGATGGTCTTGATGCCTTTGCGGCACGGGCCGCCGGCGTGGCAACAGCCGCACCAGACGAGGCGTTGATGGCCGACTTCCGCGCGGCGATGGACGATGACTTGGATACTCCGCGGGCAATGGCGGCGGTGTTCGATGCGGTGCGGCGTGCGAACACCGCGATCGATGCCGGTGACGCAGCCACAGCAGGCGCGTTGACGACGGCGGTGATGGAAATCTGCGCAGCGGTCGGTCTGCGTCTCGAGGGACCTGGCGAGGTGCCCGCAGAGGTGGCCGAGCGCGCTGCTGCTCTGGATGCGGCGCGTGCAGCGAAGGATTACGCCACGGCGGACGCGATCCGCGATGAGTTGACGTCACAGGGGTGGACGGTGGAGACCACCCGTGACGGCACCACCGTGCGTCGCTGACACATCGCGCGCAGATGGCCATCGGGGTGGACGCGGTTTCTACCCATGGGTAACTTGTGTCCATGGCCGAGTTCTCTCTTGCACTCAATGACGATCAGCAGCAGATCCGTGACTGGACCCACGGCTTTGCCGAAGAGGTGATGCGCCCCGTCGCCCACGAGTGGGACGAGCGTGAGGAGTTCCCGTATCCGGTCGTAGAAGAGGCCGCCAAGATCGGTCTCTACGGTTGGGAGTTCTTGATGAACTCATTCCAAGACCCCACCGCGCTCACGTTGCCGGTGGCGGTTGAAGAGTTGTTCTGGGGCGATGCCGGCCTAGGTATGGCCATCATGGGGTCGGGCCTGGCCGCAGCCGGTATTGCTGGCGTGGGCACACCCGAGCAGGTCATGGAATGGGTGCCGCAGTGCTACGGCGATGCAAACAAGGTGATGCTTGGCGCGTTCTGCGTGAGCGAACCCGATGCTGGAAGTGACGTGTCGAACCTGCGTACCCGCGCCGTGTACGACGAGGCGAACGACGAATGGGTGCTGAGCGGCACCAAGGCGTGGATCACCAACGGTGGGATCGCCGACGTGCACGTGGTGGTGGCCGCTGTCGATCCGGAATTGCGCGGTCGCGGGCAGGCATCGTTCGTCATTCCTCCGGGCACGAAAGGCCTGTCGCAAGGCCAGAAGTACATGAAGCACGGCATTCGTGCCAGCCACACCGCTGAGGTCGTGCTCGACGATGTGCGCGTGCCCGGCAGCTGCCTGCTCGGTGGCAAGGAGCGTCTTGACGCGAAGTTGGCACGCGCTCGCGAACAGGGCTCGACCGGCCAGAAGCAGCCGGCGATGTCGACCTTCGAGGCCACTCGACCCACGGTGGGTGCTCAGGCGTTGGGCATTGCCCGCGCGGCCTATGAGTACTCATTGGAGTACGCCAAGGAGCGTCAGGCGTTCGGCAAGCCGATCATCATGAACCAAGCGATCGCGTTCAAATTGGCGAACATGATCACTGAGATCGACGCCAGCCGTCTGTTGATTTGGCGCGCGGCATGGCTCGCTCGTAACGGCGGGTTCAAGAACGCCGAGGGTTCGATGTCGAAGTGGAAGGCGTCAGAGGTTGCGGTGCGGGTCACCGAGGAAGCCATCCAGATCCTCGGCGGGTACGGCTACACGCGTGAGTACCCGGTGGAGCGTTGGCACCGTGACGCGAAGATTCACACCATCTTCGAGGGCACGTCCGAGATCCAGCAGTTGGTGATCTCACGCGCCATTTCCGGTTTACGCATCGAGTGAACCGTCGGCGCTCCAGAGAGGCGCTGGTGGTTTAGGCCACGAGTGGCCAGGGCCGTAGTTGCTCGAGGCGGTGTGCTGCGTCGAGTAGTAGTTGTTCGCTGAAGTGACGGCCGATGATTTGTAGGCCGACGGGGAGTCCGTCGATGAATCCTGCGGGCACGGAGATGGCGGGGTTGCCGTGGAGGTTCGCAGGGAAGGTCAGCAACCCGTTATTGCCAGCACCGGCGTCGAGCCCGCCGAACACGCTCGGCAGCGGACCTTCAGCGGTGAATGCCACGTCAGGATTGCTGGGGGTGATTACGAGATCCACACCGTCGGCCGGGTCGAAGATGCGAGCCATTGCTTCGTTCAGTTCGCATCGGCGACGTTCGATGCGGTCACGGGCATCGGCGCCGTAGCGGCCCTCGGTCAGTTCCAACCCGGCGCGGATTTCCGGGGTGAGTTGGTCGGCGCAGTCTGGCCACATGTCACCAAGCGCGGAGCGAATGGAGATCATCCCGGAGATCGACCATGCGGCTCCCATGCGGGGCAGATGGGTGTCGACATCGTCAACCGGAACCATCGCGGTGTCGGCAATGAGTTCATGTGCCACACCGAGGAGGTGGTCCCACATGATCGGCGACACGGTGGCGCCACCCCAGTTGCTGACAACTGCGACCCGCAGGCCCGCCAATGCATCTCCGAGAGTGCCGAGGCCAGCTTCCCAGCCGCTGACCTGCGGCAGCGACAGAGGGTCGCGCGGGTCGTGGCCATTGGCCACGTCGAACCATCGTGCGGTGTCGCGTACCGAGCGTGACACACAGCCATGGTTCACGGTGAGGTTGCCGTAACGGGCGCCAGGTGAGCGTGGAATGCGGCCGAAGGTGGCTTTCAGACCAACAAGGTTGGTGAACCCCGCCGGAATGCGAATTGACCCTCCGCCGTCGCCAGCGGTGGCGATGGTGACGATGCCACCGGCAACAGCCGCGGCCGCGCCACCCGACGACCCACCCGGTGTGCAGGTGAGGTCCCACGGGTTGCGAGTGACCCCGTTTAATTCGGTGCGGGTCACGTTCACACCGCCGAACTCGCTGGCGGTCGACAGCCCCACCATGGTGGCGCCACCACGATCACGGATGCGCCCACCATTGGTTGTGGTGCCGGTAGCCACACGGTTGGCAAAGGGGACCGATGCTGCGGTGTCGGGCCAGCCGGCGACCTGGTCGAGTTCTTTCACCAGGAATGGCACGCCGCCGAATGGGCGAGTGACGTCGGCACGGCGAGCGGCGTCGAGGGCTCCCTCGGCATCGACGAACGACACACAATTGAATGGGTCGGCATCGATAGCGGCCAGAGTCGCGGCGGTTTCCTCCAACGGGGAACGACGCCCCGCGCGGAACTCATCGACCAGCGAACACGCATCGCCTGTCCACGGTGCATCAGGGTTGTTGGCCATATGCCGACACTACGTCACGGCATACCGCGTGGAGATCGAGACAGAGATTGCAGGTATGTCAGACCATGTCGTCGTCGGTGGGGTCAGCGGCTGCGAGAGCCTCCGCACCGATATCGAGTTCGGGCACTCCCTGGCGACGCCGCAACTTTTCGATGTCACGGATCGGGACCCGCAACTTTCGAAAGCGAGTGCCCTCCGTGGCGATCGCACCGAGGTCGCCATCAAGTTTCTGAAACGACGTCCGCACCTTGTCGACCGCCGCGGTGTAGTTCTCGAACTCCTTAGCGAACTTGTTGATCTGCTGCATGATCTCAGCAGCCGTTCGTTCGGTATGAAAACTGTCGGTCGCCTGGCGAATCACGACGAGGAAGGCGTAGAGCGTGAGCGGTGAGCACAGCACCACCTTGCGTTCGAGTGCCCAGTCGATCAACGTCGGGTCGGCCTCGTGGACAAACCCCGAGATGCTCTCGTTCGGCACAAACATCAACACGTAGTCGACCGCGTCGTCGGTGCTTTGGTCGATGTAGTCGCGTTTGGCGAGTGCTTCAACATGGCTGCGCACCGCACGAACGAATTCGCTTCTGGTGGTTGCGCGTGTGGTGTCGTCGTCAGCGGCGAGATGTGCGGCATAGCGATCAAGGGGAAACTTCACATCCATGAAGAGCACCCGGTCGGGCGGCATGGAAAAGGTGAAGTCGGGACGGCCACCAGCGGCGGTGGTGTCTTGTTTGGAGTAATTGATGCCCTCAACGAAACCGGCAGCCCGGATCATGTCCTCGGCAAGTCGCTCACCCCACTGCCCGCGTTTTTGTGAACTTGACAGCACTTCGTTGAGGTTCTGGGTGCGTTGTGACAAGGCGGTGACGGCATCACTGACACTGGAGAAATGGCCGGTGGTCATTTCGCGGAGCCGTTGCAACTCCTGGGCGAGATCATTGATGCGTTGCCCCATATCGGTCTGGACGTTGCGCAGGGTGTGGTCGAGGACTTCTGCCCGTTGGCCAAGTTGGTCACCGCTTTGCGCGGTGACCATTTCGGTAACGATGCGGGTGGTTTCGGCACGGTCGGCTGCGGCGCGTTCGTGCAGTTCACCCATGGCATCGCGAAGTGCCTCGGCGTTCGCCAACTGCACTTGGGCGATGAGCGCCGAGGTATCAATGGGGGCCTGAGGTGCGGCGACGGGGTTGTCCGCCGGGCGTTGCAGGCGGCTAACGACCACGGTGGCAACGGCTGCTGCAGCCACAGCAGCGAGCACGGCGACGAGAAGGGTGTCCATATGCCAACCCTAAACGCGGGGTGTGGCAGCACCTGTGACGTTGACGGCTCGGCGGGTG
The DNA here is from genome assembly GCA_017859395.1 of Ilumatobacteraceae bacterium. Taxonomy (GTDB): domain Bacteria; phylum Actinomycetota; class Acidimicrobiia; order Acidimicrobiales; family Ilumatobacteraceae; genus Casp-actino5. The sequence goes on along the minus strand of JAFMNE010000010.1, from coordinate 318 downwards.
GCCACGGGCGGCTACGGTGCCAACATGATCAAACTCACCGTGTCCTACGCCGCTGGCGACGACGTCACTTTCGACCACGATTACTACGCGGCCACGCACGTGCCGATGTGCAACGAGGCGTTCAAACCGGTGCGCACCGAAATCGAGCGCGGTGTGGACGGACCGGCGGTGGCCGCTGTGTCGTTCTACTTCGACTCGGCTGAGGACATGCAGGCCGCCATGGCGTCCGAGCGCATGGGCGACATCATGGGCGACATCGTGAACTACACGAATGCCACGCCCTCGATGCAGATATCCAACGTCGTCGGCTGAACCAAC